>JAYTAB010000024.1:0-9751 GCA_043737735.1 Candidatus Saccharimonadota bacterium | reverse complement strand
AACAAGACCTAAACTCAAACCCAAAGCCAAGCAAATACCCCAGAACGCACTTCAGGCTAGCGCCTGAGGTGCTCGGGGTGGTGAGTAGATACTTCTGATGATGATGACCGCCGTGCGATTTCTTGTAATGCATCGTTGGTTTGTGTTGAGTTGTAAGTGCCATAGTATTGTTTGATTTTGATTATAGTTATTATTGGTATTTTAGCATAAGCATTGTGCCAGGGGCAAACACTACGCGACTAGAGGGCCGACATGGTCTCGTAGGTCGAGTATACCCAATGACGAGGTAGCTATAGACCTTTGTGTCGTTTGATGTAGTCTGCGTACACGCGGGCGCTGGGGCGGATAGTACGCTTCATGGTAGTGCGGTCAACATGCACTAGGCCAAATTGCGGCCACCAGCCGTATGCCCACTCGAAATTGTCCAGCAGACTCCAATGCAGGTAGCCGCGCAGGTCGACGCCTTGCTCCAGGGCATATTCCAACGCACCCATTGTCTGGCCGAGCCACCATTTACGTTGGCTGTCGGAGCTATCTGCGAGGCCATTTTCACTAACCAGCAAGGGCGTACGGTAACGATTCCAGACTTGTACCAACAATCGCCCCAGACCAGACGGCTCCATGTACCAACCCAAATCGCTCACCGGCTTAGTCGGATTTTTGATTCGCCCCAACCAATCCTGGTATTCTGTAAAATAGTAATTAACGCCGATAAAATCCTGATGACCGTTGATGCGGTTCAAAAACCACCAGTTCCATGCATAGAGCTTGGCCGCTACACCGACGCGGTTAATGGGGTTACGAGGCTCGGTTGCACGAGTGTCAGATAGTTGGGAGGCAATGCCAATCTGCAGTTTTGGATTGGCCTGTTTCAATATGCGGTATGCTCTGCGGTGAGCTTCGGCTAAGTTCGCATATACGCGAATGGCGAGCAGGGGGCTCCTCTCCTGTGGCGGCCATTCCCCTGTGGCATAACCAAGTCCGGTATACACATTCGGCTCATTCAACGTTATGACATACGACAACTGTTCCCCGAATAGTTCGGCAATCTTTTGAACATAGCGCTCAAACAGGGCTAGATTACCGCGCTTGGCGAAGCCGCCACGATCCGCAAACCATACGGGCATAGTCCAATGCCAGAGGGTAATAACAGGTGTAATACCCCTCTGTTTTAACTGCTGGAGATATTCGCGGTAATGTTCAATGGCTGCCGCGTCCCATTCGCCGGGTCGTGGTTCGATGCGTGACCATTCGATACCGAAACGGTAGGCGTTCATATTTAGCTGGGTGAGAATATCGAAGTCTGTACGATACCGGCTATAGTGTTCGACACCGGCACCAGAGATATAATTCGCGGGAGCTTGAGCCTGCGAAGATATGTTCTGCCAACTGGGCAGCTTGCCTAGGCGGCGCTCGGCAGTGTGGGCCAGCGTGGGTGCCTGGGCCTTTTCCCACTCGCTCCACTGGTTGTGCGTACCGCCCTCAACCTGATGGCTCGCGGTGCTAGCGCCCCATAAAAAATTAGTGGGAAAATCAGACGGAAACTGGCTACTACTGTTCATTTGCCTTTATATTATCATGATCAAGACGGGGTGAGTTATGCGAATCGGCAATGGTACAGCGCCATGGCGGCGGCTTGGACGACATTGAAGGACTCCTTGTGGCCGAACATCGGTATCTCCAGTACCGTGTCCATCTGGGATAGAATTTCTGGCTCGATACCTTCGACCTCGCGGCCGACCAGTAGAACAATCTTGTCGGGCGGCGTGAACTTCGGGAGGGCCACGCTCTCCACTGATTGCTCGACGGCCGCTAGTTGCCAGCCATCAGCGCGTAGGTAGGCGATAATGGGTCTGATGTCTGGTTCGTGTCGCCAGCTGATGAGCTTCTCAGCACCGAGTGCAGTCTTTTGAATCTGTTTGTTGATCTTCTGTGACAAGTGCGGCATGCGATCATCTATGTCCATGAGAGGATACGGAGTATAGCCACTCAATATAACCTCCGAGCAGCCAAATCCCTCGGCAGTACGTAGCAGCGATCCAACGTTGTGACAACTACGCAGATTATGGGCTATAAGAGTGATATTTCTGAGATGCGAGTTAGCCATAGAATGTATACCTGTTATACTTATGGTTATGAGCCAAGACGCCAGATTAGATGAAGAATTAGCTACCCAGCGTCGGGCTCGTATTCTTAATCTATCATACGTCGACACTTCCAAGATCGACAATAAGCAACTTTTCAAGGATGTACTGCCAGAACCGCAGATTCGCAATTATCGCATTGTGCCACTGGAGGTCGAAAAGTACAGTATCCTGTTCGGTATTACGACGACCACGGCCCAACAGACCATGAACGCCGTCAAGGAGCACTTTACTAGTCAGCGTATAGCCTTTGCTATAATATCGGAGCACGGTTTTCAGGAGTACCTTAGCCTTTATAATCCACCTAAGAAAATTATTTATGATGATGTTGCTCTTGGCGTCAAAGCCGATGAACAACTTATCAAAACCGTATCGGCGACACTGGAAAGTGTTCTGTCTGACGACGTGCTCGCCTATCTTGTCAAACAAGCGTATAACCTCAAAGCCTCCGATATACATATGGAGAATGAGAAGGATCATGTCCGGATCCGTTTCCGAGTTGATGGCGTGCTGCATCCGATTGCTCGTTTGACCCCCGAGAAGTATAGACAGCTGATGTCAAGTGTGGCGATAGTCGCTAATCTGTCGACGGTTTCGCCGGAGCCGCAAAGTGGGCATATAAACCAGGATTACAAAATGGCGACCGGCGAGGAAGTCAACGTCAACTTGCGTGTCGAGACCGTGCCGACGGTCTATGGCCAGGACGTTGTGATGCGTCTGTTCAATCTCAAGCTGGAGCTGCTGAACCTCGACAGTCTGGCGCTCTCAGAGCGTGAGCGGGTTGTCGTCGATGATATTATCAATCACCCAACTGGCATGGTGCTGGTTGTTGGACCAACTGGCTCGGGTAAGACAACAACCCTGTATTCGCTGATTACGACGCTGAACTCCGATGAGCGCAAGATCATCACACTCGAGGATCCGGTTGAATATTTTCTGCCTGGCGTAGTGCAAATACCTGTTCAAGGAGACATCAATTCGTCAGGATTCGCCGAGAAACTGCGTGCCGTACTTCGGCTCGACCCAGATACGCTGATGGTCGGCGAGATTCGCGATCAGGACACTGCACGTACGGCGCTGCAGGCAGCACTAACAGGCCATCTGGTGCTCAGTACCTTTCACGCCGGCTCAGCCGCTGCAGCACTGACGCGTATGCTTGATTTTGTCGGCGTTAATCCACTGTTTGCCTCGGCCATGCGCCTGATTATGGCTCAGCGTTTGATCCGCCGCCTCGACGATGCGACCAAGCAACCTTATCAGCCGGACGATGGCCTGAGAGCGCAACTGCAAGCCGTTATCGATTCGCTACCACCGGGGGTGGAGCGCCCCGATCTCAGCCAAGTTACGCTCTACAAAGCCGGGACGTCTGCTACCAATCCGTTTGGCTACACCGGCCAATTCCCAATTCGTGAACAACTCCAGATGACGCCGGGAGTACAACAACTACTACGTTTGCCTCCGGGCCAGATCACTACCGATATGCTCGAGAAGAAGGCTATCGAAGAGGGTATGCTGACGATGCTACAAGACGGTGTTCTGAAGGTTATCAAGGGCGATACGACGCTGGAAGAAGTTTATCGCGTCGTCGGGTAATCTGTTATATCGAATTCGTTACTCGTGGCGAGCCGTGCAGGCTTGCTATCTACTGTCATGTAGTCGATAATTAATATGCACTATCATGGAACGAGGTATTTTATGGGACAAGAACAAGGCGGCTGGCGAAATGAAGCAGAGTGCTTAGGTGAAGATCCTGAGTTGTTTTTTCCGATCGGTAACACGGGCCCGGCTGCTCTACAGATAGAGGATGCAAAAGCTGTTTGCCGACGATGCCACGTTACACAGGCATGTCTCGAATGGGCGATTGACCATAAGCAGGACGCTGGGGTCTGGGGTGGTATGTCCGAGGATGAGCGACGTGCACTGAAACGCCGAACCGGCAGGGCTAACCGACCATATGACCCGGAAGAATAGCCGGCAATTGCTTCTCAGGTTTGACGGGCGACAAGTATTGTAGCCACCTAACAGATGTGGTATACTTGCTGAAAAGAGAAATATAAGTTTAAGGTAAGTAAGGTTTGTTATTTATGAATTCAATTGTTAATACATTTGCCGCTCAGTTCAAAAAGCCCGCCGTCGTCGACGTGCACAGTGGCGATACCGTCAAAGTTCACCAGAAAATCCGTGAAGGCGCCAAAGAGCGCGTCCAGATTTTCCAGGGCCTAGTTATTCGCACCGACAACAAGGGTTCGCACACCAGTCGCATCACCGTTCGTCGCATCGCCAGCGGTGTTGGCGTCGAGAAGAGCTTTCTGCTGCACAGTCCTCTGGTTGTCCAGGTTGAGGTCACCAAGCGTAGCAAGGTTCGCCGCAATTACCTTACCTACATGCGTGATCGCACCGGTAAGGCTGCCCGCCTAACTGGACTCGATTTCGACAAACGCGCCGTCAACGAGCTACCTGTCGACGAAGTTGTTACCGAAGAGGTTACAACTGAAGTCGAAGCTAACGACGCAAAAGCTTAGTTTTTAGTGCAGTTTCTGATGCAATTCCCACAAAACCGTCTCTAACAAGAGGCGGTTTTGTTAGTATAAGGAGATGAATATTGTTGGTTTGGATGAAGTAGGTCGGGGATGTTGGGCTGGGCCATTGGTGGCGGCAGCAGTCATACTGAACCCGGGTATACCTATCGCCGGGCTCGATGACTCGAAGAAGCTGACCAAACGCCGCCGTGAGCAGCTCGATTTGATTATCCGAGCTGAGGCCCTGGCTATTGGTATTGGCTGGGTCTGGCCGGTGGATATAGACGCCTACGGCCTGACGGTGGCCGTCAAATCTGCCATGGAACAAGCTATGTCACAGATCACCGAGGAATACTCGGAAATTATCATCGATGGAAATTACAACTTCTTGCCAGAGTATGCCAAGCGTGTACCAGTTCGGACTGTCATCGGGGCCGATGGAGTGATCCCGGCAGTCAGTGCGGCCAGCATCATAGCCAAAGTTGCCCGCGACCGTTATATGGTTGAGGTTGCGGCGCAGCAATATCCGGCTTATGGCTTCGACAAGCACGTCGGCTACGGTACGGCTTTGCATATCGAAATGTTGAAGTTGCATGGCGTGACCGAGCTTCATCGTCGATCGTACAAGCCGATACAACGGATCGAGTTAAGGGCTGACTATGTCGTCAGTTAGCACCGGCAATCAGGCTGAGCAAGCGGCGGCCGAGTTCTTGACGCGTGAAGGTTACGAAGTGCTGGAGCGGAATTATCGTCGACCGCACTGCGAGATCGACATTGTCGTCCAGCGAGACGAGGTAGTCTATTTTGTTGAGGTAAAGTATCGCGCCACCGATCATTTCGGGACTGGCATGGACTATATTACTGCCAGAAAACTGCAGCATATGCAGCGGGCGGCTGAGACATGGGTAGTCACCCATCGCTGGACTGGTGAATACGCGCTGTCAGCCATCGAAGTTGGCGGCCTGGATTTCGAGGTGTTGGATTTCGTCGAGGCTATTTACTGATGGCGGCCATATAATACGCCAGGGGGCTACTTCTGACTAGCGAAGAACTGCTCGACAGACGCTAGATCGCGTTCCAGCCATTTGACACGGTTGCTGATCTCTTCGATGCCCATGAGGATGTTGCGTTTCAGTACAATCTGGTCGAGCTTGGGTTCGAAGAAGGCTCTATACTTGTCGGCCCATGGTCGGCTATTGCAACCGCCAGCGGCGTAGCGCGGCATGTAGTCGTAGGATTTGTCGTTTTTGTAGGTTTCTTCGATCCAGCTCCACTCGCCGACCATCCAATCCCAGCCGACTTCGCGGACGTAACGGTTGCGCATAATGTACACCAGCCAACGGTCGGCGTCCTGAGGCTTGATGAGTTTGGAATCTTTGATGCGGGCCAGCAAACGAGCGGCGTCTTCGGCTGATCTCGTCGCTGTCAGGGCGCCGGATATGTCGCCTTTGAGGTCGCTATTGCTGGTGCTGTCGTGTAGCTGTAGCAGGTAGTCGAAAGCTTTTTTGTCACCTTGTTTGATCGGTATACCGAAGACGATGCCGCGGATTTCGGACGCTAGGCTAGCGGGATCGGCCTGGTAAGCCTCGAAACGTTTGACAGCCTCGGCTAGGATGGCTGGATGCTCGGAGTATGAGCCAAGACCGATGATCAGAGCCCGGAGCTTCTGGTCGGCGGCCGATTCACCAGGTATCTCATCCCAACCAAGTCGAGCATGTTGTTTGGCGATTAGCCCGCGGATGAACGCCTTGATTTTGTCCTCGAGCGCTGTCCCGTCCTTGCTGATGTCGATAAAGCGTCTTGACTCACCGATGATTAGTGAAATGATATCCCAGACCGACTCGTTGGTCTCGTCGGCGTAGGCTTCGAGTAAATTGAGCACGTCGCCGTAAGGGCGGTAACCGGCCCGAGCTAGTGTGCTGGTGTCACTCAGGAGCATTAGGCGCTCGGCGCTGGATAATTTGCCGGCGCAGACTGCCGCGGCCAGCTCAGCGCGCTGTTCGGGCGTTTCGTAATTGACGATGTAATGGCCGCGGGCACCTTGATCGATACGGGCGACTCCTACACCGTCGTAGCGTGTCGTGAAATCTCGCATGTCGAGGAGTTTCGGCAAGTCAGTGTCGTCTGTTAGCAGTGGTACCGGCCACAAGCGTTCGGCGTCAACAGCATCTGGATTGTCGGAAAAATGTTTCTGGCTGATGGTCAGTTTGTGGCCAGTTTGGTTCACGCTGAGAACAGGGAAGCCAGGGCGTTCTAGCCAGGGGTTCATGAAAGCGGCAACGTCGACACCGGAAGTCTTGGTTAGTTCTGTCCACAGGTCGCTGCCTTCGGTGTTTTTGTAGGCGTATTTGGTGAAGTAGTTGCTCAGGCCGCTACGGAAAGCCTCGTCGCCGATGTAGCTTTTGAGCATGTACAGCAGCCGTCCGCCCTTGGCGTAGACGATCGACGGGTCGAACAGCGTGTTGATCTCGTCGGGGTGGTTGACGTTGGTCCGTACGGCCTGCACACCAGGGTTAGCATCGCGGCGCAGGGCCGATAGACCCTCGGCAGCGACGAAGGTATCCCAGACGTGCCAGTCTGGAAACATGGCGTCGACCGCTTGATATTCCATCATGTTGGCGAAGGATTCGTTGAGCCAGAGGTCGTCCCACCATTTCATAGTGACAAGGTTGCCGAACCATTGGTGTGATGTTTCGTGAGCGACGACCAGGGCGATAGTTTCTTTGATAGACTGCGAAGTGTCGCCAGGGTATGCCAGCAAAACCCGCTCGCGGTAGGTTATGAGTCCCCAGTTTTCCATGGCGCCGCTACTGAAATCGGGCAGTGCCACGTGATCGGCTTTGGGTAATGGATACGGCACTCCGAAATAGTCTTCGAAAAATTCTATCGAGCGGACGGCGACATCTAGCCCAAAGTCCAGAGAATCGATTGGTTGAGCTTTGGTTGACCAGACATTGACCTCGGTGCCGGACTTAGTCTTGGCGGATTTGGAATGCATATCGCCAACCACGAACGCCAGTAGGTAGCTGCTCATGCGCGGTGTAGTCTCGAATGTAGTGATCATCCAGTCTTTGTCGGTACGTTGCTCCTTGACAGGCGTATTACCAAGTGTCGTGAACCCCGGTTCGGTTACTAGACTAAGATCAAAGGTAGCTTTGGCCTCCGGCTCATCGATGCATGGGAAGGCCTCACGGGCGTGGTGGCTCTCGAACTGCGTGGCCAGCAGAGCCTGTTCCTTGCCGTCAATCTTGAAATAGCAGGGGTAGATCCCGGTCATCCCCGGAGTTATAAGGCCTTCATATTCTACCTTCACAACGTATTTGCCGGGGTATATCATCTCGTTGCAGTGGAGCCGTAATTCGTGTAACGAGTTCTGATTGTTGAGCCTCGAAACAGGAATTTCGCGTTCGACGCCTTTTTTGTCAATTTGCGTAATTGTGGCAGCTTTTGCCTTCAGGCCATTCTGGTGCAGTGTAATCCGCATGCTAGGTCGCCCGACCTTGCGCCCGGTAATAGTGACCGTTCCTTGAAATCTCATTTCGGTTCGAACTAGCTTGAGAACCAGGTCATAATGCTCTGGCTGGAATTGTGTATATAATCTCGTAACGGTTTTGCTCATACATCCCATACTAACAGTGTTCGACCCTGTTTGACAAAGGAAGTAAGATTGGCGTATACTAAAAGTGTTCGAGTCGGCCAGCAGGTCGGCTTTTTTCATATAATGGCTTACAAGAACGGCCGATGCGTGCATACTAGTAATCAGTACGATCATAAGAGTAATCAATACAAGGAGAAACAATATGGACATGGACTTTAAACAATTAGGTGTTGCTATCAAGGCAATCGCCGAGGAAAAAAACCTGCCGGAGGAAACCGTGCAGGAAGTGGTCGAGCAAGCTCTGGCTGCTGCTTACCGTCGCGATTATGGTGACCGCGAGCAGGAAGTGCGCGTTACGATGAACCTCAACAGTGGTGAAGTCGACGCATATGTAACCAAGGAAGTTGTCGAACGTATCGGGGATGGTGATTACGAGATTAGTTTGACAGACGCCGTAGTCATCAAAAAAGATGCCAAAATCGGCGACATGATCGAACTGCACGAAAAGGTTGAGAACTTCGGCCGCGTCGCCGCTCAGACCGCCAAGCAAGTCATTTTGCAGCGTCTACGCGAAGCTGAACGTGAAATCGTTATGGCTGAGTTCGAAGATAAGATCGGTACTGTCATCAACGCCGTTGTTTCCCGTGTCGAAGGCAACATTGTTCGCATCGACCTCGGCAAAGCTCAGGGTATCATGCCTCGCAGCGAACAAATTCAGGGTGAGCGCTACTACCCTGGCCAACGTCTTAAGGTCTTCCTAAAGGACGTCGAGCGCGGTTTCCGTGGTCCACAACTAATAGTATCGCGTGGCAACAACCAATTCGTCGAATGGCTCTTCCGTGCCGAAGTACCAGAGATGGAAAGTGGTGCCGTCGAGATCAAGGGCATCGCCCGTGAAGCTGGCGTTCGCAGTAAAATTGCCGTTTCCAGCACCGTACCTGGGGTCGACCCGGTCGGTACCTTTGTCGGTGGACATGGAACGCGCGTCAACGCCGTCATGAGTGAAATCGGCGAACAGGAGAAGATCGATATAGTTGTCTGGAATGAAAACACCGTCGACTACATCATCGGTGCTCTAAGTCCGACCAAAGTCACCCGCGTCGAACTCGATGAAACTCGCAAAAAAGCTCGTGTTGTCGTCCCCGAAGACCAGCTCAGTATTGCCATCGGCAAGAGTGGACAAAATGTCCGCCTCGCCAGCAAATTGGCCGGATATGACATAGATATCGAAGCTGACAAGCCGACAGAGTCGGTCTCTGAAGGTGTCGTAGAAACAACTGAACTACCCAAAATTCCGAAATTGAAGAAGAAATCTGACCTCGAGAATAGCCTCCTAGAAGCTATCGAGCAGCACGGCGAATAGGCGTCGTGAATAAGTCCGAAACAGACACTTCTCTTGTCGAAGTACGTTTGTTCTGTAGTAATCCCGAGGATCCGACAATTTTGGCCGCCGTTAACGATAGTTATTACGGTGATAAATTCGGGGGTCA
>JAYTAB010000023.1:0-27076 GCA_043737735.1 Candidatus Saccharimonadota bacterium | reverse complement strand
GGTGGCACATCTGGCGCTTCCGAGGTGCCTTAGTGAAAAGGTAGTAAATTTCGCCATACCCATATCTACCCGTCCTCAGTCTTTTCCTGCAAAGTTTTGTGGTAAAAATAATAGCCTGGCGGGACCTGGATCAGAGTATTGACGACGCGGTACATCACGGTCACCGGCAGACTGATGGCAGCCGCTACGCCACCGGCCGACAAGACTGCCGTCATGAGGGCTTCATAGACGCCGACACCACCCGGTAGCACCGATACTAGCCCGGCAAAATTGGCGACGGCATAGGCCAATATGACAGCACCGACATTGACGTATTCCCCGAACGCAACATAAACGATATAGAGCGCCATCAACTCGGTGATGCTGGCAAGCAGCGCGTACATGGCCGGTTCGCGCAACTCACGGTAATGCTTGCGAAACAGCAAATAGTTTTCGTGCATATCATCGAACGCGGCACGGGCCTTCTCGATATTTATAGTTTCCGGGTGCCGAGGACGGACGACATGGATCACCCGATTGAACATCTTGGTCAGCGCAGTGAAGAACGAATTGATCCGCCGTTTGCTGCCGATGATATAGCTGAACGCCACTGTTCCGACTACCAACATCGTCGACAACGATCCGGTCACAAACATCGTCAGATTGCTGGCTTTGCCAACGATGGCGAGAAAAAACAAACCGGCAATCAGCAAAATCTCAAATGACAAGATTATAAGCACCAACTTCATAATCTGTACTAGTGTCGCCTTGCTGGCAGTTATCTTCTGACCGTCTTTCATCCGCAGTCCAAAATACGAAATGCCGGACACGCCGCCGCTTGGGAATACATTATTAACAAAATTCAACTCCAGCGCCGCCCGATACAAAAATTTGTACGACAATTTGTTGCCAACAATAGCGAAAAGTTTTTGATACAGTTTGACCTGGGAATGATAATTGAGCGCCTCGATCGGCACGATCAACAGCAAAATCCACAGATTGACATATCGCAAATTCGCCAGCGTCTCGGTGAGCTGATCACGAATGGCATACACCAGCACAGCCAGCGCGATGACCGTCATGAGGTTCAATATCAATTTCCAACGCCGTTTGAGAAATGAGGGTGGAGTAGATTCAGCTATCGACATATACCGACTATTATACGCGAATCCTCCATTCTGCCGTATACTTGATAGGTAATGCAAAGTTTATTCATCCTCGGCCGCCAGCCAGCAATCGGCCTGGCAGAGCTCGAAAGTTTATACGGCGCGGCAATCCTTCGCCCCATCGAGGACAGCGCCGCCCTGCTTGATATCGAACCTGATCAGGTCGATTTCGATCGACTCGGTGGTAGTATCAAGTTCTGCAAGGTGTTGACGACGCTCGATACCACCGACTGGCGCGAGGTGGAACGCTACTTGCTGGCATCCGTCCCGGGGCGCATCGAATACCTCCCGGAGGGCAAAATGCAGCTCGGGCTGAGCGTCTACGGCCTGCGCGTGACGCCACAACACATGATGGCCACCGGACTGAGCGTCAAAAAAGTCATCAAACAAACCGGCCGCTCGGTGCGTTTGACGCCGAACAAAGAACTAGCCCTCAACAGTGCTTCGGTCATACACAACAACCTGACAGGCCCAACCGGCTGGGAACTAGTGTTCGTCCGTAGCGGTACGCGGACCATCGTCGCTCAGACATTGCAAGTTCAAGACATTGATAGCTACACCGCTCGCGACCGCGACCGACCGAAACGCGACGCCCGCGTCGGCATGCTACCGCCGAAGTTAGCCCAGATCATCATCAACCTCGCGGTCTCCAGTATAAGGCCAATGGCCGGCGCTACCCTGCTCGACCCATTCTGTGGAACCGGCGTAGTGCTACAGGAAGCTAGCCTGATGGGATTTGAGATTTACGGCAGCGATTTGGACCCTCGGATGGTTGAATACACAGACGCAAACTTGCAGTGGCTGAATGACCGGCGCGGCAAGCACGAAGCATCCGACACTCGAACCTACAACTTAGAGGTCGGAGACGCCACAAACCACCGCTGGACGCCACAGCCGAGTTTCGTAGCCAGCGAGGTCTACCTCGGCCGACCCTTCACCGCCCTGCCCGATTCGCAAACTCTCAACCTGACAACCAGCGAGTGTAACCTGATTATCAAGAAGTTCCTGCGCAACATTCACGGCCAATTGCCGGCCCGCGCCCGCCTCTGTTTGGCCGTCCCCGCCTGGCAGACTCGACGGGATCAATTCAAGCACTTGCCATTTCTCGGAGAGCCTGCCGGGTCGCGCCTTGACTCCTTGGCAGAACTGGGGTACAATCGTATAAGTTTTGAGCATGCCCGCACCGAGGATCTGATCTACTACCGAGCCGACCAAATCGTCGCCCGCGAGCTACTCATATTAGAAAAGTTATAAGATAGGAATCACACCATGTCACACGTGAAAGCTGGCGGTACCGCCAAAAATACCAGAGATAGTCCCGGCCAGCGCCTCGGCGTCAAAGTTTCAGGCGGCCAAAAAGTCACCGTCGGTCAGATCATCATCCGTCAAATCGGCCTGACCAAGCGCGCTGGCGCCGGCACCACGCTGAGCCGCAACTTCACGATCCACGCCGCCCGCGATGGCGTCGTAGCCTTCCAGAGCCGCAAAGTCCGCAATTTCACCGGTCGCAGCATCCGCCGCACCGAAGTCACCGTCGTCTAACATTCTTGTTCGATCGACGGTCGACACACATAAAACACCGCCCTGCACCCAGGGCGGTGTTTTATAGGCAACTCTTAAACACTTTTACGAGACTTAACCGAAATGGAGCCGGCATGGTAGGCCACGGAGATGCTATACATAAGCAGCTCAGGTGGCCTACCATCCGCGCGTGAAAGGTCTCGGAAAAGTGTTTAAGTGTTGGCTATACACACTCTGAGAGTCTAGCGTTCTGCCAAATGCTGCTTGATGCGGTCAACCACATCGGCGATCACAACCTGCGATTTGACGAGATAATCATCTACGCCAAGGCCCTCGGCACGGGCTCTGTCACTTTCCTGGCTCAGTGCTGTCAGCATAATGATTTTGAGATTGCGTGTCTCGGGCGTGTTGCGCAATATATCGAGCACGTCGAAGCCGCTGACTTTCGGCATCATGACATCCAGCAGTACGAGATTCGGGCTATAACTGAGTGCAGTCGCTAGGGCATCCTCGCCGTTCGAGACTCGCCGGACATCAAAGCCTTCGGCCTGCAGACGAGTTATATAGACATTAGCCAGTGCATCGTCGTCCTCGACGAACAATATCCGCTTCAGGTGAATTGGTGAAGTGAAGTCGCGTGCTTGTTGTGTATCCATACTGCCGAGAGTATCCTATTTATGCTTAAAATGCAATCCACTATCCGGTCAATAACCCAACATGACCCCCGTTAATCGTCGTAAATTAATCGTGGTGAATCAAACTTCGGACAAATCCATCGAACATCGGATGCGGGCGAGTTGGGCGTGATTTGAATTCCGGGTGGAACTGGCTCGCCAGGAAAAATGGATGGTTCAGAGCCGGACTGGCCTCGATGACTTCAACCAGCTTGTTATCTGGGTTGATGCCGCTTGCCACTATACCCCATGACTCATAGTCTGACTGGTACTCGGCGGCACATTCGTAGCGGTGACGGTGACGTTCCACAATATGCTTGGTCCCATACACTCGAGCCGCCAGACTTCCCGATGTCAGATCACAGTTATAATTACCCAGCCGCATGGTGCCACCAGTGTTCTCCTTGCCCTCCTGACCGACCATAGTGCCGATCACAGCGTGTTTGGTATCCGGGTCAACCTCGGTGCTGTTGGCGTCTGCCAGGCCAGCGTTACGGGCCGCTGCAATGACTGCCATGTGCAGGCCATAGCATAGCCCCAGGTAGGGCAATTTGTGCGACAGAGCATACTGCGCAGCCAAAATCTTGCCGTCGACACCGCGAGTGCCAAAACCCCCAGGCACAACAATACCATCGTATTTTGCGAGTTTTTTGGCAACCTCAGCCGGCTTGCTCGAGCCGAGGGCCACAGCATCAATCCAGTCGATAGTGATATTGGCATCATTTGCCCAAGCGGCCGAACGTAGCGCCTCGAATACCGACATGTACGTATCCTGATTGTCCAGGTATTTGGCAACAACACCTACCTTGACGTCGTGTGTCCGCTTGCTGGTTGCCCGCCCGACGACCTCGCGCCACTCCGCCAAATGTCGTTTGCCAGGCCTAGTATTGATCCGCAGACGTCGACATATCTCATCGGTCACACCAGTATCTTCCAGCGTCAGCGGAACTTCGTAAATAGTCTTAGCGTTTGGCAATAGCGCGATCGCCTCCTCTGGGACGCCACAGAACAGACTAAGCTTGGTTTTGACGCTCAGCGGTGCCGGGTCCTCGCTGCGAGCAACCAGTATACCCGGGCTGATGCCGAGTCCGCGAATTTCGCGGAAAGAATTCTGAGCTGGCTTAGTCTTGATCTCTTTGCTAGCGCCGAGGTACGGCATGTACACGACGTGGACGTACAGACAATTGTCCAGTCCTACCTTCACGCCGAGCTCGCGGATGGCCTCGATGAAGCTAAGTGATTCGTAGTCACCGACAGTCCCGCCTATCTCGACAATATGAATATCGAAACCTTGACCGGCCTTGACTATCTCAGCCTGAATCGCCGCGGTAACTTGTGGAATGATCTGGACACTGCGGCCCTGGTATTTGCCAGCCCGTTCGTCCTCGATAACCTTCAGCAGCACCCGGCCGCTCATCAGTGAGCTAGACTGGGTCAGTTCCTCGTCGAGGAATCGCTCGTAGTGGCCGAGGTCGAGATCAGTCTCAGCTCCATCACGAGTCACAAAACACTCTCCGTGTTCGCGTGGGTTCAATGTCCCGGCGTCAACATTGAGATACGGGTCGCATTTCTGGATATTGACGCTGAGCCCGCGGGCCTTCAAGAGATTACCGATCGAAGCGGCCGTGATACCCTTTCCTAATCCAGAAAGCACACCACCAGTTACAAAGATATACTTTGTCGTCTTCGACACACTAACCCCTCAGCCTTAACTTTCCTCTAATATATCACGCCCGCCGAACTTATGCGAGCGTTACTGAAATTTTGTCATCAAGTAGTCTATGGCTGCCTGCTTTTGATTATCAGTGCCGGCCTTCAACGCAGCCTCGTCCAGCTTCACTTCCGTGTCCGGCTTGATGCCCTTGTGGTTGATGCTCTGGCCATTCGGGCGATACCAGCTGGCGACAGTAACCTTCAACATATCGGCGCTACAGCCACCCTCATCCTCGCGGGTACCCTGGATACAGATAGTTTGCTGGACGACACCCTTGCCGTAACTCTTGACGCCGATGATGCGAGCCGCATCGTTATCGCGCAGAGCACCGGCAGTGATCTCTGAGGCCGAGGCACTGCCCTGGTCGAGTAGCACTACGGTCGGTATGCCGTTCAACGTTGCCGGGCCGGCCGAGCTATAAGTCTTGACGACGACTTTGCCACCGCGCTTCTCCTGTAGTATGGTCTTACCGCTCGGCAGCCACGCACCAGAGACGTCTACGGAGGCATCGAGTAATCCGCCGGGGTTACCACGCAGGTCGAGGATTATCCCCTTCACATTTTTGGCCTTGAGCTCGTCGGTCGCCTTTTGCATCAACGTACTGGTATCCTCGGCGAAGGTACTGATGCGGACATAACCGATGTTGTTCTCCAGGATGTCTGTCTTCACGCTTTCGATCTTGATGGTGTCGCGAGTAATCGTAAACGACAACGACTGTGAGCGGTTCCGTACCACCTGCAACGTGACTTTGGTATCCTTGGCGCCGCGAATCTTGCCTACAGCGTCATTGATCGACATGTTGGTCGTGCTAGTGCCGTCGATGGTCGAGATGATGTCCTGAGCCTTCAGACCGGCCTTCTCAGCCGGGAATCCGGCGATCGGCGAGACGATGATAATATTGTCGTCCTTATCCTTGCCAAGCTCCGCACCGATGCCCGTAAACGAGTTGTTTAACTGATCCATGAACTCAGTCGCCTTGGTAGCCGAGAAATATTCAGTGTACGGATCTCCGGCCGATTCGGCCAAGCCCTTTTTGAGACCAGCAAGCACCTGCTCCTCGGTCAGTTTGCCGTCGTAATTCGTGCGCAGTGTGTCGTACAGATCCTCGACACCCTTGTAGTCAAGATTTTCCGGCAGCCCTGAAACAGACTTGTAGTCAGACTTTCGTCCAGCCAGATCGAGTCGGCCCGTACCAATTGCATTACCGACTCCGAACGCCAACACCAGCAATACCACAACCACGAATGATTTTGGCAGCCGAGCAAACAACCCCGGTTTTCGCACTTTCAATTTCTCCATTGCAGTCAATTATACCAGACGCCTGCTTATGGTTAGCCGAAAAGTCCGTTGTGGTTTTGTCAGACTAAATCCATCGGGCGGCTAGAAGTGCAAGAACACAAGTCCGGTGGTGTAGCGCCAGCCCTCGGAGTATTTTCCTTGGTAATCGGTGTTGTACTGGCTGACGTAGATTGCCTGTTGGCCGTTGATAGTACCTACCTGCTCGACGTACATAGAATGCCCCCAGGTACCATTGTTGCTGATGGCTATTGAGCCCGGAGTTGGGTTGCCGTTGACTGGAATGCCGGCGGCCTGGGCATTTTCATCCCACATCTTGGCATCACCGATTCCACCCCAGTACGGCATGTCGCGGCTATTCCGGCCGGCCAAGAAGTCGGCATGGACTTTGAATGCTGTGTAACTAACACACTCGCGGTTGTACATACCCCAAGCATCAATGACGCTATCTTGGGCGATTTGGCACCATTTGGCTGGATAGCCGCCACCGCAATTTACCCCTGTTCCGGCTGGACCGATGTTGTACTTGGTGTTGGCGATGATCTGCTGGCGACGTAATTCGCCAATCTTGGAGCTGTTGGCAGCAATTTGATTATTGAACCCATCCTTTTGGGCCTCGGTGTAGGCCAACATCTGGTTTTGCTGTGCCTGGTCGGCAGCCATCTGAGCTTGCTGGGCGTGTTCATTGGCCAATAGTTGCTCGATCTGTTCCTTTTGGAGTTTCAGCTCGCTTTGCAGCTTGGTGATCTTGGCCACGGTGTCCTGGATCGCCTTTTGGACGCGGCTACGGTATTCTTCTTTGTCGACATAATCACTCAGGTTTTTGCTGGTCGCCAACATCTCGATAGGGGTCATTTGGCCGTCGGTATACATGGCCTTGATGTCATTCGCGAGCAACGCCCGTTGAGTATTGAGCTGGGCCTGTTTGGCTGCAATGTCTGCCGTCAGCCTGGCCTGCTCCGCCTGATTGGCATATATCTGGGCCTGAATGCCATTGATCTGGATCTGTAATTTAGAGATGGCGTCCTGGTAGCTATTGGACTGGGATTGCAGATCATTGACGGCGTTACCGGCTACGGCATTCTGGTCGCGAAGTGCTTGTATCTGATCATCATACTGGTCGGCCCGTGCTATAGGCACGACGATACCGGCGACAAGCACCACGGCGAGCACCGTCAGCACTGATGCGCGTGTTATCAAACGAGATGTAAACTGACGAGTGTTTTTCATTTTTATCTTGTCTTTTGTCTTTTGTTTTGAATCGTTTTTTGTTGTTAGTCGAGACAAACTAAATGTATCACACTTCATAGCAAACTGTAAACTACCCTCTCTTATTTAAGTGCTGGTTAGACAGGTGTCGTCTACAGGTGCAGAGTTGTTTATTTCGTTTTGAATTTCAGGTACCGCTGAGTGGCAATGATGGATGATGCGGCTCCTATCAGTATACCCACGACGAGCTGTAGTAGCAAGAGGACCAGGAAATGCTGGTTGAAATACTCGTGTGCAAAAGCGATGTCGAGCAGTCCCAAGCTACTGGCTTGCAGCGCCGAACTGGCCGCCACAAACACAGAGTTGATAAGTAGCATCGAAATCACCGCTGACAAGATGCCGTAGATGATACTTTCGACGATGAATGGCCCACGGATGAACCACGATCCAGCCCCTAGCAGCCGCTCTATGGTGATCTCGTCACGACGATTGAAAATCGCCATTTGGATGGTGTTGAAGATGATCAGTGCCGAGATGATCGAAAACACCACCACCCCTACTACCCCGACGCGGCGCAAGATATTCGTAGCATGTGTGATATTGTCGATGGCCTCTTTGCGGTCGCCGGAGTAAGACGGCGAGCGATCGGTCTGCAACAACTTATTGGCGGGTTTGCTGAGGTAAGTTTTGATACTAGCCAATTGATTCAGATCGCGCGGTTTGATACGAATCGTGGCCGGTATCGGATTGCTGTCCAGACTGGCCGACGACAGCAAGCTGGCATTGTCCGGCTTCTCCTTGGCAAATGCCTGCGCGGCCTGCTCTTTGCTCAGATATTGTACGGATTTGACGTTCGGCAAAGCCTTTAGCTCGCGGACCAAGGTGTCTGTCTGAGCGACCGTGGCAGTGTCTTGCAGGAAGACCGATATATCGATCTTATCAGTAATATTCTGGATAGTATTGGTGAACGTAGCATTGGCGACAATAGAGAATAGTACAATCGTCAGCGTCACGACCATCACAGCCATGGCAGCAATGGCCAGCGTCGCGTTGCGCATAAAGTTCACAATCCCAGTGTGAACGATGCGCAGAAATGTCATATATTTACGTTTCATGGATGCACCTCCTGAGGTTGGCGTCTGAGCAAATACGAGATACAGACACCAAGGCACCTCCGCAGCCGATATGTGTTACATAAAACACATCTCGAGCGAGGACAGTGCTGCGGTGGCTGTATCTCATATTTGCCGGCATCATCACCTTCGAAACCTGATGTTAGGCACAGTATGCGGAGTCCCAGGCGTAGCAGCGTGCACGCCGCTGTTGGCGCGGTCGCTGGCAATCCGGCCGTGTTCCATCGTCACAACGCGGCGTTTCAGCCGATTGACAATCTCCATATTGTGCGTCGTCAGCAACACCGTCGTGCCGTAGTGATTGACCTTTTCCAAGATTTTGATGACATCCCAAGCATGCTTCGGGTCGAGATTACCAGTCGGCTCATCGGCGATCAATATCTTCGGTTGGCGGACGATAGCCCGCGCAATAGCCACCCGTTGTCGTTCGCCTCCGGACAATTGCAGCGGCATGTTCTTTTCCTTGCCCTTTAGATTGACGATGTCCAGCACCCGCGGCACGGTGTGTTCGATCTCTCGCCTGCCCATACCAACAATCTCCAAAGCAAAGGCGACATTTTCAAAAACAGTTTTATTTGGTAACAGCTTGAAATCCTGGAACACCACACCGATCTTGCGGCGCAGCAGCGGAATATCGCGGTCACGCAGCTTGTCATAATCAACCCCACCGATGATAATCTTGCCGCTGGTCGGGCGCTCTTCGCGGGTCAACAGCCGAAGCAAAGTCGTTTTGCCAGCGCCGCTCTGCCCGACAACCACCACAAACTCCTTCGGCTCAACGTGCAAACTAATCCGGTCGAGCGACGGCGCATTCCCCTTGCCATATGTCTTGGTTACCCTATCAAGCAATATCATTACTACTATTGTAGCAAATCTTAGGATAGGATCACTAATTTGTCCGCCAACAATTCGGCGAAGACAGTGAAATCATTATCATACGTCACAAGAGTGTCCCCCGTCTCGAGAGCCAGTGCCGCAATCCAAATATCATTTTGCGATAGCGCCCGCCCGCGTTTCCAGCATAAAGCCTGTAGATCGCCGTAATAGTCAGCAGTTCGTAGCGAACAGTACAATACCTCGACACCCGACTGGTCGAGGAATTTCTCAAGAACTTGCTCATTTTGGGCTCGACGGGTACCATTTGCAAACCCAGCCTTCAATTCAGCCACCACAGGTAACGGCAAGGCCAGCGTCGTGGCAGCAGCAAGCACCTGCATAAGCTCGGGTTTATTGTCCTGAAGAACACTATAGATATTGGTATCAAGAATCATAACGTTGAGTTATCGCCCGAGTTCAGTGAGTTTTCTGGCGGCCAGAGCCTTTTGCTGTTTGTCGTCTTCGGCCAGAATCTTCGTGACTTCCGGGTCGGATCCACTGCCGATAAACCAATCAAGCGATTCGAGCAATGTCTGTTTCTTGCCATCTTTGGTGATGCCCGCCCGCTCTGACAATTCATCAATAATAGTCTGATTGATACTGCGACCGCTCAGCTTAGCCTGCTTGCGCAAGTACGCGCTGACCGGTGTTGGCATATTGCGGACGGTGTACTGGGGTGAACTTGTCTTCATGCATGCATGTTAGCATGCGTGCATGCACCCTGTCAATATCACCGCAGATCGTTGGTGCCTATTTTCGGCTTGAATTCGCCTCGTCAGATAAAGACTCTGCCAGACTCAGTGCAGTTTTATGCAAGCCATGGCTACTTTATGAATAAGTTTTGTATGAGAGGAAATAGGCTTGATGGATAGTAGCGGCCGCGGCGGGACGGTGAGTTCTGGAAGGGTTGGAGTGCAACATGCACACTTCAGCTCTTCCGAACTCTAGCCGCCCCGCCCGAAACACTAGCCGATCTGTCGGACGTTCCCGGTGGCAACAATGCTGCCTCTGCGAACATCCGACGCATGCAGCACGCGAACTAGATCCGTCCGCGTCCGACCGCCGGTTTGAGTGATTCTGACACCGTTGATGATGATAGCACCCCCGACGACAGTTGCACCATCTGCGGCGATTTGCGCAACGCGACCAGATCTGAGGTTTCGACCACGTCCAACGACCAGAACGTTGCCGTTCCGCGTGACGTTGGCCGCCCCCAGGATGATCACCTGGCCGGATCTCAGCTCGTTGACACGTTCGAACACCAAGTCCTTGACCCCTCGCAAGTCTACGCGAGTGATGTTGTCGTACTTGATGCTGCCACCGGACGAACTCGACGGCGTCGGCGATGATGGCGAACTGACATCGATCTTGTGGATCTTGTAGGCCCGGTAGACCGTGTAGATTGACGCCAAGCCAAGCAACACGAACAGTGCCTGCAGCAACTCCATGGGAACCACTCCTTCTCTGTGATTGGTGATGGTGCGTGCTTGCGAACCAGCCAAGGCGGGACGGTGAGCCCTGGAAGGATTAGAGTGCCATATTGCACACTTCAGCTCTTCCGAACTCAGCCGTCCCGCCCGACCGTGCTACTCGCCTACCCGCGCCCGTGAGCTCTACGTACCCTACGGTACGCCAGCCACACGAACAGCGCGATCGCGGCGACGAGCAGGAAGTTGCTCAAAACCGAACTCACCGCGCTCACAAACCCCGCGATGACGACCAGCACGACGACGATCAGCAGTAACCACTTCACGAGAACCACACTCCCTCTCATACACACTCGGAAATCTTCCAAGTTATCGTATATTTTACACTTTACTCGCATTATTTGCAATTTTAGGCACACGCCTAGGAACGGCCAGGTCACCCTACTTGGCAAGCCGCTTGCGCAAATTCAAGTCAAAAGTCGCCACATCACTCACCTTGCCCGCGCGCTGGAGCGCCAGCAACCAGCAATCCTCGAGGGACAACGGCGCCTCGGTCGCAAATAGCCCGACCGCCAGCTCAACAAGGTCGCGGTCAGGTATCGTAAAGATGTTTTCCGTCATCAGACTTTTGTATATATCTGCAACCTGCGACTTTGTAAAAGCGTATTGGGACCGTAGTACATAGCCCAGTTCTTCGAGAATTAGGCGATCGAGAAGCAACGACGCCGGAGCTGCATCTTGAAATATTCGCACTGCTCGGGGACTAAGCACAGGATCATCATTGGTGATACGCCTGACAAATACGCAAGTATCGACCACTACTCCCACTTCAAGCCCTTTTTGTAAAAAGTGTCGCGAGCATTGTCCATATCTTCCTGCGTGACTACCTTGTTCCACTTGCGACGCTTCAAATCATCCTGCAGCATCTTGGAGACTTCTTCAAAGCTCTTGACTTTCCTGAGCACTATGTCATCGCCCCTACGCTCAAACGAAAATCGATCCTTGTCAGTCAGATTTAATTCATCCCGTATCTTTTTGGGGATAGTAATTTGAAATTTACTGGTAATACCGTAGCTGCTATTCATACTACGGAGTATAGTATTACTACCCCTGCCCGTCAATACCGTCACCCACCCCTGTTCCCATGGAGTACTCCAGATAAGCGTTGACCAGAGCATCCAGATCGCCATCCAGTACGCCGTCGATATCGCTAGTTTCGTAGCGGCTGCGGAGGTCTTTGACTTGTTTGTACGGGTGCAGAACATAGCTGCGGATCTGATTGCCCCACGCCGCTTGCTCGTTTGGCCCCTTGAGCTCGCGGATGTCAGCGGCGTGCTGTTCCATCTGCAACTGGACGAGTCGTGAGCGCAAGATGGTCATGGCAGTTTCGCGGTTTTGCAGCTGGCTGCGTTCGTTTTGGATGGCGACGACTAGGCCGGTCGGCAAGTGCGTGATACGCACCGCGCTATCCGTTGTATTCACCGATTGCCCGCCCTTACCGCCGCTGCGGTAGACGTCGATGCGCAGATCCTTCTCGTCGATCACTATGTCGTCCGGCGTCGCTATCTTGGGCATAATTTCAACCTTGGCAAAGCTAGTTTCGCGGCTTTCAGCATTGAACGGACTGAGCCGCACCAGGCGATGGACGCCATTCTCGCTCTTTAGCTTGCCGAAGGCAAACGCTCCACTGATTTCGATGGTCACGCTTTTGAGGCCAGCTTCGTCACCACTTGATTCGTCGATTGTCGTGACGCTCCATTTGTGCTTCTCGGCGTAGCGCACGTACATCCGCAGCAGCATCGCCGCCCAATCTTGAGCGTCGTTGCCGCCAGCACCAGCGTGAATGCCAAGGATGGCGTCGTAGTCGTCATACGGTCCGGCCAGCTTGAGCTCTTCCTTGAGGTCGCTATAGGCTGTCCGTAATTCCCCGAGCTGCAGCCGCAGGTCTTCGGCTAGCGACTCATCTCCAAGCCCGATGAGTTCGAGGACATCAGCACTTCCCCGCTGCAGCTCGAGCCACGGCGCGGTGCGAGTTTCCAGTTTGGAAATCTCCTTCATTGTAGCCTGGGCACGTTCGTTGTCGCCCCAAAAATCCGATTGCTCACTGGCCATTTGCAACTCAACACGGCGGACTTCCAGCTCACCAATCTTCATGCGCCCAGCGGCCGCCTCAATATCCTTGGAAAGTTCCAGGGCTTGATTCTCTAAATCTTGCATCAATAACATTATACTGGACCTGCTCAAGAAGTGCATGCGGATGTCGACTTATACGGCATGAATGATCGACTGCAGGAATGGTACATCCATGATGCTAGTGGGTGATCCACTCATCTTCCAGAATACAACAACACAGCCGATGGCTAGCAGTACTAGTCCAACAGCCAGTAGCATAATAAGTCTATTCGGTCGAAAAACACTCCAAGCTTCCTTGGTATAGTCGCTATAGACGAAGATCGGCTGGCCATTTTCGTCGTATTTTACTTCTGCCATTTCGGGCTTCTCCGGCTCATCGGATGAGTCGTCGGCCGGCTCATCCGACAGAGCTTCAGCCGGCCCCTCTGGCTGGTTGATTGGTTCCCTAATAGTGACTTCGGCGGGCTCTGCGGGTGGTGCTGGCGGTTCGATCACTAGTGACGCAGCCACCGGGAGCGACGCGACCGGAGGTGCGATGGGCGGCAAAGGCGTGGGTACAGGATCAGGTTGAGGCTCGGGCTTAGATTCAGGCACTGGATCAGGAACAGGTTCAGGCGCAGTAGGAGGCGCAACCGGCGTAGGCGCAGGTATGGGTGGCAAAGGCGTAGCTTGATAAACTGGCACTTTCGGATTGTCCACCGACGGCCACGGGTAACGGTTGGTTGTCGGGTGTGGCGCTACCTGTATCGTCTCTTCGCCGACTAACACAAGCTTTTCGGTCGGCGCAGCAGTGCCGCCACCGCCTGGCCGGCTGGGCGTTTTCATATCAAAATCAATAATGTCAGCCATATTGATTACATTATAAACTGCTTATGGCCGAATTTACTACCCCAAACCACTGCCATATTAGTCTGAACGAGGTCGCACTGATTAGCGAGAATCCCAGAGTTTTTCGATGTGCTCCTGCAGACCAGCCGCATATTCTTCGCCGCAATTGCCAAGCACTCCGAAACCACGCAGATTTTCCTTGAACAGTTCGCGGGCAACGTCGACGATGGCGTCTTTGGTGACGGCTTTGATACGCTTTGGAACCTGGTAGTAGTCATCTATCTCTTCGTCGAAGAAATATCGGCTACTATATCCATTGGTCGTACCGCTGACGGTCTGGGCGCCACGCTGGAATCGCCCAAGTGAGTATTGCTGTGCGGCTTCGATGTCGGCCTTGTCGAGGTCCCCGCCGAAGATTTTCTCGAGCTCACCAACCATGATTTCGAACAGCGCAGCAGCGTTTTTGGGCGATACCTGAGCACCAAACCACCAGTTACTGTTGAGCTTTGCCTGTCCGATGCCAGAACTCATACCGTACACCAGGCCACGCTCGCGGGCCGTGCCGAGGATTTTGGAGTGCAATGTCTCTGTCAGGATAGTATTGGATAGATTAAGGGCGTCCTGTTCAGATTCCGTCAAACGCCGTCGCATGAAGGTATCGATGTAGAAATACATGTTTTTGACCGTCGCGTTATGAATATATAGCGGTCGCTCTAGCCGCTCCGGCCGTTCGTCTGGCAGTGCGATCCGGGCGTCACCGGCTGGCAGTGCGATACCACCGAAATGCTGTTCGAGAGCTTCGCGGCGCTTCGGCGTGATATTACCACCGATGACAAATCGCATATTGGCGGCTGTATGGGTCGCTTCGTAGTGTGCCTTGACGTTCTTTAGCTTGACGTTTTTCATTAGCTTCAGACGCTCTTGATCGGTCTTGGCCAAAAACCCGTAGCTTTGGCGTAGCGCCAAGCTCAGGTGACGGAAGTGGTTGTTGGCGCGAGCCGTCAGCTCCTCGCGGACATTGCCAAACTCTGCTTTGAATTCTTCACGGAGGAACAGCGGTTCGGTAATAGAGACGATCAATAGCTCGAGCACTCGCTCCCACTCGAAATCAGCACATTCCGCCTCGTAGGTGATGTCGTAAACGCTGGTCGAGGCATTGCTGTAAGCGCCATTTTTCTCGATTTCCGCCTGAAAATCTCGAGCCCGCGGAAACCTAGTATTAGCACCGAGCAAAATATGCTCCATCAGGTGCGGAACCTCCCATTTTTGGTCCTCGACGAGATACTCGCCAGCTCGAAAATTTATTTCAAATGTCATAACTTGGGCATCTGGAATATGAACGATCAAACCACGCATACCATTTGGTAGAACTAGCTCGGAGACTGTGTGTTTCATTTGCGCTTTCTAGCTTGCGTCTTGCGCTGGCGTTCGGATTTGTGAGCTTTTTTACGCTTCTCGGCGGATTGTTTCTGCTCGGCCTGAGCCGCCCTTTTACTATCAAGACTGTTGACGAAATCTGCTTCTTCGAAATCTTCACCAGCTTGCGATAGCTGATCGATGTTACTGACCGACCCGCGAGCAGCCCGAGTCAGTTCCGTCTCAACCGGACGATCTAGATCAGCCGGGTCAAATGGTTCGGCGTGGTAGATTGCCCTGATGATCTCGTGACGTAGTCTGTTCTGCATGTCCTCGAATAGCAGCTGGCCACGGCGGCGATATTCGACCAGCGGGTCTTGCTGTCCGACACTCATCCAGTGTATGCCCTCGCGCAAGTGGTCCATATTCTCGAGGTGTTGCATCCACATGTTGTCGAGGATCTGGAGGTATATGTCGCGCTCGACCTTGCGCATCACATCACCCGAGAATGCCAATTCGCGGCCGGCGTAGAGTTCCTGGGCTTCTGTCAGTAGCACCTGCTGGAATTTGGTAGTCTCACTATCAAACAGTCGATCCAATGTCTCGTCATCGAACGGAAAAACTTCGCGAACAACGTCTTCGAATTCATCACTCGTCAACAGTGGTGAGCTGGCCAGCATCCGAACTTCGTCCTCGACATAGAGTTTGATACGTTTCTGGATGTTAGGCTGCATCAGGATCTCGCGGCGCATGGCGTAGGTTGCGCGGCGGTGTTTGTTCATGACATCGTCATACTGCACGACGTTTTTGCGGGAATCAAAATGGAAACCTTCGACCTTTTTCTGAGCACCTTCCAGGCTTTTGCTGATCAAACGGTTCTCTATCGGCGTATCGTCGTCGACTTTGAGCCGGTTCATGATCCCAGATATCCGGTCTCCGCCGAAGATACGCATCAAGTCGTCTTCGGTACTGACAAAAAATTGAGTCAATCCCGGGTCACCTTGGCGTCCAGCGCGACCACGCAGCTGATTGTCGATACGGCGCGATTCGTGACGCTCGCTACCGAGCACAAACAGTCCGCCCAGCTCCTTGACGCCTTCGCCCAGTACGATATCGGTACCGCGACCAGCGATGTTGGTGGCGAGCGTCACGGCACCCTTCTCGCCAGCATGCGCCACGATCTTGGCCTCACGCTCGTTGTTTTTGGCATTCAGCACCTGATGCGGAATCTTGGCCTTAGTCAACAACTCGGACAAAACTTCGTTTTTCTCGATCGACACAGTACCAACTAGCACCGGTTGACCTTTTTGGTGCAACATTTGCAGCTCACGGGCAATAGCCTTGAACTTCCCTGCCTCAGAGCGGTAGATACGATCAGCCCGGTCAATACGAGCCAGCGGACGATTCGACGGCACATCGACAACATCGAGCTTATATATCTGGTGAAATTCCTCGGCCTCAGTCATAGCAGTACCGGTCATACCAGACAGTTTCTCGTAGAGACGGAAATAGTTCTGGAACGAAATCGTCGCCAGTGTCATGGACTCCTGCTGGACTTCGACGCCTTCTTTGGCCTCGATACCCTGGTGCAGCCCCTCGTTGTAACGTCGACCAGCTAGCAAACGACCAGTAAATTCGTCGACGATGACGATCTCGCCGTCCTTGGTCACAACATAATCTTTGTCACGCTTGAACAGCGCCTGGGCGCGCAAAGCCTGTTGCAAATGATAAATCGTCCGAATATTCTCCGCCCCGTACAGATTATCAATCCCGAGAATCTTTTCGATCTTCTCGACACCATCATCGGTCAAAATGACAGTTTTGCGCTTTTCGTCCGTTTCGTAATGTTTGTCCTTCTCCAATTGGCGAACAACCTTGCTAAATTGAGCATAGGCATTACCGCTAGTGACAGACGGTGCCGAAATGATCAGCGGTGTGCGAGCCTCATCGATCAAGATAGAGTCAGCTTCATCGACGATAGCATAATGCAGTTCGCGCTGGCGCAATTGGTCGGTCTCGCGAACCATGTTGTCACGCAGGTAGTCAAAACCAAGCTCGTTGTTGGTGCAATAAGTAACATCGGCGGCATAAGCCTCCCTACGAGTACACGGCCGCAGGTGACGGAAACGCTCATCATCATGCTGTTCGTCAACGAAGTCCGGGTCGTATACATATGAGTGGTCCGGAATGATCACACCAGTCTGCATACCGAGGAAATGATACACCGGTGCCATCCAGCCAGCACCAATCCGTGCCAGGTAGTCGTTGACCGTCACAAAATGAGTGCCCTTCTCAGTAAGCGCGTTGAGATATAGAGGCAAAGTGGCGACCAACGTCTTGCCCTCTCCAGTTTTCATCTCAGCAACACTACCCTCGTGCAGCACCATGCCACCGATCAACTGAACATCGAAATGCCTCTGGCCGAGAGTACGGCTAGCCGCCTCGCGAACAACAGCAAAAGCATCCGGCAAAATCTTGTCGAGCGACTCCTTGCGAAGACGCTTCTTGAGTACAACAGTCTGCTCCCGCAGCTTGGTGTCGTCCATCTTTTTGTACTTATCAGCCAGGGCGTTGACGTCTCGAACCCTCTTGCGAAGGCGTTTTACAGTCCTAGCCTGCGGATCGCCCAACATCTTTGTAAACACAATATGCACGCTTGTCTCCCTCAATCATAAAGTGGTGAAATAGTCAGTGGACTTCTTCTGTAACCTACCTCGTGGCTACAGTCGCTTTTCAGGAGTAAGCTAGTGGTTTTTTGGGTCGAAACGTAGCCGTTGCTACGTTTCGGAGCAAAAAAATGCTAGATTGCCCTGACAAAGTGGCTGCAGACCGGGGGAGGTTGCAGGAGAAGTCCAGTGTATATTGTAACCTGTTTTTGATAGAAAATCGAAGGTAATTTTGCCTACATCCTATAGATACGGATCTGAGTAATGTTCAGGCAACTCCTCTGTCAATAAATAATTATTGACGAGCGTCCCGTCAAAGGGGTAGAATAAGCCCATGAGCACCATAAGTTTTTCGACAGAAGATAGCGTGAAGCGCGACTTTGCCAGCTGGGCGAAGCGTGCCAAAAAATCCAAAAGTGACCTCTTCCGGGATATGGTCGCAACATATAGATTCAACCAGCAACTCGATAGTTTCACCATGAAAACCGACGATAGCTTATCAAAACTCGGCATCAACACCGAGGACGAATTATACGAATACCTGGAGAGCAATGAAACCTTTGAAAGCCGTCTTCGACAGCAACGTCTATCTGGCAGCAAGTAAGAAAAACGGCTACGCCCGGCTTCACCTGCAACGCGCGCAGCCAAATGGACCGTACCGACTATTTATCTCGCCCGAGATACTCATCGAAGTTCGCCGCAAGTTGGTGGTGAAATTTAGCTACACTACCGCAGACGCTGCGAAATTCGCAGCTATGATCATGAATTACGCCACACTGGTGCAGCCCCAGCAAAAAATCACAGGCATTCTACAAGACACCGATGACCACATAATTCTGGAGTGCGCCCTAGAAGCCCGAGCCGACATCATAGTTAGTGCCGACCGAGGCCTACTAAAACTCAAGCAATTCCAAGGCATAACCATCATTCACCCGACTATGCTGCAATATCTACTCTAGGCGCTACGGGACTTTAACGCAACTTTACCTGACCCACGCGCACGTGAGTAGTTAAGACAACGTGACAGGTTTTCGCGAGAACCGAGCCGCTAGGCGGCGATGTAGTGACCCAGAGGCGTGAAGCTGCTTGTAGCGCGTGATCTGTTGTTTCAGTTTGGCCTCGACTATATCGATAGCGGCGTACATGTTGAGAGTGCTCTCCGAAACATTGATTTTCTCGTGCGGCAAATGCAGAGTCACTTCGCAGGTAAACTTATTCTTGTGGCTGGCACTCTTTAGGGCCGGATCTTCCTTGAGTCGAACCTCGGCATGCGCGCTGTCACGGCCCCTGCGCGGTATGTAGCGATCGAGTGTACCTATCTTCTTGCTCAAATATTTTTGTAATTTGTCGTCGACGGTCGTATGGACACTGGTGATATCAAATTTTTGAATCATATTTCGTTATCCTCCTGCTTTCTATTGTACTCCGATATTCGTCCGCAGCTGGCAGAAATCTAACCGTAAATTGCTGACATTGACAATTTTGCTTACATTTGATAATATTCTTACATGAATGAAGTTAGCTTACCCATCACCATGACATCCAAGGGCACCTTTACTCTGCCGGCGAAGCTCCGCAAGGAGTTCGGACTAAACCAAAAGGGCGACAAACTCATGCTCAGCTACCGCCCTGGCAGCCAAAAAGCCGAGTTGCACGCACCGCTCAATATTCGGGCTATGCAGACAGAGATTGCTCAGCTCGTTCCGGCCGACATACCACCGCTCCATGACGTGCGAGAATATCTCAACCGAGCGAAACTCGGCAACATAAGCAAAGACTATCAGGCTAAGTAGTATGAATTCTGTAGTCTCCTTTGACACCAATCTGCTGGTTCGGATGCTCATCACACGAGAGAATCCAGCCCAAAGCGAGGCCATCGCCCGCGCGACCGAGTGGTATCAGTCGATTCATCTCGCCGATCTGGCCATAACCGAGAGTGTGTTTGTGCTCACCAATTATTACCAGCTAGAGAGAGCTGCCGTTGCCAAATTCTTTGGTGCCATATTCACGGACCCGACATTTCAATGCAACGCCAAGCTTTTTCAGAAAGCCCTCCACTACTACGTCACACACCCAGCGTTGTCGTTTGAAGATTGCTACCTGGCAGTATGCGCCGATCTAAACAATGCAGCACCGCTGCTGACATTCGATCGCAAGCTGGCACACCAACTACCCGAAGCCGAACTACTGCCGGTTTAGTCGACGACTTAGAACGTGTTTAGATCTCGGTTCGACCGTTCAAACCGGACATGTACGGACGTAGCACTTCTGGGACGACCACATTGCCCTCGGCAGTTTGATTGTTTTCCAGGATAGCTACCAGTGGCCGCTCCGAGAAAACGGTGGCGTCATTTGTGTGAACTAGTTCAACTACGCCCGTCAATTCGCCGCCCTTCGGCAATCGTCGCACGCGAGTCTTCATCGGTCGAGCCTGATAATCAGTGATGTAATCGGCGCTGTGCGTTTCGCGGTATTTGCCCTGCCCAGGCAGCCAGGTTTCAATATCGATGCCTTTAGCATTGGGTCGACCAATGTCGGCGGTGCATTTTTCGAGCACCTGATACGGCAGACCGAGCTGGGTCATCAGGTATTCCTCGATCGCTACCATGAAAAGGTGTTCATTGAGCGAAGTTTCAGCCGTACAGAAGCTTTCCATCTCTAGCTTATTGAACTGATGCAGCCGGAGAATCCCCTCGGTGTCTTTGCCGTAGCTGCCGGCCTCGCGCCGAAAAGCAGTCGTGTACCCCACGAGCCGAATTGGCATTTCGGCTTCTGACAAAATTTCATTCATATACATCGGCGACAACGTATGTTCAGCACTAGCATTGAGCCACAGATCTTCGTCTTCTAGTTTGTAGGTCTGCTCTTCTTTGTTGAGGCGACCGGTGGCTTGGTAGACCGCTGTTTTGGCTACTGCGGGAGGTAGAACGGGCGTGAAGGCCTTCGGGCTGATTCCTTTGAGCCCGGCATCATCGATGATCTGCTGCAATATCGTCTCATCCCCCAGGACCTGCAATCCGTACTGGAACAACGCAAACTCCAACCGTACCAGATCTCCCTTCAGATAGACAAATCGAGCACCGGCGACCTTAGTCGCCCGATCTTTGTCGATCCAACCCTTCGCCTCGGCAATTTCCCAGTGATTCTTAGGCTCAAAGTCAAATTCCGGGCGTTTGCCGACCTGCCGGATAACGACATTTTCGTCCTCGGTCGAGCCGACCGGCACCATGTCCAACGGCATATTCGGTATAGATTTGAGTAGTGTCAGGTATTGCTCCTCGAGCGGCCCGAGTTCCTGCTCGATAGCGGCTATCTCGTCCTTCAGCTGCTTGCCCTCGGCGATTTGCTCCGGCGACGGCTTGCCTGCCTTCAGCGAATCAGAGAGTACATTGCGGCGAGCCCGCAGCTCCTCTACGGCCGTCAGCCGCGTCCGCCGCTGTTCGTCCAGCTCTAGTAGTTTGGCGACGTCAACGTCGTAGCCCTTTTGCTTGGACTTTTCGGCAACCACTTCCGGGTTGTCTCGGATAAATTGAATATCTAACATGCTGGCTATTATATACCAGTAATACCCCTACCTAAACAGATTTTTTATCGCCATGAACTAATCCCGGGTGCGTAAGTAGGCGTTTACCGACGCCGTTCTTGCAATAACTAACATAAGTGTTAGAATAGTTGACATGAACGCCCTCGTCGAAAACAAAGCCCAGATTGTAGACACCTATCTTTCGTCCCTGGTGGGTACGACTTCGCCCGAGTTTAGCGACGCAGTGATACCGCAAGAGATCGCCGACCAAATCACCATACCCGGCAAGCCATTACAAAGAACGGTTGTTATCATTCCTGTGGCAGCGATCTCAGAACAGGACACAATCGGCCATGCGATTGATGAATACGCTCGGCAACTCCCCATTGAGCCGTTTAGCATTGTGCTCGGTTTGAATGTTGATGTGGACAAAGCAGAGTTTGCCGGCATGGCCGATCCCGCCGTAGCCCGGACATTACATAACTTGCATGATGCCCAAAAACGCCACCCCGCACTCGATATACGGAGTGCCTACACCGAATACTGTGCGCCACGAATCGGCGAGATCAGACGCGACCTTTGGAATGGTGTATTGCTAGCATATCGATCCGACGGAATGTCGGCCAGCGAAGAAATGATTGCTATCAATCACGATATAGACGTCGAACGTATCCCGCGCCGCTACATCAGTGTTATTCAGAAGCGATATCTTGGTCAATGGGGCTGCGATACGCCCAATTATGCACAGACGATACATGGATGGGATGCTGGCCACCCCAATACGTCAAAGGCGGTATTATGGACCGATTTCATATACGGCGCATCGGAGATAGGTTATGAAGCAGGCGCCGTCATACCCATGACCTTCTACGCGTCTCGCGGGGGCTTTGAAGCACATCGAAGAACCCATGAAGTGGCCAGCCTTACGAATGGTCATATCCCCAACAAATTACTGCGAACCGGCCGACTAGTCACCTCACCCCGCCGATACATCGACCGTCTGCCCAAGGCAGGAGTAGATCGCGTATGGACCTCCTATAGCTTTGGCCCGGAAGATTTATGTCGTGTTCCAGAGTATGTCGCAGATCAGGCAGATCTAAGCCATGACGGGCTCGTACAAGTGCTACGAAAAGGCGTAGCTAACGACACGCCAGCTATGATCGAGCAAATGACCCCACAACTTCACGACGAGATAGTACAGCGAGGACTCCTACGCCCCACCAGTGGCCACCGCACAGCTAAAACAATAATTTCGAACTACGTTACCGAGCGGTACACCCAAAAATTACGACTCGCCGAACGAGTGCTAGAGTTCTGCCAGCCGGAAGGCCAAACTCTACGCAAAGGCCTGGACATAGATTCCTACTCATTCGATGTCGAGCGCACGACCAACATACTCCTCAAGCAGTTCACAACATAGTAGCGCCTAATGTAGCACCTAAAACAGTCTCGGCGTCTATGACATGTTTTCTACCGATTGAAAACTCCAGCGAACGCAAGGCGCCCTTATGAACACCTTCGCCGTGCAGCGTTCCGACGCAATCGGACACCACGCTGACCGGTATATTCATGTCAAAAATCCCCATGGCGGCCGATGCGATACTTATATCAGTAAAGACTCCTGCTAGATAGATATACCCCCAAGAAAGTATTTGTCGGTTTTCTAGGTTGATGATTTCTGAGCCAAAAATGTGTAAAATTTTATCAGCGTATCTGGATACGGTTATCAAATTTTACACATTTTTGGCCAGAAAGGGCGAGTTAGAAAACCGACAAATACTTTCTTGGGGGTATATGCTCATACTGTCGTACGAGCGGCACGAGCTCGGCAGTGAGGCACGAATACGTAGTTCGCCAGTATTGCTTGAGTCCTAGCGGGACAACCTCTGGGATTTGATCCGTATCCTTCGGCTCCATGAAATTATCCCAATGAAGCTGCGAGTAAAACAAGCTAGCCGGATCATTGCGGAAACAACAATGTATAACGTCACCCTGAAACTTCTTGCACAATTCGACTGTCCGCAGCATCACCGCATCTGTTTCCGTTTTGTGTTTCCATCCCTTTTGCAGGTCAACTACTATGAGCAACGATGCCATAATTACACCTCCTAGGCCTTCACGCTTTTCTTTTGCAGAGCCTTCACAGTCAACTTTGCCCGCTCGCGGGCGTAGGCGCAGAATTCGCATTCCCCGCCCATGATGTGGTCGCCGACGGGCGGCATATCGTCGCTGTCCATGCATGCTTTCATGCGCAGTAATGTCGGCTCAACCCAGGCGTCGCTGCCGGTGTATGGGATAAGTTTGGTCTTGAATTCCAGTTTGTTGTGGAAACCGTCGTTGTCCATGCGGCCGTTGGTGTAGACGAAGTAGCCGGTGTCGCTGACAGGCAGGCCGTTTTGGCGCAGCAACCACTGGTAGACTTCTATCTGGCGTTTGTAGCTCATTTGCCAATCGCTGTCGATGCTGACTTCTTTGTCTTTGCTGGTGGCTTTGTAGTCGACGACCATCACTTGACCATTTGGGTCAGCCCACAAATCATCAACGGCGCCGAAGACGAGCAAATTTGTCGGCTTGTGCGGTGCCTGGACACCAACGAAATTCTCGCGCCATTCGCCCAGTTTGTCGTGCGCAAACGGAATCGCCGCCAGCGAGTATTCCAGCATGATCGGGTGCGGCTCGCCCTTCGCCCGGTAGCTATCGAATTCCTTTTTGAAAAGTTCATCGATAGTTTTGTTGATATTGAACGGCGGGCTACTCGGCCGGGTAATCTTGAGCCGCACATCCAGCCAAAAACAGCGCGGACACTGCATAAATAGCTCAATCTTACTGCGAGACACCTTGAACGGAGCCGCTTGGCCCGGCTCGTACGGTTTGCTGCGTTCCCTCCAGTAGTTATTTGCCATAAACTCAATTATACCAGCCAGCGGTCGAGTTGGTCGCTGTAAATTTTATCCTAACGTAGCGGTTAAGGTTTATGCTCGGTTACTTTTTAGTATTTCGAGTAGCTTCTGTACGTTCGGGAAAAGCTTTTCATTTTCCATGTCCTCAATGCTGAAAAAGCGCAATTCCTGACATTCATCAGAAGGCGTGAAGTCCAGATTATCCAACCCAATCTCATAAATAACATTTGCAGTCTGAAATGCACCGCTAGCACTGGGTGCGGTCAAAAAGTAGAGTGGTTTTTCTGATACGCTCGTAATTTTTAAACCCGTCTCCTCTTTTATTTCGCGAGGTAGGCATTCTCTTGGATCTTCACCGTGTTCAAGGCCACCGCCTAACATTTCCCATTCATCGTTGTCTTCGCGAGCCAACAGAATGCGGCCCTCATCGTCAATCGCTATACCTTTTACGCTTACTCGATAAAATGCCTGCTCGTTCATACGAGATATTATACCCTCTTACCTTTAGGACACAGCCGCTTTTTTGGTCAGAACCGCTAGGGTTTCGATGTGCGGAGTACGCGGGAAGAAATTAAAAACCGCGAAGTGCTCGATGGTGTAGTCGCCTTGCAGTTTGGCGAGGTCGCGGGCCTGGGTGGCTGGGTTGCAGCTGAGGTAAATGACCTTCGGTGGTCGTGCGTCGAGCACGCGCTCGACAACTTTGTCGTGCAGGCCAGCTCGGGGTGGGTCGAAGATGACGGGGCTATCACCGGTGATATATTCGAGCGCTTTCTCGGTAGAGGCTTCGACGACTGTGGCTATCGTGGTGGCTACCGTGGTGCTCGGCCCGCCCTCCCCCGAGAGACTATTTGAGCTGGCGGCGGCGTTCTGTGATGCCATGCGCACGCAGGCAGGGTCGAGTTCGACCAGTGTTACAGACCCGCTTGTGACACTCAGCCCGATCGAGCCAACCCCGGCGTACATATCGACGACATCCGGCTCCGTGATATGAGCCTTGATGGTCGTCAGCGCCTGCTCGAACACCGGCAGATTGACCTGAAAAAACGAATCAACATCGTAGACAAATTGCTTGCCGAGTAGCTCGTCGTGCAGCAGGCAATCACCAAGCTCGTACAGCAAGCGCGTCGGCACCGATGCCGGACTGCGTGGATTGGAATGATAAACTCGCAGACCCTTCAGCTCCGGTGGCAGCGTCAGCTCCTTGAATTTGTCGAGCTTAGTGTAGAGCGCACCAACAGCTTGGCCATCCTGCGAGCAGCGCACAATAATTGTCTTCAGATCCCCGGCCCGCGCACCTAGCGAATTCAGTTGAGCACAAATTGCGTTGGCCGCCGCATCGATGGCCGGCAAAGCCAGCTTACTTCCCTGCACGATTTGTTTGCCGTGACTGCCACGCTGGTGCAGCGCCAGGTGCAGACCATCGTCATCACCCCACAAGCTATACTCCATCTTCGAGCGGTAATTCCACTGCCGGTCGTCATGCACGACATCACCAACACTAGGCAGCTCAACCTTCTCGTGAGCGAACAATTCCTCAACAATCTGCCTCTTATATTTGTTCTCTGCAGCATATGTCATCATCTGCCACGGCGAAGTCGCCAGATAATTTTCCTCCGACGGCGTGGCGCGCTCGGCCGACGGCTTGACCACTACCTCGGCGATACCCTCGGCGTATGACTTCTTCGTCTTGATGACCCGCACCTGCACCGTCTCGCCCGGCAGAGCATTCCACACAAACACCTTACGGCCGTCAGCCAGCGTACCCAGGCCTTGGCCGCCGTGAACTAATTTTTCGATTATAACTTCTTCCATCTCGAACTATCTTATAGTGTTTCGGGCAAAGTTAACAGAGCTTCCTATATTTCTTCTAGGATGCGGATGATGTCCTGCGGGACGTTGGCGATGGCTGTCGGCTTGTGTGCGGCCAGCGTATCTGCCTGATCGAAACCCCAACTGGCGGCGATAACTCGTACCTGGTCCGCATTAGCGGCGTCGACATCACGTGATTCGTCACCGATGTATATGGCGTCTTTTGCCGCCAAATGATTGCGGTGCAGTACCGAGCGGATGGCCCGGCGCTTGCCAAAAAACCCTGCCCCGCCGTAGATATCGGTAAAATATTTATACAGATGATGCTGACGCAAAAACTTCCGAATGTTACGACTGTTATTGCTGCTGACGATCGTCAGGACGTGGCCTTCAGCGTGTAACTGCTCGATAACCTTGCCGGCGCCCTCGAAAAGCGGCACGTCGTATATAGCCCGGCCCATCGCCCGCCGACCAATTAGAAACAGAAGCGGCAAACGCCATTTGGGACTACCCATATGCTCTGCCATCTGCTGCATCGTCATGCCGCGCAGCGCCGCCCGCTCCTGCGCCGTCAGAGGCTTGCCGCGCCGAACCTGCCCCTGCAAAAACGAAGTGACATAGTCAAAACTATCGGCAATCGTCCCATCAAAATCGAAAATTATAGCTGCCATGTATACCTAACAGTATACAGGCAGACTACGTCGTCAGCACAATTCTTATAGGCCAGACCGGTTATTTGTGCCGCCTCGGCCGCCTCGAGTACGGCGGGCGTCGTCCAATACATCTTGCGGATTAGATGCTCGACGACCGCCCAGGAATGCGTCAGTATGATGCTCTACAAGCCATTTGGTAGTTTTCACAACCAC
>JAYTAB010000022.1:0-9285 GCA_043737735.1 Candidatus Saccharimonadota bacterium | reverse complement strand
CAAAAAACCATAGCACACCCAGGCACACAAAGCCTGAGCCCGCTTATTGAATAGCCCCTTCATCTACTGAGGGGGCTATTCAAAACTTACCTTGGTGCGCACACGCAAGCCTAGCACACCTCAGTCGTATCAGATGAGCTACTTAATTTTCCGTACGATCCCCAAACCAATCGCGAGTACTGATAATAAGATGGTAGTCACAGCACTCCAGCCAGCCAAGTCGGGCGACCAGACAGGCGACACAAAATCAAACTTATAGAGACTGTCCGGGATAGTCTTCGGGGCGTTGGCGCCATGTGTCGAAACGTATTCCTGGATGCAGGGCACGCGGTTGCGGCCAGAGAAGTCATTGCTATTCAACCTTTCGCAATGCGTCTGAGCATCGCTGTAGACCTGCTCATTGCTCAGCTGCGCGCTATTGGCGGCCAGTAGCCTCTGGTAAGTGTACTTGAGTTGAATCGGCGGATAAACGGCTGTACGGCCCACCGTGAGGTCGGTGTTCATGTGCGAGGTCACGTAGTGCTGAAGATCTGTCAAGGAGCCGCGAACGTCGCCATTTTCTCTGTCGGCTTGGTACACAACGGCGCGAAGTTTGACCATCGTCAGGTTGTTCGCTCGTAGACTGCCCACACACACGACCAAGCTGATGCCGGCAGCCGCCAGCAAATAAACTGGCTTAACACCATACAGCACACTAACGCGCTTTTTTTGAATAAGTTTAGTCATCTTGATTATGATTATACCTGAATTTGAGATTCGGGGCGCGTCAAGCTTGCCAGTTTGCCGGCCATAGTCGATACTAAAGCGTATGCATATTTTCTTTTCCGGCATCGGCGGAACTGGCCTCGGACCGCTAGCTCTGATCGCTCACCAAGCCGGCTATACCGTCTCAGGTTCTGACAAACAGGATTCACAGTACATACACTATCTACGCAAGCATGGGATCGACAATGTCGAGATTGGCCAAACCGTCGAGCAAATTGCTGCTGCTCATGCCAAACAGCCGATCGACTGGTTCGTCTATTCCTCGGCGGTTGCTATCGAAAATCCAAATGCACCGGAGTTCAGATTCTGCCGCGCCCAACACATCAAAACCAGCAAACGTGACGTTCTACTGAATGCCATCCTAGAGGACAAGAATCTGAAACTGATCGCCATCGCCGGCACCCACGGCAAAACAACTACTACAGCCATAGCCATTTGGCTGCTAAAGCGCCTAGGAATCCCTGTTAGCTATTCGGTGGGGGGCAAGATTTCTTTCGGAGAAATGGGCCACTACGACCCAGACAGCCAGTATTTTGTCTATGAAGCAGACGAATTTGACCGTAATTTCCTGTCCTTTCAGCCCCACATGTCGATCATCACCGGTGTCGATTATGATCATCACGACATTTATCCGACACAGGAGAGCTACCAAGCGGCCTTCCGACAATTCATCGACCAAAGCTCCGAAGTAGTCATGTGGAACGAAGATTTTGAAAATTTGCATATCGATCCGAGCCCGCAACGATTCGTCGTCGACAAGGACGACCCATCTATCGATCGACGCCTGCATTTGCCGGGGCCAGTCAATCGGCAAGATGCTTGGCAAGTAGCTGCCGCCGTGCAACTTGTAACCGGACAGTCCCTCGAGCAAATGGCGCCTCACCTGAATGCATTCCCGGGTGTATCACGGCGATTCGAACAGATAGCGCCTCGTCTATACAGCGATTACGCGCATACCCCGCCCAAAATCCGCGGCGCGCTATCGACCGCTCGTGAGGTTGCAAAGGATCAGAAAGTCATCGTAGTCTACGAAGGTTTGCACAATACACGCCAACATTTCATCAAAAAGGAGTTGGCGACAATATTCGACAATGTCGGTCACCTTTACATCACTCCGACTTATCTGGCCCGCGAAGACAAAACACTTGCCCTGCTCTCGCCCGTCAATATCAAGGCTCTACTCAGCAAAACCTCTCAGGGGCACACAACACCCGTTGCTCTAGACGCAACTCTCAAGAAGGCCATCCAGTCGCATCTGGCCAACCGTGATATCGTCGTTTGCATGACTGCCGGTGGCGGTGGTAGTTTAGATGAATGGCTGCGCGAGGAATTTGCCACTCCTACGCCAGCAGCTCCCGCGACTTCCGCGACCTAGCGATTGTCGCCGGAACCTTTTTGAACACCTCTTTGTTTGCGGTCCAAAAGTTTTTGTAGATTTTGCTGCATCAGCTCATCAAAGGACAAACCGAGTTTGTCTGCAAATACCGCGATGTACCATACGACATCGCCCAGCTCTTTGCCTAGCTCGGTTGCGTCATCAGCCGATATTTCCCCTGCTTTGTAGGCAACGATTTTCTTCCATTTTTCGATGACTTCGCCGGCTTCCCCAGCTACACCCATAGCCCAAATGGTCTTGTCCATCAGTGGATCGGGGTTTGTGATTGCCGTCGTTAGCGCCTGCTTTTGGTATTCATCAAATGTCATTATTGTACCCTCCTAAAATTTTTGATCCTCGTATTTATTCCTCAATTGTAACAGCACCGGGGCGCAAAACTTCGATGGCATCGTCAACGATCCGGATGATCGTGGAGGGTTTATTGGCCGACAGATCGCCACCGTCGACGTAAAAATCCACCTGATCCGCAAAATAAGCCTCGGCGACTTCGACAGTAACCGCAATAGGCTCACCAGGGTGATTGGCACTACTTGTGAGCAGCGGGCCAGTTTGCCTCAGCAACGCCAGTAGTTGTTGGTTGTCTGGGATGCGAACCGCCAAACTACCAACCCCCGCATGGAGATACGACAACTCTTGGCCACATGGGATGACGACACTAACTGCCCCTGGCCAATATTGTGTGACCGGCTGTAGGTAGCGTCGTTTGAGCCCCAGCTCGACTAACTGATCGATGCTGGCCGCGATGACAGTGCCAGGCTTGTGGTCACGGTGTTTCAACCGATACAACCTATCAACGGCAGTTTCGTCGGCAGCCCGACAAACGACACCATACACGGTATCGGTAGGTAGTACTGCCAGAGCGCCGACTTGGAGCCGCTCGGCAATACGTGTGTCGGATATGTTCAGATATGTAGTCATGCATTAAATAAGAGGCGCCGGCGCAACGTTCATCGCTGCCCAGCAACCTCTCTTCTCTTTATATTTTACCACATTTAGGGTGGGCATGAGTCAGCGTGCCAGTACTAGCGGTAGTTCCACTTACCAAACCCGGCGGTGCTCGTCAGGTCGACGATCTTCTTGGGGGCACCACCGTCTAGACTGACGGCGTAATCGGCAGTTTCGCTCGGGGTCGATACACGATACACGATCGTGCGAGCATTCAGCCAGCGCACCGGATATGACAGGCCGGCGGACGTGGTTAGCACTTTGTCTTTGCCGGTCACGCCGTCGTAGACCAGCAGGACACCCTTGCCGTCGCGGGTGTCGGTCCAGAGCGAATGTTTGCCGTCGGAGGCGTCCAAATAGAACCGGGTTTCGCTAGTATTTGGCGCAGTGTCGGAAACTTTTTTGGCACCTGGGTCGCCAATCTTGTAGATATATCCACCCGACAGAGCCGACAAGCTGAGGCTGTCATAGGAGGTTCGTATAATATTCCAGACATCCGTCTTGTCGAGCAAAACTTGTTTGCCGGTGTTGTCAGCACCTATGCGCACAAACTGCGAGCTGCCGCCCTGATAGTTGTTGGAGGCTGTGAAGTACAAATTGCCCTGCACCGAAACGACGTCGTTGAAATAATTTGCGCTGGCCAGCTGTATACGTGCTGTCGCATTATAATCGTACGACATTAGCTGATAGCGTTCCGCATTTCCGGCGCTGGTGCCGGCTTTGATTTTGACGTAGATAAGCTTGTCGTGGATCCAATCAACGATCTGGATACGCTCCGAATGATCCAGCTTGAGTACCCTACCCGACGCTGTCTCGATGAGCGTCAGCGACTGTAGTGGGTAGCCGTCCTGGTTCTTCGTGGCGTCGCGCTTGGAGACCAGCGCTACCTGGCTGCCACTACTGTTCTGAACCACGCTGATGTCGCCGTCTTCATGGCCAGATGCCGCAAGCAATAGTTGTTTGTTCTTGCCATCGATGTCCATTTTGTACAGATCAAACTTGCCACTTTGCTTGGATACAAACACTTCTTTTTGGCTAGGCACCATGGCGATTACGCGGCTCTGTTTCTGCCCAATTTCTAGACTAACTTTTTCGCTGCGGTATCCCTCGGCGCTGATGATTGCCATCTGATTTGAAGGCTGTTTTTGATCGGTTGTCAGCACCAGCTCACCCTTGTCGTTAGCTTGAGCATTGGCGTCCCCGCGGCTAATTTCGGCACTTTTGACTGGCTTGCCAGATAGGTAATCGGTCAGCTTGAACCTAAATTGAGTGCCGACTGCGTCCATCGTAAACTCGCCGAGCGGATTACTGCCCCAACCGAGTGTAATAGTCTTATTTATGGTCGAGAAGCCAGCCTGGCTGACAGCCAACGACTGCGTTCCGAGCGGCAATCCGCTCAGTTTGACCAGCCCGTCTTGATTGGTCTTGGATTTGCGGTCTCCGAGCTGCACTGCTACGTTTTTGAGCGGCTGCTGCGTCGTATTGTCGAGAATAGTCAGTGAAGCCGCCCCGCGCACACCAACGGCGTTCAGAGTGTAATAACGACTGGTCGGCATGGCGGCTAGCGCGGTCAGGCCCGCCGAAATAACCAACAACGTGCCATAGCGGGCGTATTTGTTGTGCCACCAGACGGCGAAGAATCCAGCCAAGCGCTGTGTAAAACTCGGCTTTGGAATCGTCCGCTGCAAGGCGCGCTGTAACTTCGCATCGCGGGCCGCCAACAGCTCATCACCCTCACGCACAACAATGTCGTCCACTAACGAATCCATTTCCGCATCCTCGGCCTCGACAGCATCTTGCGGCTCTGATGACTCAGTAGATTCAACCGGTACCATCTCAGGAACTATAGGTTGGAATGACGCGTCCATTTGCTCGGACGCGTCCTGGGCTTGATCACACATGAGTGGTGCTGTCGGCGCGGCTGGACTAGTAGTGATGGTTGGGATTGGCAGCTCGGTATCCAACATCTCATCGACACGCCGCTCAAGAGCCGCTTCTGGACTCATGATTTCGGAGTTTTTCGATTGTTTATCTGACATAACTTTCGATATAACCTTGCTTGCAATAATTATACCAGTTTATGCCATAAGCAGTATAGCTATACCGTCACGTGGTGTCTGATGAGGCGAACAATATAGCCCACCAACAGCGCCGAGTTCAGAATTCCTAGTGTCAATAGTGCGGCCTTCGGGCCCTGGGTCAGTCCGAGCAGAGCAGTCACCACGGTGTTTGGCAACAGCCAGAGCATAAATGCCTTGCGCGATATCTTGAGGCGCAAATATTCAGCGCCGAGATAGTAGTATGGGAATACGGTTATGACCAAGAAAGTGCTCGACAGCAGCCCGAATATCAGAGTGACAGCCAGGCTTTGCCAGAATGGACTGGTCAGAGCCAGTGGTATCAATGAGAATACCGCGGTTAAGCTAGTGGCTACCAGTGGTCGGAATCGTTCGCTCAGAGCTATCACGGCCGAATCGACGGCCGGCATGCCGGCCCGCCGAGCTTGATTGGCATAATCCGTCAGCAGAATCGTGTTCTTGATGCTCAAACCAATCAGCGCGAAGAATCCGAGCAGCGAGAAGAAGCTAAAGGCATTATCAGTGTAATACAACCCAAGCGCGATACCGAAGAAGCTAAAAGGCAGCGCCATGAATATCAACAGCGGTTGCAATAGTGAGCGGAATTGAATGATCAGCAGGACGTAAATCGCCAACAGCACCAAGGGAAAAGCGATGGCGAGCGATTTGAACGAATCCTGATTTTCCGATTCTTGGCCTATGTCAAAGCTGATGTCGGAACTGCGCAGTCCGTACTCAGACAGGCGCGTGCTATCGTAGTGTTTTTTGACCGCACTCTGGGCGAGCGTCGTCAGTGTCGTCGTATCGGTGCCGTCAAACGCTGCATTGACAGATAGAACCTGGCGTATGCCGGAACGCTCAAACACGCTGGTATTACTGGCCGAGACGTCCGTTATCGTGGCTGGCTTGCCACTGGCGCGCTCTAGCTTGAGACCTTGCAAATACTGCGCCATGTCGCGGGCCAAGCGAGCCGCCTGCTGCCGATCAGTAGCCGTAATATTGACCTTGAATCCTGAGGATGGAGGACCAGTGTCTATCGGGTAGGCGGTGGCTCTAGCGTCCGGGAAATCCTTGAAGCCTGCCTTCAGCGCGTCAACTAGTTGCGGCGCCGTGACGTCGCGCTTGGCGTACGGAACCAGCTCAACAGACAGCATTGCGCTGCGGTCATTGGCCATTCCGTAGTACGAGGCCTGCACCAAGTTTGACCCCAGTATCCGACTCGTGACAGCGTCAGCCCGGGCGGCGATAGCTTCGGCTTCGCCGACGGAAGTGTCTGATGGGAAAGTCAGCCCCACCACCAGCTGATTGGTGTCTTTGGTAGGCGGGAATATGTTGAAGGCGACCTTTTGAAATACATAGCCACCAACGACGATAAATGACAGGCCGATGACGACAGCCGCTATGCCGACCATAAATTCTTTGGGCCGTGAATGGCGAGCCCACAGCATCGGTCGCACTACACCACCAGCCACGCGAGCTTCAAATGCTCTAGCAATGTTACTCGGTTTACTCTTGCCGTCTTCCTGGCCCATGTGCTTCTTGCCGAGCAACAACCAGCGCGCGAATAGCGGGATAAAGATCAGGGCAACGATCAAACTGATCAACAAGGATGAGATGATCGTAATTGGTATCGCCCGAATGAAGCTGCCGAGCACACCGCCGACGAAAACTAGTGGCATGAAACTGAGGGCGGCTGTCAGCGTCGCTGCGATCATGGCTCGGCTGATCTTCCGAGTAGCTTCAGCAACTGCTTCCTTTCGATCGCTTGTACGCCGGCGAGCGCTATCAATTGCCTCGACCATAATAATCGTGTCGTCGACAATCAAGGCTAGCCCCAAAATTAGCGCAAACAAGGTAATGACGTTGAGCGTGTAGCCGAAAAGGTAGATCATGCCGACAGTCGTCGCGATAACGGTCAACATCGACAGTACCGTAACCAAGGACGCCCGAATAGCGATCACGATCGAGCCGATGATCAATACCGCAATCAACCCCTCCAACAGGACGCGTTGCAACTCCGAAATACTATCCTTGATCGACGGTGCATAGCTAGCACTGACGGCAGTCCGGATGCCGCTTGCTGCCGGGGTCGCCCGATAATCTGCCAGCACCGCATGGAGCTGGTTGTCTAGCTTGATAACATCTGCACCGGCGCTACTAGCAACATTGATAATGACTGATTGGTGAAAGTCATTCGCGCCACCGACACGCTCGCCGAAACGGTCAAAGATACGTTGCACGGTCACCGACTCACCGCTCACCGGATTGACTATCGTCTGATACGGATCAGCTACCGAAAACTTAGCAACCTGCGGAGGTTTGTGAGCTTGCAAATATGTTACCGCCCCTTGCGCTTCCTTGACCAAATTCGGAAGCGTGATGGCAGGATCAGTACCGTAGACCGATATCGTAGCGTCAACTTTCTCAAGCGACCCACCAGTCACACCAAAATACGGTGCACCCAGTGTCAGACTAGCTTTGTCCGGGATTCGCGAGTCGTGGTCTAGGGCCGCCTGGAGGGACTTTTTGGCAGTAGCGGCATTGGTTTTCTCGCCATACTGCACTGTGGCGCTAAAAAAGTTAGCGCCGCTCTCGGATGTAACTGTTTTGACGCCCGGCTGTTTCAAGGCGATGGCCACCACCGGACCAGCCAGCGCCTTATCGACCGTAGCAGCATCGTTAACGGCGTAAGTCCCGCTCACGATAACGATCGGAATGGTGACGCTAGGAAACCCTTCTCGCTTCAATAGTGTCGTATAGCTAACAACGCCAAATATCGTAATAACTAACCACAGCAGAGCTACTAGCCGTGGTCGATTGAAAAAAGCCAGCGTAATACGCGGTAGTAACTTTGCTTGAGTATCCGTGACAGTAATAGGTTTAGCGCTCACTATACCAATCATACCCCAAAACTTGGATTTTCTGGCGATGTATCAGTGAGACAGAATATTATCTTCTCCGAGTGAGACATATCTTTAGATACATTGAGTGAGGAAAGGAATATTCTGTCCACTGAGACTCGGCAGAAACACCGGGTTTTGGGGTGTGATTGGTATAGCCTTAAGCGTACCAAAAAAAACTCAACATACACAATTGAATTAGCCACTCACCCTATACAGGCTATTATTGGTATATCCTTGTTCTGCCTATTGATTACTTTTAAGTATTCTACATAAACGGAAAGAAGCTTCCGCCTGTGACATTGAAATTCCAGCAGCCGTTATTTCCCCTATTAACTCCGGTAGGATTGTTGATGGGTGAGCCGTTTCCAGTAGCCGTCGAATCCTGGACATCGACATAAGAAGCCGACGAGACGGCCGTGCTGACGGTCCACTTGGTGCCAGGAGTCGATGAGTTTGCTATTATCCGCCCGTCTCCGGCCTGAGCCAGGTTACCGTTGATGGTCACGGTTGCTGCGTTAGACGAGCCTTCGGTGAAGGTGTTGGCGCCGACGGCTTTAGTAGAGAAGTCGGCGTCGAAAACTATGCCGGTACCGTTGTCGAGAATATTGTTGCGGATCTGGGTACGGTACATCTTACCTATCAGGTTATTACTGTTTCCGTTGCTATTTCCAATAGTTAGGGGCGATGTATTATCGAATATACCACCCAGGACAATCGTGCCATTGGTCCCTAGTTGAGTCCAGGTATCACCATCGTCGGACGTAAAGAACTGTACCCGGTCATCACTATTGCGCCAGGTCACCCGTACCCATTTGACTGCACCGGCAGCCAACCCGATTGCTGTTGATGAACCTGCGGCATTATTCGAACCATCACTCGACAGTACAAAGCTTAAGGTCCCGACACCACCACTGTTCATACCAAACGTGAAGCCTCGTTGGCTTCCAGATAACTGGTCCTTACCAACAAATGATTGATATATCGACGGAGTCCAGGAGTCCATAGCTACCTTGCACCGAATATCGATATCACTGGTAATACTCAAGGCTGCGCTGTCGTTCGCTTGGGCGTAGTTTCCTGATACCCCCGGCAGGTACATGTACCCGTTCGTCGCTCCATTAACATTAAAATTGGTGATCGTATTGGTAGTGGCCGATGGCATAGTCAACACTCGGCCCGAGCCAACATTGAGCGTGTT
>JAYTAB010000021.1:0-10161 GCA_043737735.1 Candidatus Saccharimonadota bacterium | reverse complement strand
CGCACTGTGGACCGCATATCAAACGACCCACTACTTCTTGGGTTACGTAACGGTCACCAATCTTCAACTCGACCTCGGTCGAGTAGGCTGGGGTCCTCTGGGCGAGGCTGTCGACCCGCTTTATGTCGAGTCGATTGCTCAGCCGGCGTACTCCGTCAGCACGATTGGCAAACTTCTGCGCTGGGGCAAAGTAAGCGTGGAAGGCAAAGCTCAGGACGACAAGCAATTCCGCGCTATCTTCGTTCTTTGGTACAGGGAGCTCAAGGAGGCTCTCGACGAGGCGAAGGTCCCGAATACCCAAGCTCCAAAAACCCAAGAGGAGTCATCCTCCTAGGTACGTGTGAGACGTGCGGCGGTCCTGATGGCGAAGATTTGAGTCCCCCCAAGAATCTTTGGGATTCTCATCGCCATCAGGACCAAGCACAACTAATTTATCAACAAGTCTCTTTGCGGATTACAGCCTTTCGGCACTCAGGGCGCTGGCGGCCGCTACCGCAACGTCGTTCAGCATGCCAGCGACTTCGGTATCGGTCATAGTTTTATCATAGGATGCAATAGTCAGTCGTAGAGTGATCTGTTTGTGATCAGTATCATCCGGTCGCTGATAAATGTCGAGTGGCGCTAGCGACATGGTAGTGCTGGCAGGCTGCTGAGACTGGAGATTTTGCCAGACAAAGTCATGTAGTTCTTGGTACTTGAGGCCAGCTGCCACGCGCAGACTGATGTCCTGCCAGACTTTCGGAAAACGGGATTGGGTGACGTAGTTGGCGGACTGCACGCTCTCGAGCGCTGACAGGAGCAGTTCGAAGCCAGCGCTGAACTTCGGTAGCTTGAGCGCCTTCTGGGTACTAAGTTTGTATTCACCGACAACACCAACGACATGCTCGCCATCGTATACTGCGGCCGAACGAGCCGGGTCAAACGGCGCAGCCATTTGCTCGAGCAATACGTTGCCCTCGTGCGAAACATCGCCGAGCGACACCAAGGTATACGGCAGGTTGTCGCCAGAAAATAACGTTTGGAGATATTTGCGCGCTTGGTAATAGGCCGCGCCGCTGTAGGAGCGCGCCGCCTTCTTGGCATCGACCGCAAACACGCAGGCCAAACGGTCAGACTCCATCGGCAGACCGTCTTCATCCATCTCTGTTGTGGCATGAGCTTTGCCGATTTCGAACAGCGCAAATTCGTCGTAACCGGCTTTGATGTTGGCGTGGACTTTGTCGAGCAAGCTCGGTGTCAAACTGAGGCGATAATATTGCAAGTCGGGACTGAGGGCGTTACTGAGTTTGAAGGCGATGTCTTTGTTCTGAGCGGATTTGTCGAGCAAGTTTCCGTCGACAAAACTGTACGTCAGAACTTCATTAGCACCGGCCCGCGTCAGCGTGTCGCGAACTCGGGCTTTGAGCTCAAACGCAGCGTCTTTGCGAGCTGGCGTCAAGTCGCGCCGCGGGGGATCGAGCGGTAGCTTATCGAAGCCATAGAGTCGGCCGACTTCCTCGACGACGTCTTCCGGGATTTCGATATCGGTCCGCCAGAAAGGTGCCCGGACAGTCAATGTGTCATCCTGCACGGATACTTTGAACTCGACGTTCGTCAGCAGCGCGGCCATTTCCTCGGCCGACAATTTCAACCCAAGTCGCTCGGTGATAAACTGAGCCGTCACGGTGACGTCTGGGTGGATCGAGCCGCGCTCTGTGACGTCAGAGGCCAGATGATTGTCGTCGACGACCGGACCTGCAACGCTGGCACCAACGATTCTCTTGATATCGCTCACGATATGACCAAGTACAGCCATGTTCTGAAGTGGGCTCTGGCCTTTGTTGAACCGAGTCACGGCGTCGGTGAAAACACCATGGGCCATCGCCGTCCGGCGGATAGAGTACATATCGAAGCTAGCACATTCCAGGATAATGTTGGTGGTGCTATCGTCGACTTCGGTATCTGCACCGCCCATCACGCCGCCCAGGCCAATCGACTTGGTAGCGGTGGCGATCATGATAGCTTCGGCTCGCGGTTCTATTGCTTTGCCGTTCAGTAACGCTAGTTTTTCATTCTTATGGGGATGGCGAACGACGAGCGTGGCGTGGTCGGCAGCCTGATCGTTTTGAGTATCTTGCGCCACGACTTTGTCATAATCGTAGGCGTGCATCGGCTGGCCAGTTGACAGCATGTGATAATTTGTCAGATCAACGATGTTGTTAATCGGCCGCAGTCCGAGCCTAGACAGCTCGACTTGCAGCCAAACTGGGCTTGGCTTGATGGTCACGCCCGACATCGGAACGGCGACGAAACGCGGGACCAGGCCGGGAATTTCATTGCGGACTTCGACGCGTAATTGAGCGCTGGCGGGAACTTCGACGGGAGCTTCTATAGTCGCGTCCGCCCGGTACCAGTCGGGGCTAGTGAATTTCTGACCTTGTATGCCTGCAATCTCGCGGGCCACGCCGATCATACCAAAGCAATCCGGCCGATGCGTAAACATCTTGTTTTCCATGTCAATCACGGCGTCACCGGCTAGCCCGTACTGATCGGCGAACATCGTACCCGGAGCAACATCATCGTCAATTTCGAGTATACCGTCGTGTCCATCGCCGATGGCCAGCTCAGAGGCGCTGGCCAGCATTCCGTTGCTAACTTCACCGCGAATTTCACGCACCGAGAGTACGAATGGCTCGGTATCATAACTATTCGGGACGGTAGAGCCGGGAGGCAACCAGGCGACGCTCAACCCAGCGCGTACATTTGGCGCACCGCAGACGACCTGGACATAGCCATTGTCATCACGTTTGACGTCCACGGTCACGCCACCATCATCTATGTTGCATACGCTCAAATGGTCAGAATTCTCGTGCTTGCGGCAGTCGACAACTCGAGCGACAACAACACCGGCATATTTATCTCCAACAGATATGGTTTCCTCGACAGCCGCCAACTGAGCGCCGATTCGTTCGACCAGTTTGTCTACGCCGTCGGGTGCCGGATCGCCTGCCCACTTATAAAGTTGTTGATAAAAACGCAGGTTGTTGATACTAACTTTCATCGCGGTGTTTCCTTCTGGGGTGATTCCATTTCCTTGTACCATATCGGGATACTGGTGATGGCTTTCTCGATTTCAATATCGAGGTTTGTAGTTGCCGTGTTGATATCAACCATAAGTTCCGGAACGACCTCAATATATCCAGCTTTTGACGCCAGTTTTAGGATATTCTTGATGCCAAATATATCGCGCCTGGCGTGTCCTAAGTGCCAAACAGAATCCTTCGGGTCAATCGAGCCGATGGCATCGGCCACGTCGGAAGTAATTTCAAAAGCCCGCTGGCGCAGTTTGCTCTCCATACCCCACTTTTCCTCTTCAGGAAATTCATGCAACAATTCGTAGCATTGCTCGGCTATCTTAGAAACCAGCTTCCAGAGCGCATAGTCTTCCAATTTCTGTGATTGTTTCATGTGGTTTGCCTCAATCGAGCTGCCACAGCAAATTGCATAAAATAATTCTCGAGGGTTGTGGTCTGGGAACCCAAATACTCGTCAGTATAGATCTCACGAGCCAACAGAACTTCCCGAAGCCTAGGGGATTTCAAGTCGGCCAATTGTTCAGTAGTGGCATCAAACAAATCGAACGCCCGCCGTGCTGCATTGTTAGCTTCTGAGCTATCACCGCGCTGTTTCGCCTGAAATGTTCTACCTACCTCAGAGTATATATTGCCCATCTGATCAAAAATGGATAGGCGATTCCATTTCGCACGATCAACTCGGTAATTATTCATGGACAACTCCGTTCACTATGTCTACAATCTTCATGAGAATTGCCTCAGAAAGTCGAGTTTGCCGGACTGGAAATGGCGAACATCTTCAATGTTGTGCTTCAGCATGACGATTCGTTCGATGCCGAAACCCCAAGCAAAGCCGGTGTACACAGTCGGGTCGATGTCGGCAGCCTTGAGAACATTCGGGTGGATCATGCCACAGCCGCCCAGCTCGATCCAGCCGGATTGGCTACACACATTGCAGCCTTTGCCATCGCAAAAGATACAGCTAGCTGCGAACTCAAACGAAGGCTCGGTGAATGGAAAATAGAATGGCTGAGTCTTGATCTCAATCTCTTTGCCATAATAGCTGTTCAGCCAAGTTTTTAGCGTCGCCATCAGATGCCCCGCGTTGACCCCCTTGTCAACGTAGATGCCCTCGATCTGATAGAAGGTATGCTCATGCCGGGCATCGAGGTCCTCGTTACGAAACACCCGGTCAGGTATAACGACAGCGATCGGTTTGCCTTGCTCCAAGCCAGGTGCGTACTGCCTCAGCAAACGGTTTTGCATGGTACTGGTGTGTGCCGGTGCGATGAAGCGTTTGTCATGTGTGTCTTGCTGCTCGGTCATAAAGGTATCATAGTCGTCGCGTGCCGGGTGGCCTTCCGGGAAATTCAGCGCGCCGAACATATGATAATCGTCATCCAGCTCGCGCGATTCGCTGGCCGTGAATCCCATACGATAAAAAATATCGAGAATAATATCGCGCTCACGCGTCAGCGGATGCTGCGAGCCGACTTCGCTACTCAGCAGATAAGGCCGTCTGTCAGTTGGCACATTGATATCGAACGGCGCCGTGACGTCGATCGGCGGCAGGGCCTCGGCAGCCTCCTTGTGCGAGCTGACCAGTTCGAGCAATTCCTGTTTGAGCTGATTGAGCTCTTTACCGTACGAGCCCCGATCTTCAGGCTTGAGGCTAGATATTTCGCCGTATAGCGCTCGCAACTCGACAGCCTTCAAGACATCAGCTTTTTCATCGAGCGATTCGAAACGAGTTTTGAGCAATTCAGCCGTCTCGGCTATACGAGGATTTTGGTAAGTCATAATTATCTTCAATTATACCAGCAATGCGCCAAAACCCGAGCAGCAAAAGACGGCCCGTTTCTGGGCCGTCTTCATAAAGTCGAGAGCAATCGCTAGAGCAACGTGTTAACGTCGGCGTCGAGCGAGCCGTCATTCAGGTTGCTATCAAGCTGACTGCCGGACTGGTCCAGACTCTTGCTAGCCGCGGTCAGGTCGGCCTGACTCTCGATAGTCGAAGGAACCGATGTCCGGGTCACGGCCGAAGATGGCAGATCAACTGCAGACTTGTTCATCTCCATCACTTTGAAGCCTGCAAATCCAGCCACGGCCAGGAATAGTATAGCTATGAAGACGCCAACGACTTCAAAACCTGCTTGATTGTATCTTGTCCGGCTCATTCGGTTGTCTCCTTTGCGACGTTAGATGTAGTACTAGGCGTGGTAGTCGTGTTAGTAGCGCGCTTGGCAGTCATCAGGGATACCAAAACATCTTTGATCGATGCACGGTAAGCTTGCAGGGCAACGCGTGCATTCTTGACTGCTTCTCTGACGGTAGCAACAGACGTGGCTGGGTCGGTCGCAGTACAGTCGATCTTGACACTGACAGACACTAGGGCGTCGACGGCCGCAGTAGCTGTCGCTTTGTTGGTATTCGCGGTTGCTACTAGTGCTGCATAGTTCGATGCTGTCAGGTTTTTGTCTGTTTGATAGGTTTGCAGTTTGGTGAATGTTGCGTCGTAAGCAGCCAGTTGTTTTTGAGCATGCTTGCCGTAGTTAGCAATCTTGTTGTTGAGATTAGCTTCGCGTGCCTTGCAGGCCTTTTGGCGATCGGCAACCTTAGTTTCCTTCTTCTTGGCATCCCTATCGGCGGCCAGCAATTTGTCGGCGCGCAGTTTGAGCTCGCTTACTTTGCTAGTTGCCGGTTCACTGTTTTTCTCAATTCGAGCTTGCTGCTCGGCCGTCAGCTCAGGTTCGATTTTCGCACTTGTGTCACCCGATGCTTCGGTGCTCGCTGTTTTGACTTCTGTTTTAGTTTCTGTTTTGACGACTGGTTTGGTCGTTGGAGTTGTGCGAGTTGAGTCGCTGCCTTCGCCACTACTACCACTGATTGCCGACACAGGTCCGACTGCCAGCACGCTGACCGCCAGAACAGAGGCCAGCGTCAAGCCAAGATTAAATTTCGTAAGTTTCATTAAGTACCTTTCGTTGTTTATTATGTATATGTCCAGCTTATTCCATCCTACTTACGTTTGCAACACTGCCAACGAGTGATTACAATAGGATGCATATGCCTAGTTTTTCATTTGACGCAGTTTCAGAATACGACAAAGCCGAGCTCAATAACGTGTTCGATCAGACCGAGCGCGAGATCACCAGCCGGTATGATTTTAAGGGCACTCCAGCCGCGATTGAATGGCTGAACAGTGACAAGACCGGCCTCAAGATCACCGGCGCTGGCGATTGGCAAATCGACGTCATTCTCGATATCATCCGCAAGAAGCTAGCCACCCGTGGCCAGAGCCAAAAAATCCTCGATCTCAGCAAGGACGTCGTCGAAAGCAATCTCAAGGCCACCCGCGAAGTCCCGTTCAAAAAGGGCCTCGACCAAGACAAAGCCAAAAAGCTCACCGCCCTGGTGCGAGAGAATTATCCAAAGGTCAAAACCCAAATCCAGGGCGATGTCGTGCGTGTCACTAGCTCCAGCAAAGACGACCTGCAAAACGTCATGCAGCTCTTCCAATCCCAGGATTTTGATTTTCCGGTCAGCTTTACCAATTATCGCTAGCTACTGCGGTATACTAAAACCATATGCAAGATACCATTACCTCTACGGACGCGCCAAACGAGACTGCGACCGGGCAGGAAGAAACATCAACAACACCGCAAACAGTTCGGGAAGCCGCAGCCGCCGTACTGACCATCAATGACCGAGATGGCCTCTACACCGTACCCGGCGCCAAATTATACCCGCATCAATGGCTATGGGACAGCTGTTTTATCGCCATCGGCCTACGTCACCTCGATATTGAGCGTGCCAAGACGGAAATCCTCAGCCTGCTACGAGGCCAATGGTCAAACGGCATGCTACCGAACATCATATTCAACGACGACAAACGCTACGCCCGAGATCGTAATGCTTGGCGCAGCTGGATCAGCCCGCTATCACCAGATCACGTCTCGACCAGCGGTATCACCCAGCCACCCCTGCTAGCCGAAGCCATCGTACGCGTCGGTGAACATATGACAGCCGGTGATAGACGCGCCTGGTACAGATCCGTCTGGCCAGCGGTCGTCGCTTATCACGAATGGCTCTACAACGAACGCGACCCCCACGGCGAGGGCCTGGTACTGCAAATCCACCCCTGGGAAGTCGGTATGGACAACACTCCGCCCTGGATGGCCTACCTACATGACCACCAATTGCCAGGCTGGATCCGAGTCTGTCAGAAGCTCAAACTTATTGGCCTGATCGGCAAATTTCGCCGAGACGCCCAGACTGTGCCGCTCGACGAACGCTTCGAAACCATCGAGATTCTAGCACTATTTGACACCCAGCGTCGATTGCGCCGCAAAGCCTACGACATCAACAAAATCCTCGACCATTCGCTATTTCTCATCGAAGATCTCGGCTTTAACGCCATATTCATCCGGGCAAATCAACAACTTCGGGCCATCGCCGCAGCCATAGACCAGAAGCTGCCAGTGCCACTCGACGAGCACATGAAACTTACCGAAACGGCATTTGAAAAGCTATGGGACGAGTACAGCAAACAGTATTATTCGCGTGATTTCGTGACCCACAAACTTCTCAAAGAATCGAGTGTTGCTACATTGCTGCCACTTTACGCCGGGAGCATCACCCAGGAGCGGGCCGCCCATCTCGTCAAACTCATCGAGAACGATCACATCTTCGGGCCAGCCTTTCCGCTGCCTTCTACCCCTGTTAACTCTCAGTGGTTCCAGCCAATGCGCTACTGGCAAGGCCCAACGTGGTTCAATATCAACTGGATGGTTATCGACGGGCTGAAGCGCTACGGCTTCGATGATCACGCCGCCGCATTGACAGATTTATCGCTCGAAATGGTCCAGAAGTCCGGTTTTGCCGAATACTTCGACCCAATCACCGGTGAACCTCTCGGCACCGACAACTTTTCGTGGACCGCCGCGCTGGCACTCGATTTGCTCAGCCGTGAATCATCCAGCAAGTAGACATCGACTACGACGAGGTGGCGGTAGATCCCGGCGCGAGAAGACTTGGACAGGCTCTCAGTACGCGTCCACTTAGTCGCCGACAACATCGATTAGTTTAGTAGGCGCTTCTTCGGCGGCGGCGACTGTCTTGTCGGCGAGTTTTTGGACCTTGGTGAGCTTGCCTTCGATGGTGCGGGATTTGCGCGAGGCGTCGTCGATGGTGTTGGTAGCTTGGACCAGTTTCTCGCGGGTTTTGTCGAGCATATCGCCGAATTTGCCAAATTCCCCCTTGATGCTGGTCAATAGTTCCCAGACGTGACTGGTCTGCTCGGCGATGGCCAGCGTCCGGAAACCAAGCTGATAGCTACTCAGTATAGCGGCGATCGTCGTCGGGCCAGCCACCGTCACCCGGTACTGGCTCTGCAGATTTTCAAACAGCCCAGGCGTCCGCAGCACCTCGGCGTACATGCTCTCGATCGGCACATACAGCACGGCGAAATCAGTCGTCTTCGGCGGCACGATGTACTTCTCGCGGATTGATTTGGCTTCAAGCTTGATGCGATTTATCAGCGCTTTTTGCTGGGTAGCAGCCTCGACTAGGTCGCCTTTTTCCTCAGCCGCAACCAAACGTTGATAGTCTTCGAGCGGGAATTTGGCATCGATCGGCAGGTAGATGTGCCCCGTAGCATTACTCTTGTCCGGCAGCTTGATGGCAAAATCCACAGCGTCGCGACTACCCTCGCGCAGCATAACCTGCTTTTCATAGTGATCTTTGATAAATATCTGGTCCAGCAAATTTTCGAGCTGCACCTCGCCCCAGGTACCACGAGTTTTGACATTGGTCAGCACTCGCTTGAAATCATTGACGTCAGTCGCCAAATTTTGCATTTCGCCGAGACCCTTGTGGACTTGCTCTAGCCGATCACTGACCATCTTGAAGCTTTCGCCAAGACGTTTTTCGAGGGTGCTTTGCAGCTTTTCATCGACGGTAGCACGCATTTTTTCAAGCTTGTCGGAATTATCCTTTTGCAATGATTCCAGGCGCGTTTCGACGGTCCGGCGGATTTGCTCTAGTTTTTCGTCATTCTTGTCGCGCATTTGTTCCAGGCGCTTATCGAGAGACTCGCGGGTCTGAAATATACCATTGCTAACCTCTGTCCGTAGATCCTTGTTGGAGACCGCGAACTCCCGCCGGCTCTGGGCGAACTCCTGGCCGATAGCCCGGCCAAGACTGCCATCCGACCCACCACCAGACCGTCGCATCATCAGATACAACAGACCAAGTAAGTTAACCACTCCTAGCGCCACTAACACGTATTCCATATCTCTATTGTACGCTATTGCTTAGTGCGCCTGACACAATAATCTCACCGGCTACTCGGCCAGACCATGCGCGAGCTGCACGGCAACGGCGACTACCAAGACCCCGGCCAATACCAGGAGAGGCCGAATGTCAAACAAGCGATGTTTCGGTGTTGTCTGATGTATAGTCGGAATGATATCACTGAGGGCGATGTACAACAAAAAGCCAGCGCTAAGCCCGAGTAGTGCACCGATAGGCAATCTGTCGGCAGTCCCAAGCGCGAAAGTGATGACCGCCAAAACAGTAGTTGCGAGAGCACTGAATACATTGACCAGGAGTACTTTGCTACGTGACAAACCCTTTGATAGTAGTAATCCGAAATCGCCAACTTCTTGTGGAATTTCATGCGCCGCAACGGCAATTGTCGTGACTATACCTGTAGGCACGCTGACCAAAAAAGCAGCGGCGATGGCCACACCGTCGAGGGCATTGTGCAATGTGTCACCAACGATAATCAAATTGACGGCAGGGTCACTGGATTCATGTTCGTGGTGATGATGAAACCAATGCAAAAACCGTTCAGCATAAAAAAACAACAAAATACCAACCATAGCACTTATAAGGACCGTGCTGGCCTCCGCCTGTTCCAAACCATCCTTGAGCAAGTCCAGGAATACTGCAGCAATCAACGCCCCCGCTGCCAGCGGCGTGGCATATGCCGCCAATATCTCAGCTGAGCGTCTGCGACTGATCAGCAGAACTCCGCCAATGAGCGAGATAACGCCTCCAATGAGGGAAAAGAATATAACGTGTCCGAATGTAGCAGATGTTTCCA
>JAYTAB010000020.1:0-7281 GCA_043737735.1 Candidatus Saccharimonadota bacterium | reverse complement strand
CCATTTTTGCCCCATATGCCCGCCGGCCTTCGCGGCGTAACACCGTTACGCCTTGTCGTCCGACAAGCATATGGAACAAAAATCATCGATTTTATGGCTTGAGGGTTATATAACGGTAAGCCTAATAGACTTCTCCCACAACATAAGCGGAAAGTGGTAAACTAGGAAGTATGTATTTCGCGAGCCGTATGCAGGCTGGGCGCATGTTGGCCAGTCAAATTTCCCGGAAATACGCCGGGAAGGATTGTGCTGTGGTGGCGCTGTCCGATGGTGGTGTTGTTGTGGGGGCGCAGATTGCTCTCGAGCTGCACTCTGTCATTAGTATGCTGCTGGCTGAACTCATAGAATTGCCGCGCGAGGTTGTGGCCCTCGCCGGGATTACGCAAAATGGTGAATTTAGTTACAATCAGGCGTATTCGGTCGGTGAGATTGAGGAAATGGTTAGTGAATATCGCGGCGCTATCGAGCAGCAAAAGCTCGAAAAATTATACAAAATGCACCGCTCCATCGGGCGGAATCGTCTGATTCGTAAGGATCTTCTCGAAGGCCGGCATATTATACTGGTGTCTGATGGATTGGCCAATGGCTTCTCTATCGACCTGGCGATGCAGTATTTGAAGCCCATCTCTATCAAGAGCTTGATAGTGGCTACGCCTTTTGCTAGTGTACAGGCGGTCGATCGGATGCACATTTTGGCTGATGATATCTTCTGTCTGAATGTGCTCGAGGAATATATTTCGACGAATCATTATTACGACACGCAGGACGTCCCGAGTCATGATCTTGTCATGGCTACAGTCGAGAAGATCACTCGAGACTGGATCCCAAACATACCGCTGGCGGTCTCGGCTGTCGCTCCGCTAGTCTGAAAAGCTTATTGCAGATAGCTGTGTAGTTTGTTGAGGTCGACGAGTGTGATGAGTGATTGGCTGTTGATAAGTAGCTCTTTGCGCTCCAGGGCGGTTAATTCGCGGGTCGTGGTTTCGCGGCTGGCGTTGATAGAGCTGGCGATGTCTTGGTGGCGCAACGGCACGTTGATGAGCAGTCCCTCGGGGGTTTTTTTGCCAAACCGGTGTGACATTGTCAGCAGGAAAGATATCAGACGCTCGCGAACCGAGCGGTATTCGAGGTTCAGAATGCGCTCGCTGTGGATACGGTACATTTCGAGCGTCATGTCGAGCAGGGGGGCTAGTGATTCGGCGTGTGCTGTGATGTGATCCAGAAAACTGGCGCGACTGATCTCCCAGACGGCAGTTGGGCTGATGGATTCGTAAATAACTTGGCGTTCTTGGCCGGTAATTGCCCATATGAGCGGGAATACTTCGCATTCGCGGCGGATGATAAGCAAGTTTTCTTCGCCGTATTTGGTGATGTCGTAGGCTTTGACAAGTCCGGACTCTATATAAAAAACGCCCGACGGAGTTTCGCCGGGACGAATGATAAACTCACCCTTTTTGTAGGTGTATCTAGTGCCTTGCTGTCGGAATACTTCGAGCAAATCTTCTGTTTGTTGTGCTGTTGCTAACATTACTCCTTATTATAGCATAATTTTTACCAAATATTTTTACGGGAGTCGAGACCGAAAGTTGTGATATTAATCGGTGCACCGAGGTGAGGTAATTTACGGCACAATGCTCACGAAAGAGCTACCATTAGAGCACTAAGAGAGGAGGAGACGTATGGTGACTTTAGCCGTCGTAGACGCGCAGCTCAAACAAGCGGGGTGTACAATCCGCATGTGGGGTCGCGCCGAGGTCAGGGAACTGTGTGAGATTCTTCTGCCGGGAGAGACCATATTCCAAGCCGTCAATGGTCAGTATGAAGCGGGCTTTGCGATGTTGGTCGCCACCGATTTTCGAGTACTACTGATAGACAAGAAACCGAAATACCTGACCCTCAAAGATATTCGGTTTGATATGATCACCGAGCTTGACTATGCCAGCCGCTTGCTCGATTCGACTGTTCGGATATATACGCCGAACAGGGAATTGCGGTTTACGGCATTCAACAATGCACGCTTGCGCAAGCTATTTACGCACACTCAGCACAAGGTGATGGAGATTCGCCACCATTTCATGATGCAACAATTTCAGCAACAACAACTTGCGAAGGACACGCCCCCGGGGCTGGCGATGGCGATGCAGCGCTACGGCAATGCGCTGGACGTGACCTCGCTGCAGAACTATGCGTCGTCGCCTCCTGAGCCGGCTCATTTCTACCAGGAACAGCAGCGGTTGGAAAATCCTCAGCAAGCGCATTCGGCGCATCTGCATGAATCTAACGAGGAACAACTGAGACTTGCTGCCGCCATGGGCGCAGCCGGATTACGCAGCATCGTGCACAATGGCCGCGTCATCAAGGACTATATGGCTGTGCCGTTCACGCAGCGTTGGCGCAAGCGCCCGTACGGCTATTCACACCAGTCGTCACTGTCGCGCCCTCAGTCAACGGTGCAGTAGCAGCACGTGCGGTCTGCGACTCAGCATTTTCTGAATCCAAGAGGGTTGCTAGTGCCACGTGCTGGACCCTGACGAAGTCAGGCGGACACACGTAGAGCGCACTCTTGGGGCAGAAAGTGCTGATGTCGTAGCCCACGTGCTGTCAGCGATTATTTGCTGACGTTGAAGCGAAATTCGACGATGTCGCCTGGCTGCATGACGTAAGTTTTGCCCTCGAGGCGAAGTTTGCCGGCGGCCTTGGCGGCTTGTTCGGAACCGGATGCCATCAGGTCGTCGTAGTCGACGATCTGGGCGGCGATGAAGCCTCGTTCGAAGTCGCCGTGAATGACTCCGGCGGCTTGCGGCGCTGTCGCACCGTGGCGTACTGTCCAGGCGCGAACTTCCTTTTCCCCGGCCGTCAGGTAGCTTTGCAGTCCTAGTGTGTTGTAGGCGGCGTGGATCAGTTGGATTAGACCAGATTCGTGGACACCATAGCTTTCTAGCAGTTCAGCGGCGTCAGACTCGTCGAGTCCGCGTAGCTCACTCTCCAGTTTGGCGCACACAAACAGGGCAGTGGCTGGCGCTACCAATTCGCTTAGTTTTTGTCTGCGAGCTTCATCGCTCAGGCCATTTTCGTCGATGTTAAAGACGTAGATGATTGATTTGGCGGTGAGTAGTTGCAAATCAGCAATGTGCTCTAGATTGATCGTGGAGTCACTCCACACCGGCCGACCACTGTCGAGCAGCGCTTGCACGGTTTGTAATGTGTCGGCGATAGGTTTTAGCTTCGGGTCGGCCCGGGCTTCCTTGGCAAAGCGGGGGATGCGGTTGTTGACGGTTTGCAGGTCGGCTAGCACTAGCTCGGTGTTGATAACGTCGATATCCTTCTGCGGATCGTGCTGTTCGTCAACGTGAATAACGTTGGTATCCTCGAAGGCGCGTACCACTTGCACGATGGCATTTGTTGAGCGAATGTGACTCAGGAATTGGTTGCCCAAGCCCTCGCCCTGGCTAGCGCCAGCCACCAATCCAGCGATGTCGACGAAGGTGACTGTGGCAGGAATAATCTTGGTCGTTTTGTAGAGGTCGGCCAGCGATTGCAAGCGTGTGTCTGGCACCGGCACGACGCCGGTATTCGGCTCGATGGTCGCAAAAGGATAATTAGCCGCCAGAATATTGCTGTCTGTCAGCGCGTTGAACAGGGTTGATTTGCCGACGTTGGGGAGGCCGACGATGCCTATACTAAGTGAACTCATACAGACAATTCTAACAGAGGTAACCTCGTTTGACAAATAAGCATTAGCGTGGTATCATCTATGTAGTAATGTAGCAGAAAAAAATGTCAGAACAAGAATACATATATCCTCATCCGCGACACGAAATCCATGACAGGATTTATACCGGCACGCATGCAGCTAAACTTGTTATGGAGCATGACGCAGAAGCTCATGACGTTATAACAGGCTGTCAAGAAGAAACTTCTCTTGACCCCGGAGACCAGATCTGGTTCCTCAAAAAAGGTGAACTTCAATCTTATGACGAACGTGAATTATACGATGCGGCGTCACCATTTACGCGCCGTAGAGCAGGCGTTGAGCACCCATATTATGGCGTGGATAGTGATTTCAAATCCTGGCTAGTCAATGAAGGGAGCGACGGAGAAATCGTTAATTTCTTCCAAGCTGCGTTTGATAAGCTTCGCAAGACTGCCATAACGCCCGAAACCGAACGGCTAGTTGAAAATGAAATTGCTGCTTATTCCCAAAGTATCGAAGCCGGTGAACGGGAAGGATGGCTGGCCACTGGCTCGGCCCAAAGAGTGCGGAGTTACAAAGAGAATCCTGAATCATGGCATTGGGGAACTTCGCAGATGAGGGCAAAACCAGGTGCTGAAGCATGGACGGTCGGTCATATATCTGCCCAAAATCGTAGCTATTACATTCCGCAAGTCGTTTTTCCTGCTGGTACTATGACTAAATACACTAATTTTGTTGCTGAAGAAGGTGTAATTGAGAAAAAAATCAAAGCTACCGGTTTTCACGAGTTCAATCATGCTTTCCTTGGTGGATTTGACCAAAAGTGGATCAACGAAGCAGCCACTGAACACGTAGGCCGTGTTCTACATGGACAGGTAGACATCGAAGGTACTGGATATGGTGATGAAATTGCCGGGCCATATGGAAAAGAAATAAAGCTTTTGCTTACAATGCTACAACGGTCGAAAAACGAACCCGAAAATTCATTATCAATGAAAGATGTAACGGTCGCATATAGCTCACTCGATGAGGAAGCGGTGAAGAACGTATCAAAGCGATTCAAGGCAGCGGTCGGTTATAGTTTTGAAGACACGGAAGAGCTGTTGGCAAGAAAGACGGCGCCCCATGCTTCCCGTACGGAATATGTTGATACACAGAGTGATAAATATTTATATGCGATAAATCAGTTAACAGAGCAATTAGCAGCTTAAACTATAGCTTTAAGGCATGGTGGTAAATTGCCTGAAGCCAGAGGAATTGGGCTAGAGCTAGAATATGGCTTCGAGGTTATTTGACAGAGAATCGCATCGTCGAAGTCTACAACGGCGACAATTACAGCTGGTCGATATTTGTGGGATTTTAGATCTGAGAATGGAAAAGCGCTGGAAACGACCTGGCCTACTGCAAACTTGCCCATGCTTCGTCCTCTTCCGGCCGCAACCAATCCCTGGTCAGTACTCTTTCTGACAACAAAGCCGTTTCGGAGATCTTGGTAGCTGGCTTGGCTGCAGTTATGCGAGGAGCCTTAGCGACGATTTGGACATTGTTGCCAAGTCCACTCTGTAGAAGAAGCGGCTTAGGAATCCGTATGACTTTTGAATGGCCGCTGCTGATAATAGTCATGTTCATAGTGACTACATTGTATACTAATCACAAATGTCGACTTAGTGCGCGCTCTGACGTGTTGTAACGCCTTATATCCAAAAACTGTCAAAATTATGTGGCTACTAAACTGCTTGCGGTTTTGTTATACTGGTAAGTATACTTATGACCGATACAGATACCAACGGTGTAGTGACAGGTAAGATGGCTGGGCGGAAGCGATGGCTAGCTTTGTCGCGCCCTGTAATCGTGGTAGTAATCGCTCTGATTGTAATCGCACTAAGTATCATAGGGGTGTTACTGAGCCGGGATGATATGGCGGTTAAATCGAAGACGCCAGCGGTGCAAGCTGTTGCGGTGCCGCCGGTGACGTCGACGAGCAAGGCTGATGCCTTGGCTCAGAGTGGTGATTATGCTGGTGCTCAGAAAGCTTTGGAGGCTGAGCAGACAAAGGTGAAGGATTCTAAGGACAGAGCTGCATTGTACTTGAGCCAGGCAACGATAGCGATGAATGCTGAGAATTATAACGATGCCAGGACGTACGCCGCCGCTGCCGACAGGCTGACACCGACTGCGAATACGGCGGCATTGCTGGGCTCTATCGCTGCTGCGGCAGGGGACAAGGCGGCGGCAAAAGTGTATTATGACCAGGCGATTGGCCGATTGAATAAGAAAGCCGATAATTACAACATATCGCTCAGCGACTACAAAACCCGGATAGAGGAGCTGCAATAATGGTCAAAAAACTATTTCTAACATTTGGTCTTGCGCTGCTAATGGTCGGCGGATTTATAACATTCAGTCCGAAGCATGTAGCGGCGGCGACGTGGTGCGGTGTCTTGGCTGACCCTGTAAGTCCGGGTAACGACGTTATTAACGGTCGGTGTCTCCAAAATGGTCAGAGATATACTGCATTGTTTGGTTTGGGAGATCACACACCTCCGTATACGACGCCATCTTCGACTTTGAAGCCTAGATTTATAAGCTATCTCAAGGCGGAAGCTGGGTCGAGATATTTGTACCAGCGCTCCGGTGCGGAGTTCATCCAAGATGGGCTTGATGATGGTGATGGTGATTGGGAGGCTCGCTTGAACAACCCGGCCGTCACTGTCACGTTTGAGACCTTTAACTCGTGTGGTACACGATGGCCTAACTCTGCGTGGGACCCGGCATTGCGTAGGGTAATTGTGGATCCAGACTGTAGAATTACCCCAGCCCTCGTTATTCGGGTGAGTGGAGTGGTCTACTACGCTATCAAGGCTGACTGTGGTAACCCGATGGGTAACCTGACGTCCCTAACACCGCCGCCATCATCATCGAATGGCTGGGATCTAAGAGGCACGACGAGAGTTGACAAGACAGAGGCTAGTCCTGGTGAAACAGCCACATTCACACACAGGATTACCAAAAGTGGTGCAGGCGCTGCTAATTATAGGTGGCATACATGTAAATCCTATAGTGATGTACCAGCCGTACCGTTGTATGACGACTGCTCGCGAGATGGTCGCGCTACGGGCTCGGTGACAAAATCAAATTCTTATGTTCTGCCAGCAAATCAGTCGGGAAGGTGGCTTTGTGAGCGGATTAAGTGGAGCCCGGACGGTTCGAACGGGCCAGTGAACGATTGGGGATGGAGTGAATACAGATGTGTTCATATAGAACCAAAACCGGTCACCCTAGACTGCGTCCTCCCAATGACAATCTCCCCGGTGTCGATAGAGCCCACATCCAAGTTCGACATCACGGTTGGTGTACGCAATAGCACACGCTCTCCGCTCCGGGACGATAAGGTGTCACTGAACATCAGCGGCCCCGGATATAACTATACTAAACCCCCGCAGGACATTGGTGATCGGAGCGACCCCGTGACGGTAGCTTTCACTGACCTCGGCCCGACCAATAACACTGGAAAATATGATGTCACCTGGACGTACACGGCAACCGGTGGTTACACCAAGACCTGCACAGATAGCTTCATCGTCGCC
>JAYTAB010000019.1:0-7035 GCA_043737735.1 Candidatus Saccharimonadota bacterium | reverse complement strand
CTACAACGTTACTTTGCAAATAGGTGGCTCCGATCAATGGGGGAATATGCTATCTGGAGTGCCGTTGATACGTAAGAAAGAAAATGCCGAAGTTCACGCCCTTAGTATGCCGCTAGTCATCGACAAGACCACTGGCAAGAAGTTCGGCAAAAGTGAAGGTGGCGCTGTCTGGCTGGATCCAGCCAAGACATCACCAACGCAGTTCTATCAGTTTTGGATCAACTCTGACGACGAAGGTGTCGAAGGCTATCTGAAGGCTTTCACGGAGCTGGAAAAAGGCGTAATTGATGCTATCATGGTGGCGCACACCCAGGACAGATCCGCTCGCCATGCTCAAACGCATTTGGCGCGAGAAGTCACCAAACTTGTCCATGGACAGGAACAGATGGAGGCCGCCGAGCTGGTGACTCAGTATTTGACAGGCAGTAAGCCTGTGGCGGAGGCCGATGAGGTGATTCTGCAAGTTTTGCGGGCTGAGATCCCGGTTGTTCGTGTTACGGCCGACGGTTCGATACTCCAGACACTTGTCGAGGCAGGGCTCGTGGAGTCGATATCCGACGCTCGACGCCTGCTGCGCGGCAACGCTATTTCTCTCGATGGTATCAAGATCGACCGTGAGAAATTCGTGCACGAGGACTTCACTCAGGGTCGGTTGCTCATCAAAAAAGGCAAGAAATTCCGGGACGCTGCTCTCATAGAATTACAATAAACATAAGCTATGAAACTGCTCGATCCTCCAGCGAAAGCCACCAACCTTTTTGGCGACTTCTGTGATCTCGACACTTAGTCGTTATCCAGAGCAATATGATCTGATAAATCAGGCCTAGGTATGTTGTGTCAATTGTGCCATTTCTGGGATGTCGCCTTAGCAATAAATGTGGTCGATAGTTGATTGGGCGAGGACCTGCATAGAATCAACGATATTCGGGTTTATTCCCTCTTTCCTCAGTAAAGCTATTTGAAGATCCGTACATCCAAGTATCGCGCTACCAACCTTATTTGCGGCTGTTGATACAAGTTCCGTAAACCAGACGCTGTGCCCACCGCCATTCCTATGGAGTTCGGCTCCCTCATTAGTGACAAGCTCTGAGACCATTTCATTGATTCGCTTTTGAGGCGTTTCATCCGGAACGATGTAAGCGATACCTGCGCGCTCCAAGAACCCCTGGTACATACCACTAGAAATAGTCTCCTCCGTAGCGAAGAGTGCGGCCTTGGTAATGCCGCGTGATTGCAAGTGCTTTACAGTCTGGTCGACAATGTGTAAGAACGGAATGGAGATCTCAGGAGTTACCTGATCGTAAAGGCCGTGTACGGTGTTGCACGGCATGACAAGAAAATCCGAGCCAGCTTTTTCCAGCTTTTTTGCGCCGGTAATCAGTATGGGCAGATATTCCTCCAGCCCTTCTTGAGTCGTAAGCAGTCGGTTCTCTAGTGCATAATTGAGTGGAATATTCCAAAGCATAAGCTCCGGGCGTTCGGTCATGCTTGTATCCTCAGCAATCTTATTCACTTGACCGTAGAATTCCGCCGTAGTGCTTGGCCCCATACCCCCGATTATTCCTGCCATTTTCATATGACGAATCTCCTTTATGATTGTTTGGTAACAAATTTCCACGCATCAGATAGCGCACCCGCTATGGCTTCCGCATCCCCACAGCTAGTGTAGGGGTGTGTCGCGACGAATCGAAACACGTCTTGATTATTAACCGTAGCTGTCGCGGGGTTGATAAGAGGCAAATTGGTGCGAGAAAGATAGATATTGTCTTCTGCAAGAATCTTCTCGACTGTGCTGAAGTAGCTACCATCGTCTTTACTATATACGTGAGGTACGACACAGGCGGTATTTAGCTCAGGTTCAAATACGTTCCTAAAAGTTCCATTTTCATTAATGGCCTCCGCGAAAGTCTTCGTGACGTCAAGTGTGTGGTCAAGTAGAGCGCCCATTCCCTGCTCGCCAAGTACTTTTAGCGTCCAGTAAACCGATGATGCCCCCTGCCCGCCCATTGACCCTTCTATACGAGCACTGCCTAGGTTATGACCTTCTTTATTAAACATGTATTCTTTGCCGTCTTCGTTGAATTGGTCGAGCAGGCCGTGTAGCTCAAAATTCTTGATGAGTAACGACCCAACACTATAGGGCACGTAGAGGTACTTATGAGGGTCACACGTGATAGTATCGGCCTCTGACAGCCCCTTGAAAAGATCCTTTGCCCTTGAAAGCACAAATGGGGCTCCGTATGCACCATCGACATGGAAGAAGATATTTCGACTTTTAGCTATATCGCCAATTTTATCAATGTCTTCGACGAGGCCAGTCTCCGTTTCGCCAGCAACGCCAACGATGGCGAGAATACGCCGCCCCGACTCATCGTGACGTTTGACAATGGCATCAAGCCTGTCAGTGTCCATTTTGAGCGTATCGGCTCGTAGTGGGACAGGCTCAACATCAACTTGGCCGCGTGGAAATAGCATTTGAGCGGCCTTTTTTATTGAGTAGTGAGCCATCTCATTTGCAAGGATTGTTACTGGCTGTTTTCCGTCCCACTCCCCACCGAAACGTCCCCTTTGCGTCGCAACGCGCGCTATCAGTAGAGCGGTTTGATTGGCGGAAGTTCCCCCACTGGTCAAGATACCGCTGGATTCTTTAGTATCATACGACGCGATATGCCGATTCATCCATTCGAGCGACCACCGCTCATATGAGGTTTCAAGAGGCGAGACTTCTTCGACTATCGTATTGTTGTTGGTAAGGGTGCTGACATTGTGTGCGAGTATCCCCAGTATATTTCCTGAGGGGTGCAATTGTGCCACCGAAAGATGATCAAATTTGCGGGCTTTTGTGTAGTCGTTCGCCATTTCTTCGACGACGGATCCTAGGAGTGAACCCTTCAGCTCCTCTGGCAAATACATACCAATGGGCTGCTCAGCAATCAGGGAGGAATAAACTGCACTAGTAGCCGCTGCTAGGTGATGATCATTGTGCGTGCGCGGGTCAACAAAGAAATTATCACGTATTTCTTCGAAACTAACTTGTTCTGACATAAAGCTTCCTAGTTTTATAGCTACTTGTGAGCGTACAATAGCATAGGGTGGAATGATACGCAACATTGCAGTTTTATTATGTAATGTCTGGTTGTAATAGAACCTAAATTCAAGGCATTAATAGGACGCCTGGTCCAAGTCAAATTTGACTATCCTCACTCAATAGGTTATTTTAAAGTAAATATGCAGGTACGCAGAGTATGAGCATGAGTAAGAGGAAATTCTAACTGTATGCCAGAAAAATTCCAAATCCCAACCTATGGCCTTGAACTTGAAAAAGTATTTACTACCAATGACGGCACGCCTCATGCGGTTGATGACAGGTATTTCGAGGGGCTTACATCACTTGCCACTAATCGTGGTGAGGAATCAAAATTAAAGGTTGTCGGCAGTGCCTTGGTGGGTGTTGCGAACCAATCTGGCGAGGAGTCACTCGACAACTCTTTTTTCCTTGGAGAAAGCTCGACGAGGCCCGTTACGGTGGACGAAGGAGGTCTGAGCGCACTTTCTAATCTTGTCGGTAAACAAGTCCGAGATGTTGTTGATGTACTCTCAGCCAGTGACGCTAGTTTGCTCAACATGTCTAATCACCCCTTGATATCGATAACACGTGCGAACTATGAAAAATATGTCGCACCAAAACCAGTGTATGACTACATGAGAAATGTCAGGGGCTGGGATCATAAGGTGGGTATCAATGCAAAAGCCCAGAACAGTCCTTCGACCGGTGTTTCGGTAGAGGTGGCGGCGGAAGCACTGAATAACGTTATTGGTCTTGGGGGCGTTTTTATCGCGCTTTATGGAAACAGTCCTTTCGAACAAGCTAAGGTGACACCATATAAAGAGAGCAGATTGATGATGTGGGGCGACATGTTTCGCAGCGCAACATTCACCAGTGACTATAACCTAAGTCAGATGCCAAAGCGGCCATTCAGTGGTCTAGCAGACTACTTTACTTGGATGTTTGGAGACAAGACGGCTATGTATTTTCTGGTGACTGCCGATGACGGCAAACCGCCAAAGAACGAGAAAGGTAACGTACGATTTACCAGAGTAGACGGCGACCCGCCGATGCTCGATTTTATGAACGGTGAGTTATGGAATGGGACGGACATGAAAACGGGTGAGCCTACACAGGTGACGCCGCACATTGGACATTTTGCCATGAATCAATTCACCCACTTCTCTGCCGCGAGAATACGATATGGGATACACGAAGGAGTGGAGATTGATCCAAAGCTTGTGACTTCTGCCATTATGGCTGGCGACGCACCGACTGAGTCTCTTTTCGAGGATATAAGCGACTTTTTCTACATTGAGGGGCGAGACCCGGGTGCCAATTTCCCCGACGCATTCCTGAGAGACGTTGATGAGAGAATGGCGGATTCAGTCATTATGTCACCCTCGGCACTACAAGCAGGCATCATTGCGAATATGGGTGAAGCGAGTCGGCTACGACGTGACATTGGCTGGGATACACTAAGGGGTTTGCGTGACGCGGCGATTAAAGATGGCATGGAGGCACGCTTTAATGATGTTACTATTCGCGATATAGCCGCAAAAGTTATCTCAATTGCAAGTGACGTGCTCAACCCGTCCGACCAATGGTTACTGAAATACCCGTCATATGTATTGTCGTCGGGAAAGAATGGTGCCGAGCGGGCGCTACTGCGTTTCGATCAGCTTCGAGGAACTGACTACGAGAGAATAAAGCAGATTACAAAAGAACGCGTGGCTGCTCTATAATGTCCAACAGAATATGAAAATTGTACTGGCGCGGATTCATGAAGTTTCGTTGCCGTTGCGTCAAGCTTTCGCAACGGGCTTTGGTATTATAGAAAATAAACCCGAACTTATTATTGAGCTCGTAACTGACAAAGGCCTGAGGGGGTTTGGAGAGTCGGCAGCGCTCTCGGAACCTGTCTATACGAGTGAATTTGTTGATGGCTGCAAGTCTGTACTCAGGCAATTTATCCTGCCGACAATTCTCAATCGCGAGTTTAGCACTATCGAAGAATTCGCTGCCGCATATGCTGGTATTGTTGGCAATCCGATCGCAAAAACAGGTGTGGAGTGTGCATTTTGGCATCTGCTTGCTCAGCACGAAAACCGTTCACTGAAATCACTAGTGCATGGTACGCAAGATACCATTGATGTCGGTGAGACTATCGACTTACGTTCCAGTGTCGATGAAGTTGTGAGTGACGCCGAGCATCTGCTCGAAGTGGGCTTTCATCGTATAAAGCTCAAAATTAAGCCCGGCTGGGATGTAAAGCCGCTAAGTGCTCTCAGAGAACGGTGGCCCGGTATCAGTATTTCGGTCGATTGTAACTCGTCGTACTCGTCGGATACCGACATTGAACTACTCGTGGATTTTAAGAAGTTTAATCTGAGCATGATTGAGCAGCCATTTACGGCACGAGATTTGGTGGGTCATGCTCGCTTGCAGACGAAAACCAATATCCCAATTTGCCTTGACGAAAGCATTGAGTCAGTTGATGACCTTAGGACGGCCGTCGCGCTTGGCAGCTGCAAAGTCGTCAACATCAAGCCAGGAAGAGTCGGCGGCTTACTGGAAGCAATTGCCATCCAGGAGTATGCCTCAGATAATGATATTGAAGTATGGTGCGGCGGTATGCTAGAGACTGGCATAGGGCGCGCATTCAACATGGCGCTAGCTTCTCGTTCAGCATTTAAAATACCGAATGACATGTCACCGAGCAATACATTTTACGAAGATGATATCGTGTGTCAAGGACTTGTCCTAAATCCTAATGGAACAATCAACGTTTCGGACGAACCAGGTCTAGGGTATGAAATAGATGAAGAAAAACTGAAAAAATATACCGTCGATACAATCACTGTCAAATAAACGTACGTCGCTTACGCCGCCATTTGCACAATAAACTTCTTAATAATAGAGCCAAACAAGGCAAATGATGCCCTGTCAATCCATTCCTGGTCAGAGTGGTGGCCACCGCCCAGTGGTCTTGTGACGATGGCGGGAATACCATGGTTTATACAAACTGATGCGTCACTAGCTCCTTGTGAAAGCACTGGCTTTGGATGATGCTTGAGTACTTCTGATGCAATATTTTCGAATGAGCGCAGATAGACATTTTGCATGTCATGAGTGACGGGAATCATCTCCGTAAGTGTTTCAAGTGATAGGCTATGCTCAGAAGCAATTTTCTTGATAATCTGCTCGATTATCCTTCCTTCGTTCTCAGTGACAAATCGAATATCGAGTACGGCGTTTGCTTGGTTCGGAATTTGATTTTGGACTGCCCCACCTTCTAACATGGAGATATTAAGCGTTGGGGTTAACGGACCCTGTTTCTCGAAGTGCGAGCGTATTTTCGATAAAGCATCCAACAGCGTGTCGACTGCGCTCTCCCCTTCCCAGGGCCTTGAGCCATGGGCCGTGCGTCCTGCTGCCGAAACTTTGACCGTCCAGCAGCCCTTTGAGCCTGATTCTAACTGCCAATTTTCCCCACCGTCAAGTATCACAACGCACTCAGGCGCCACGCCGTTATCAAGGATATATTGCATGTTATGGTTTGTCGTTTCTTCGTCAGATGTGATTGCGAGCCCAAAATCATATTCACTCAAAACACTTCCTAGATCCTGCATGACAGATATCATCCCTGCAATCGCATATTTCATATCCCACACGCCTCTTCCATACATGCGGTTTGCGTCGGTACGCATAGAGAACATCACCGTATCGGCAGTAACGACGTCTACGTGACAGACGAAAAGGATCTTTGGTCTGAGGGTTTGTTGTGTCGTAATCACGGTGATTACACCATCACCATCCTGTAATGATTTTATATAGATCGGCAATCCGGTAAGCTGCTTAATGATGAAATCATGAGTGGCGAGTTGCGCTCCGTGATTTTTTGGCGTGGTCTGAAACGTCACTAATTTGGCAAGTAGTTTTTCTTCTGGTCTCATATGTTTATTGTACTCGACTTAGTGCGCATTTAG
>JAYTAB010000018.1:0-6433 GCA_043737735.1 Candidatus Saccharimonadota bacterium | reverse complement strand
AGCCTAAAACAAGACCTAAACTCAAACCCAAAGCCAAGCAAATACCCCAGAACGCACTTCAGGCTAGCGCCTGAGGTGCTCGGGGTGGTGAGTAGATACATTATCGTGACTTTGATCTTAGGGATTATAGGATAATATATGAACTCAGAGACGAACTCAGAGACGAACTCAGAGATGAACCCAGAGATACCTCGGCCACTGACACAATCGGTTCAGCCGCAAATCCCCGCCCCTCCTGGCACGTCCACACGGCCGCCGGTAGGGCTGGATTTACAGTCAGCTCGGGCTCGCCATGCTCGCCTAGCTCACCAAATTGGAAGTAGTAGTTACGGCATGTTGATGGGTTTCGCGCTACTACTGCTAGCGATGAGTGCGATCTGTCTGTATGTCGGTTTGATGCGCGTCGGGTATCTGTCGTTGTCGTTGGCACTATTGAGTTTCATCCCGGCCGTTTGGTACAAGCTAGAACTCAAACCGCTACCAATACACCCGAGCAAGCAAGGCATGAGTCTGACCGACCGGGTATCGGCCGATGTATTGGCGACGATTAAACCGGGGCAGATTTTGACGCCGCAGTCGACGTGGCAGACGATGAGTAGCCACTGGCAGTTTGTCTTCTATACTAACCATTTTTTGCTTTCGTCTGAAGTAATCCAGCAATGCATGAGTACCATTGAGTACGATATGCCTCGAGTTTGGTTCGAAGCCAATCGTTTGGCTCAAGCCACCGACAGCCCGACTATCGAGCCAGGACATTTGGCCGGGGCGCTATTGGTGACGTCGCCTGAGTTTACGAACTTATTGTTACGAATGAAATTAGCGTCCGGTGATGCCGAGGCAGTGGCGATGTGGCTCGGTAGAGCGCTTGATATGATACGAGCTGACAAGCCGTATTTCGGTGGGGTTGGTCGTGATTGGGCAAATGGCTTCACGCCACAGCTCGATCGATTTGGGTTCAATGTCAGTTTGTCGATTGAGCAGCATGGTTCGCATTTTGGTTGGTTGACGACTTCGGCGGGAGTTCTAGCCATGAAAAGCGCTTTTTCGCAGGGCACATCCACTATCGGTCTGATCGGCGAATCGGGGGTCGGCAAAACCAGCCACGCTTATGCCCTGGCCCAGTTACTACTCGAAGAAAAGAATGATCGTAACCTCGAACACCGCCAGCTTGTGGCGCTCAATCCTTCGACCATCCTGTCAAGTGCTAGACACCCGGGCGAACTCGAAGAGATTGTCATGTCGCTGTTGTCTGAGACCGTACATGCTGGACATATCATTTTATTCCTGGATGATGCACAATTGTTCTTCCGGGGCGGCCCCGGTTCGTTTGATATGACTCAGATCCTGCTGCCGGTATTACAATCCCGCTCGGTTCAGCTCGTTATGGCGATGACGCCACACGACTACCAGCAGCTAAAGATCAACAACGCGTCCTTTGCAAATCTGATCACTCCGGTTATGCTGGCTGAACCGCCCGAGCAGGATGTCATGCGAGTGCTCGAGGATACTGCGTTGGGGCTGGAACATCGTCACAAAGTCCTGATTCCGTATGAAACTCTGAGAGAAGCCTACCGGCTCAGTGGTCGCTATCTGCAGGATTCATCGTTCCCTGGCAAGGCGATACAATTGCTCGAGAACGCCATGTCTTACAGTGAGCATGATGGTATTGTGACGGCCGTGTCTGTACAGAAAGCCATCGAACAGGGCCGCGGCGTCAAAGTCAGTACGACAGCTCCGGCTGAAGCCGACGAATTGCTTCATCTCGAGGATCGCATACATGAGCGTATGATCAACCAGACTCACGCGGTACATATCGTGGCATCTGCCTTGCGGAGAGCGCGGGCTGGTGTTGCTAATCCGCGTCGTCCGATTGGCAGTTTCTTGTTCCTGGGGCCAACTGGTGTCGGTAAGACAGAACTTGCCAAGGCCGTCGCTGCTACGTACTTTCGCGCCGAATCCAACATAATCCGGCTCGACATGAGCGAATACCAACAACCTGACGACGTGCGGCGGTTGCTCAGCAACGGTGCCGAGGAAACTCACAGCTTGATTATGGCCGTTCGCCAACGGCCGTTCTCTGTCGTGCTACTCGACGAAATCGAAAAAGCTCACCCCAACATCTTGAACCTGCTGCTGCAATTGCTGGACGAGGGCCAACTGACTGACATCGGTGGCCGAACCGCTTCGTTCAAAGACTGTGTCATCATCGCCACGTCAAATGCCGGTGCAAACACCATTCGCGAACGCATCGCGGCCGACCAGAAGCTTGAGGATTTCCAGGACGAACTAACCGACCAGCTGATTACCAGTGGTCAATTTCGCCCGGAGCTGCTGAACCGGTTTGACGAAATCGTTCTTTTCCGACCACTCAACGAGAGTGAGCTGGCGCAGGTTGTGACGCTTATGTTGACTGATATCAACCGTACGCTTTCTAACCAAAATATCTCTGTTGAGCTGACCCCGGCGGCAATTGCCAAAATCGTAGCTACCGGTTACGATGCACGCCTCGGTGCTCGCCCGATGCGCCGGACATTGCAGCGCGCCGTAGAAGATGGCATCGCCAACCGCATTCTGCGCGGCGAGACTCGCCCCGGTGACCACGTCTTGCTCGACGTTGGTGACCTAGGTTAGCAAGCCCTAAACGAAAAAACCTCCCCGTAGGGAGGTTTTTTGCTAGACCGTTTTGACTTGCTTCGGTTTCTTGACTTCCTTCTTGCCTTTGTCTTTTGACATGTGAGCTGACCTTTCGTTTGTGATTACTACTAGTGCTAGTATGCGCCGAATTGCCCTCCTTGGCCAGCAGCAATGCAAAAGCGGTTCGAGATACCGAGGTGTGCACGTCCTTGATAGAATAGGTTCTAGCTTTTCAGCCAGGCGATGGCCGACGGTCGATCGTCGAAGTATCTTACCTTGTCTCCCTTGCCGGTAGCCTGCAGCATTAGGTTGGCGCCGAGTCGAATCATCGGGTTCGAGCCGACCATGGCGAGTTTATCGTATTCTGTAGATTTTACGAGGTCAACGACGAGCTTGCGAGCTTCGGCCGGTACATGGCCGACAGCCACCAGATTGTCGAGTATCAGGCATGGTTTGCCGGCCTGAACTTGCAATTGTCCGAGTCGTATCGCCTCATCGCCCAGGCTTTGCACCGATGCGACCGTCTGATCGCCTTGTACTAATATCTCTATGATACCGTCATTGCTCAGATTGACTTTAACATCGCACATGTATGTACCTCTGATTATTTATTATTTTTCTGCCCGAGAATTGTTGTTCAGTCTAGTGCATCAATCATACTCTAAAAGTCCTCAGAAAGTATGTGTTTTGGGTCGAGTTTTGGAATGTGACTGTAACGCACAGGATTATTATGGGTGCGCTCTTACTCCCAAAAAAGTTGCCCAATCCGTCTGACCTAGTTTATTATGTAGATAATGGATGAAGACACCGTCTTGCCAATCAAGTCGGCCGCATCGGTAAGACGGCGGCCGGGACGGGTCATTGAGCTAGAAGACGAGCTTCGCGAGACGTTGGGGCGTTATGAGATGATTTTTCGGGCTACCAATGATGTTGTATATGACCTGAACTTTCTGACGTCAAATGTTGTTTGGAACGAGGCGCTTTTTACACAGTTCGGCTATAACCAGAACGAACGTGCCGGCAACCTGGAATGGTGGGCGCGACACATTCATCCCGACGATGCTATGGACGTCGAACAAGCTATCACGACACTGCTCGAAAGCAGCGAAAGCAACTGGAATCATGAGTATAGATTCAGAAAATCTGACGGCAGTTATGCCGATGTTCATGACCGAGGATACATCTTGCGGGCGGCGAACGGCTCGCCGCAACGAATCATCGGTTCATTTTTGGATATTAGTCACCAAAAACAGCTGGAGCGCGCCAAAGACGAGTTTTCTTCTCTCATTTCACACCAGTTGCGCACCCCGCTCACGGTTATTCGTATCTACAGTGAGCTCTTGTCGGACGGTACGTTTGGCTCTTTGACAGACTCCCAAGCCAAAGAGATCAGCAAGATTCACAGCTCGAGTGTCAAACTGATCGAACTCGTCAACGACATATTGGCTATATCTTCGGTCGAATTGCAGAGCATCTACCTGGTGCCGACAGTAGTAGATATCAATGAACTTGTCGAAACATGTCTGCAAAATGTACTACCATTGGCGCAGGATAAATCTGTCACAATGAAATTTGTGCCAAATAAGGACATGGAACCAATCATGGTGGATACCAAAGTACTAGAACAAGTTTTGCACAATCTTCTGACCAATGCTATCCGCTACACGGTTCGCGGCACCGGAGCAGTAGTAGTTAGTGCCGCCCCCAAGGACCGCGGCTGCCTTATTACCGTCGAAGACAACGGCATCGGTATCCCGCTGGCCGATCGACCACACGTCTACGAACGTTTTTATCGCGCCAATAATGCTGTAAACAGCGAAGAACACGGCACCGGCTTGGGATTATATTACGTACAACTAGTTATCAAAGCGCTCGGAGGCAAAGTCTGGTTCAAGTCGTCGCGTGACCCTGCTGCTCAAGGCACGACGTTCTATGTCTATGTACCGGCTACGTCAGACAGCAAAGCAGACATCCCATAATTAGACCTCGTATATTAGGTCTATTGCCTTGCTCGGTAAGCATAGCCCTAGGACGATACCCTGCAACTCAGAAATGTTAAATGGTTTAGCTAGAAAATAAAATACTTCGATACCTTTACTCTCCGCCTTGAATACGTTGGCGAGCGTGTCGTCGGCTGTCAGCATAATCACTTTGGTGTTCGCGAAGCCTATACCTGAGTGCAACATATCCAAGAAGTCGAAGCCATTTTTGTCGGGCATGTGCAAATCGAGGATTACGATGTCAGGGTGCATGGCCTCCATCTGTGCTATGCCGGCCACCACAGTACTACTTTCGATAACTTCGATATCCAAGTAATCCTGTTCTTCCAAGGCAAGCCGGATGGCGTCTCGGATACTGGCGTCATCATCGACAATTAAAATCTTTTTTACTGGCTTTTTTACTGGCTTAGGCATAACGACTAGGTGCTCCACTACAAGTAGTATGGCATATTCATATAATTCTCAGGGCGTCACCCTGGCGCAGGCTCGTTTTGGTAGGCATACTTTGCGACTATCTCGAGCAAGTGATCCATCTGAAACGGCTTGGAAATAAAATCGTCAGCTCCTGAATCTATGGCGATTCGCTCAATGTCTTTGGTAGCAGATACCATGATGACAGGCACGTGTTTGGTGATGTTGTTGCTTTTGAGGTGCATACAGACTTTTCCTCCGTCCATCCCAGACAACCAGATGTCCAGCAGTAGCAGATCCGGCAACGGCGCTGTCATGTTTTGGACTACTGCGCCGTCCTCGGTCGTCTCAACTTCGTAGCCGTCATCTTCGAGCATAATCTTTAGAGCGTCTAGGATTGCAGGATTGTCATCGGCGACTAATATCTTTTTCTTTACTTTCACTGGACTCATGGTCTACCTCTTGGCGATTGTATACGCCGTTAAACTTTCAGTTGATCTATTTCTGGCGAGGGAGGCGTACTTGTGGTACGACTGACCGAGCTAGGGGCTGTTTTAGACGAAAAGCGCTGGTCAGATGGCCTAAGTTGATTCAGGATATCTCCTTTGGGTAACGAGAAACAAAATGTCGAACCGCGGGACTTTTTGCTATCTACCCAGACGCGGCCCTTGTGACGTCGGATAATTTCAGATGCGATGTATAGCCCTAGCCCTAGCCCCGGATAGGTGTTTTGATCGGCCTCTCCAACTCTGTAAAACCTATCGAAGACCTTCGCTTGGTCATCATGTGATAGGCCGAGCCCAAAATCTTGAACACACAGCGTGACATTGTCATCGTCGACTATCGTTTTGACGATGATGCTGCTCGCTTTGGGTGAGTATTTGATTGCGTTAGTGATAAAATTCGTTAGCACCTGACCCAAACGGTCATGATCGCCATAGACAATGACTCCGAGCTGCAGATCTTTGGATATACGATGTTTTTCGGTAGTTCGTTGTAATTCTTCGACGGTTTCGTCGATCAACTTATTGAAGTCAAACCGAGTTTCATGGAATTGTATCCGGCCGGCCTCGATCTTGGTAACATCTAGTAAATCACCGATAAGATTGGTGAGCTTGTCGAGTTGCGTATTCATTTTGTCGACTAGTTCGACTGATCTAGTGTCTTCGGCTTTGCGGAACCGTTGCCCGAGAATTTGAGCATATGCTTTCACGCTGGTGATCGGAGTCTTGAGCTCATGAGACGCGATGCTGATAAACTCGTCCTTTTGCTGTTCGAGCTCTTTGCGTTCCGTGATATCCTCGATAGCCAATAATATCAACGAAGTCTTGTCCGGCCCCTGCTGCAGTGTCCGAGCGTTCAAAAGCATTGTTTTCTGGCCAATGTCC
>JAYTAB010000017.1:0-13163 GCA_043737735.1 Candidatus Saccharimonadota bacterium | reverse complement strand
CCCAACAATAACCTCCCAGTTATAGCAGCGCACTAAGCTTATCAGCCCGTAAATTCTCCGTTCGTTCGAACGTCACGCAGAAGATTCGTAAGATCCGTTACTTCTGATAATGACACTACCGAAACTTTGCCTACTCTAGTTATCGATTCAAATGATCGAACGGTTTCGCCTCCAATATTCGAATACTGCGGCGGAGATTCTGCACCATCCGGATCTAGCATGTCTAGAAGCTCGTCATCGCTGGCTTTGCGCTTTTCCTCATCGGTTAAGGCTATAAAATCTGTAAATGTTCTGAGATCATGTCTCGATACAACTACTCCGCCACCGACCTCCGGAACCGTACCTTGTACCTCGTACAGATAATACCTTTCTTCGAGACCTTCTGATGCGGGATCTGATCTATCTCGAACCTCATCATATCTGGAGACCGTGCCCCGACATGCCACTGGAAGTCCATGGTACACCTCGGGAAGATTTGGGTCGATTTCTCTAAGCGGCGTGAAATCTTGAGGATCGTAGTCGCGACTAACATGGACGTCAATACTTCCTCCACGCCTTGCGAGTTTATAGTCCGCCATACCTAATATGGCACTCGTTCCAGGAAAAAACTGTTCGATGTCATCCGAAGATAATAGATGACCGCGAGTGCAGTCATCTAGCGCCGTCAGAGTATTACGTGATGCGCTAAGCGCTGCAATTTGATCGGGCGAAAAAGTTGGTCGTTCCGAGAATTCTTGGCTCATAATAAAAATATTATACCTCATATGCCGCTATCTGGGCAGTGTCAAGCGTCTGACATCAAAAAGCATCGAAGCCCTAAGAGCCTGACAAAATCCCCCAGTCTACCGCTATAAACAGTAGCAGCAACCATGATTTTTCGATTGTTTTCTTGTGACAAAAGGTAACTGTAGTTACCTTGCGAAGCAAAAAACAATCGAAAAGTAGTTGACCTGCTGTTTTAGCTGACTGGGGGATTTTGTCAGGCTTTAAGCATTCATATTAGCCGTACAACTGACTATGCGTCCCGACGACGTCAAAGACTACGTCATTACCATTTTGCACGTACAATGCCCTGATGTCGCCAGTGATATCGATACTGCGGTAGGCTTTGTATTTGCCCCGCAGTGCATGATTGCGAAGCGTGGGATGCAGGGGGTTATCGCCAAAACATGATATTCTCTCGAGAAGTTTAGCACACACCTCCGGCCTCAGCCTTTTTGCTTGTTTGATGAAGGTTTTGGAGTATGCTATCGTCATTTGAGTTGATTGGCTAGAAAATCAAGCGCTTGCTTGTTGTCGTCAAAATGGTGATAATCTTTGGCTGCCATCTCTTGCCGGGAGGCGGCTAGGAGTCGCGCGGTCGCAGCATTTGGCGTCTCAGGCACTTCGAAAATCACACTCTGCTCTGCCGCAAAACGCCGCAGTTCGTTATTCAAAACAGCGCTGAGGCTAATGCCGAGTTTGTCGGCAATCTTGGCAGCCAACACCTTGAGCGCTGGGTCCGTCTTGAGATTGATGATAGCATATTTACTCATACCAAAAGTATATACCTTTGGTATGAGTTATATCAAACCTGGATGTTATCCAATCAGGAATCGTTATGAGCACGAACTTATCAACCAAGGTAGCTAAGTGCTAAGTGCGCACTAGATACCTACCGGGAGCTCATCAGCGCACGCAGGTTCGCATAAAAATTTGAGGCTGCAGCATTCCCAGGCGCGGTGAGTATGATCGGAATCCTGTCGCGCCTCTCTGCATACCAGCGGTCCGCCTTGGCACTTTCAGCTTCTAGAGCCTCGGCAGGAGACGGTTCCAAGGTTTCTATCCGACCAGGCTGGCGGGCGGAAATAGCCCGAGCTAGACCAGCCATCGATAGCGCCTGCTCTGGTGTTTTTATTGGCACCGCTTCCACATGTACCAACGTGCCACCCGCAGCTTTTTGCCACAAAGCGACTTCACCCAAATCTACCATTGAGAAATACTGACGAATTTCTGGCGGCGCACCGGGCGCATTATCTAAATCTTTTGTACCGCGTACTTCGGCCATACTATTTAGCTCCCTGACCAGTCATACTGTATGACCAAAATAATACGCCCCGTATCACAACTTGTCAACTGGCGGTATTTGTGATCTGGCATATTTTCACCAACATCGGTTGACGGGCTAGACTGTCTAGATTAAACTAGAGATATGACATGGCAAGTACAAGAAGCGAAAAATAAGTTTAGCGAGGTGATTGACTCCGCTATTTCCAAGGGTCCGCAAGTGATTAGTCGACGTGGCAAACAGACGGCAGTGCTCATCGGCTATGATGAGTACCAAAAACTTGTCAAACCGCGGCAAACTTTTCGAGAATTAATCCGAGACTACAAGGGTCCGGAGATGCCAGAAATTGTACGCTCCAAGAGTACTACCGGACGAGCTACGCCCATCGACTTTAACGATCTAGACATATGAGCTCACAAAAGGGCTTTTTGCTCGATACCAATGTGCTGAGCGAGGGCAGCAAGCGCTTGCCTGCCGCCGAATATCTCAAATGGCTGGAGACTGTCGATGACACATTGCTCTACACTTCATGCCTAGTGATCGGCGAGGGACTCCGCGGTGTATTGACGGCAAAAGATCCGGTGAAACGCGCCAGGCTGGAGATATACTGGCAGAGTGTCACGGAAACATTCTCAGGCAAGTCCCTGCCTATCGACGCCGAAGTCTGCACTATCTGGGCTAAGTTATCAGCGAAAGCCTCCCAGCGAGGCCATACCGCACCATACGTTGACAGTTTGCTGGCGGCTCAAGCATTGCACTACAACCTGACACTCGTCACGCGCAACGTGAAAGATTTTGAACAGTTCAAAGATCTTGCTATCTTGTCACCATGGACGTGATCGCTATGAACCTAGACAAATACCTTGCTGACACCACGGCTCGGCTGCGGGCGGCCGGGGTTGAGACAGCTCGGCTGGACGCGCTGGTGCTGCTGGAGGATTGTCTGAACACGGATCGGGCACGGCTATTGGCGCACCCGGAAACTACGCTGACTTCTGAACAAATTTTGCTGCTGTCTGCACAAATCGAGCGGCGGGCGGCTCATGAACCGTTGGCATATATCAGGGGTCGGAGCGAGTTTTATGGTCGAGTGTTCAGCGTAGATAATAATGTACTCGAGCCACGTCCAGAATCTGAGACGATGATCGAGATGCTGAAAAAGCTAGTAGATGTTAGTCAGACAACAGCGGTGACGATCGCCGATATCGGCACTGGTTCGGGCGCGCTGGCCATTACGGCCAGTCTTGAGCTGCCGGGCGCCGACGTTGTGGCCACAGACATCGATTCGGCATGCCTGGCGATCGCCCGTGGAAATGCACAGAGCTTGGGTGCGGATGTACGGTTTGCGCAGGGTGATCTGCTCGAGGCTCTAGGCTCGCCCGTCACTGCAGACGCGCCTGACGAAACCGGCAATACGGTCACACTATCCACCCCAGACCTGCCATCGATCCTGCTGTGCAACCTTCCCTACGTGCCAGATGACTTCGCCATCAACCAAGCGGCTGGCCACGAGCCGCGACTAGCTCTGTTTGGCGGGCCGGACGGGCTCGAGCCGTATCGCAAGCTCTTCACGCAACTTCAGAACTTCGAGAATTCAAAGCGCTCAGGCGACCCAGCCGCACAGCCACGGCCGCAGTACATCCTGGCCGAGTCCCTACCCTCGCAACATACAGCTTTATCTGACATCGCCGAACAGCACGGCTATAGCCTAGAAGCGACCGATGATTTTATCCAATTATTCCGCGCACATAGCTAAAGGCCCAGTCAGGCGAGAGTTACAAGTTTCCAGGAGTAGACGTCGGCGGCGTTTTTGACGCATATGTAGAGACCATCTGCGACCCCAGCGCCGCCCTGCACCATGCGGACAGTTCCTCTCCAGATTACATCTGCGGCCGGAAGCGCGCCACCGTTCCCGTATGCGTGCCAGAGTAACGCGCCGGTGTCCGTGACAATCGTCCGCGAGAGTCCAGTGGAAGAACCTGCGCGCATCCCGAATCCTGTGACGCCTGACGTAACACGGAAGTTGTTGATCTCTTCGTTGTAGGCGGTGTTTGCGCCAAAATAGTTAACAAAAGAGATGGCCTGAGTTGTCCCGGTAGGAGCTATCGCGTTGTTGGAAATGCGCCCACCCTCGACCAGGAGTTGAAGCGCGTCACCAAGCTGGACGATGTATCGGTCTCGGTAGGCAGTACCCGTTCCGTCAAGTCGTGAGACGAAACGATTTTGAATAATCTGCCAGCCGATAGCACCTTGAACGAGAATCTGATTGTTCCAATTCCCGTCAAACTCGACGTTCTCTATCTTGATGCCGTGCGGAGTGACCCCCAGCTGACGTTCGATAAACACACCCTGGCCTACTCCAGCGGATCCGCACGAAGCCACCGCGCCACCAGAGATGTTGGTGTAGTGCCCACCGATACGAATACCTCCAGCTGCGCAAGAGTTGATATAGTTCTGGATTATCTTCGCCGAGAAGCCGACTCCTGCCTGTGAGTTGATCCCCCAACCTCCGATGTTTTCCATGCGGCATTGCTTGATCTCCCACAAAACTGACGCCCAAATGTCAGGATTGGCATTGATGTCACTGCGATCTGGAATCACGATTCCGTCGCCTGATAGTGCGCTAAAATTGACATCTTCGATAGTCTGATGCCAGACACCCGCAGCACGAATGCCTGAGACTCCTACACGACCGGGAGACTGTTGGAGGGTCAGATTTCGAATCACCCCGCCATGTTGATATTTACCATCAACTCCGGTGCCATTAAGATCAAAGATCGCTCCATTGTCAAAATCGGCGACCAGAACTGACCCCCGCGAATCTCCTTCGATAATGAGACCTGGCTGGGTATTACTGGTGTTATCTACAATGGAGCCAGTCAGTACGTGCGTGCCAGCCGAATGCGCACTGACCGGGCACCAGCGGCCCGGGCCGCGGCTATGGCACCATTAATGCCAGTAGTGGCGTACTCATTGACGCTAATGGGGGCAGCGTCTGAACGGGCATAGGAGGCGTTAAGTGTCGCCGCCTGTGCTGTCACCGGTAACCGAGCATCAGCTACGGTGCCTGACGTTAGGTTGCTGGCGTTGGCGGCGTTGGTGGCTGCCGTAGTAGCAACATCGGCGACAGCGGAAGTGATCGTTGTATCCACATAGGTTTTGTTGGTAGCTTGGCTGCCAAGGGTCGGGTCTGGAACGACAGGAGACGATGAAAAGGTCTTGGTGCCAGCGAGTAGTTCACTGCCGGTGGTATGGACAACGATTGTGTCATCAGCCTTGGCACTGAGAGAGCCGCCAGCTTTCAGGGTACCGTCTGGGTTGTGCTCGACAGACAGGAAATCATTGAGGATGGTACCCCAAGTCCCATCATCTTGACCGGGCGTGGGGAGACGGGCTGTCATGTGCTACTACCCATGGATGAGGGCCAACTTCTCTCTGTCTACAGTACAGACTTACACAGTGCTTATGTTCATAAGCTTACTGTGGTGAGGTGGAGATGTCAATGTGCGATAGTGAATAAGGGAGGGGCCTTAGTTGGCCGGCGCGGCGCCGATGACAACATCGATGCTGATGGTTTTGCCATCACGGACGACAGTGAGTTTGACGGTTTCACCGACGGCTTTGCGGCCAGCTAGCGAGGTTAGACTATGCGCTTTGTCGAGCTTGATGCCGCCTACGGCGGTGATTATGTCTTTCTCTTGCAGACCTGCCTTGTCGGCTGGGCTACCGGGTATGATAGATGGCTGCCCACCGTCGGTGGCTGCCGGGATATAGGCACCGCTGGTGACGCTTAGATCGAGTTGCTTGGCAATGGCTGCCGTCAGCGGTATGTAGCGGACGCCGAGGTATGAGCGCTCGAATTTGCCGGTTTTCAGAACCTGCTTGATGAGTCCGTTGACGTCATTAATCGGAATCGCAAAACCGATGTTCTGCCCCTGCCCGGAGACGGCAGTATTGATACCGATAACCTGGCCATGGCTGTTGACCAGCGGGCCGCCGGAGTTACCTTGGTTGATGGCGGCATCGGTCTGAAACAAATCATTCAGATTTTCAACTGTCGAGCCACTCTCGTCGCCAGCCTGTACCGAGCGGCCAAAGCCGGAGATGATGCCAGAGGTCACGGTATTGTTGAACTGACCGAGGGCATTGCCGATGGCTACTACGATATCGCCAACTTGTACTTTGCCGGAATCGCCGATCTCGGCCGGTGTCAGCTTGTGACCCTTGGTGTCACTTATTTTCAGGAATGCGATGTCCAGACTATCACTATCAGCGGTACGTCCGACTACTTTGACATTATCAAATTCCGTACCGTCCGAAAGCGTGACACTGACACTGGTCGATCCGACTGGGACAACATGGCGATTGGTAACGATAAGGCCATCCGACGAGATGACGATCCCCGTCCCGGCCGCTTCCTGCGCCTGTGCTGGCGCGCTAAATCCGAAGAAATCTATCGGGCCAGCGGCTGACTGGCTGATGACATTGACCGAAACGACGCTCGGGCCGACCGTCTTGGCGATCGACGAGATCAATTGGCTCTCGCTGTCTGCCAGCCGGCGTTGGCTGGCGATGCTGGTGCCGTTATTGAGGACGTTGGCGCTGTCGTGACCGGACGCACCGAGCCAGCCGCCCAGGAAGCCGGCTGCCAGACTGAGGATGAGCGCAAAGGCGGCAAACAAAAATTTGAGACGCCTCGGGCCGCTCATAGTGTCACGCGTGCTAGGCGCACTGGTGCTGCGCCGCGAGGACACGGTGGTCGGGCCCGCTTCCTTGATCAATTTGGCTCCGGTGATCTTTTCCTCGTCAGTTATCGAAGTCGTGGGCTCCTCAGCCATAAAATCCCCTCCTATTTTATTGTCGCACCCCTACCCTGATGACTACCACTAGTGGGCGGCGCGCTATCATACCTATGCTAACCATTATAGCGGCTATCATGAAAATAACCTGAATTCCGAAGGGAAAGCGAGCTAAGTCGACGTCTGTAAATAAACCCGACAAATAGCCGTGATGATTCCCTGCTGCAAGCATATAAAATTTCACGAGCGTACCGGGAGTACGGTCGTGCAATTTTATATGCTTGTGGCCGGGAAGGGCGCGGGTAGTTGTCGGGTTTATTTACAGACGTCGACTAAGTGCGCGCCCGCAAAAACCTACAGGCTCAAAAAATCGCGCAGTATAAACCCCGAACATGGCCGGGCTACTCACGAGAAATTAACCTGCTTACCAAGTTTACCCGTGTAGATATCTTCTGCTTCGTCCGCTAAATAGTCATGCCCAACAGCGTAAGACGCCCCACGACGAATTACGTCGCGATCTATGGCGGCCGTGCTAGCTTCATCATATTCCGTAGCAACCTTCGACAGTCCGAGTTTGAATATCTCGGGATCTGATAATGCCGGATAGCGCCTCCTGGCGATACTCAAAGCCTTAGTATCGAGAAAAGGGAATTGCGCGGGCTATAACCAACTGTACGGCTACGGCAAAGCGTTAAACACCTTGGCATACAGCTCTCGGACTATTCGCTGTTGCTCGACGCCAGAAGCCGCGTAATGGTCTAATCCCGGGGAAGAATTTACCTCGAGCACGCTATACAGTGAATCGCCGTTGGTTATATCGGCGCATGCAACATCGACACCGCATAGGCGAAGATTGAGATCGTGCGCTATGTCTGCCGCGAGCTGAGCCCAACGTCTATGTATGATATCGGTGACATCCTCCGACGTCCCTCCGGCAGATAGGTTTGATATATTCGATAGCACAACTCGAGTATCCGAAGCCGGTACGAACGACAGGCCACGGCCTTGCCTTTTAAGATTGGTGGTTATGCGGGGGTCACCGACATCTATGCGTGTGTCGCGGCCGGCCGCTATAAACGCCTGCCGTAGTGATTCAAGCAACTGACGGATAGTATGTTCACCGTCACCAGTAACCATCAGGGGGTCCCTGCGGTAGGCACTTATGGGCTCGCCGTCCAGTATAACGATCCGGTAATCAGGCATATCTACCGGCTCTTCCACCATTGCAACCCTAACTCGCTTCTCGGCATACGACGCAAAGACCTCATCGAGTTCTTCGGGAGTATGGACTTTGTGAACGTCGATACCATTTGACTCAACGACCGGCTTGACGTACACCGGATACCCTAGTTCTTGTTCGATGAAATCAACCGCCGACTCTGTAGTCCTTTGGCCTGCAAAATCATGCATACGGCCGGCACCACTGATTCTTTCTGCCCACCATGGCAACAGAAATTCACTGCCACGCGGGCAATTAACACCGATCGCTCTCAAAACAAATTTTGTATGACCTTTGTCGTTGGCAAGTTCACTCGCCGAGCTAGTATTGAGACCGATGTCGTTGCCATACGTGATACGGTGATTGCCATTTGTATAGCTTATACGGGCAGCGTAACCGTATTCGGGCTCGACCAGTACGTCCGCGACATTGGTCAATGCACCTTCCGCATATAGCTCCAGCAAACTGCGAGTCACATACGGATAGTGCGGCTGAACTTCGACATTGTTACTCATGTAGATAACAATAGGTCCTGGGCGCCCCTTTGTCTAGTTGTCGCCCAGGGTGGAATAATTTTCAGACTCGGGTTACTCTGACATTGACAACTCACCGGTAGTGCACCATAGTGGTTTCCGTAAATGGAGGTCAGCCTGTGGCTCTATCACCCGAGAGACAACTTATCGTCGATACTGCAGAGAGCCTCATAGGGACTCCATCGATGCATTATGTCTACGGCAAACCCGAGCTAGGGACGACCCCAGAGGACGGCTTCGATTGCTCGGGTTTTGTGCGCTACGTACTCGACAAGAGCGGACTGCACATACCTCCACATTTCGGCTATGATGGCAGCGTCCGACAGACCCGCCATACAAACGAATTATGGGACACTTATGGCATATCCGTAGAACAGGAGTATGCACTGCCAGGGGACCTTATCTTCTTCTCCAGGGAAGGGTGGTGGCCGACGCATATTGGTATCTACACAGGTGCCGACGAATACATTCATGCTCCTGGCAAGGACGACACAGAAGTTCGCAAAGACACTTTCGATCCACAGGGCTCACCCATCCCGGAGCCCGTCAGTGAGCATCGACGGCTCCATCCGCACCGTCGGCTCTATAGTACTAACCCTATCGGTTTCAAATCGCCCGCCAAATATTACGGCCCGGATTACCGGATATCTCAGACACCGATTGACTAAGCCGTACTACCGTGGGAACTTATTCCATGCTCGAGAGACGGCGGCCCATGAACTTGCTGTAGGCAAATGTGCTTACTGTCGTGACGGCGGCGAACAACCCGATTACTTGGCCAGGACCGACATTAACCAATGTCGTAGGAGCAGCCAGGGCAGCGGGGGTAACCGGGGGAACTGGGGGAACTACAGGTGGGATGACAGGGGTAGGTGCGAAGACGACCGTTTTGGTACAGTGCTCGCCGCCGGCCGTTACATCTACACCGTTGACAGTGAAGTGGGCGAGAGCCGTGATGACGTAGGTACCGGCTTGGCCGTACTTGTGAGTCTGGCCGACAACGGTTTTAACTCCGTTGTCTGAGGTGTCATCGCCCCATTTGATGTCAGCCGAGTTGAAGACTGCGCCGTTGGTGGCTGTGGTCTTGAAGGCAGCAACCGTAACACTACGGTCATCGCGGTCGTTACTCTTTGTGATGTCGAAGGCGTCACAGCTATATACCGGTTGAGGAGTATCGAAGCTGACGACTGTCTGACAGATGGATGCAGGTGCAGTAACACCGTTGAAGCTCAGGGTTGCCTTGATAGTGAAGGTACCGTCAGCGGCGTATGTGTGGCTCGCAACAGCGCTGGAACCAGTGACGACTGAGGTGCTATCACCAAAGTCGAAGCTGGCGGCCTTGAATGTTGCGCCGTTCTGGGCAACGTAGTTAGCGGTAACGCTGACACTGCGGTTGGCACCAAGCGTAGGAACGAGGCTAGTACATTCAGCTGAAGGCTGTGGCGCAACAGTGACAACGGCCTGACACTGCGCACTGCTAACGGTCTTGGTAGTACCGCCGACGCTGAAATTAACATTCACAGCAGTGGTGTACGTACCAGGGTTAGCGTAGGTGTGCTGGACGCTGTTGTTGCCAGCTGGAACCGTGACAGGAGCGGTGCTATCACCGAAGTTGTAGACATAGCTAATGACACTAGCGCCGTTAGTCGCAGTAGTGGCTGTCGTGTAGGCGAACTGAGCACGACTACTCTGGGTAGCGGTCAGCTTGTCGCAGGTGTAGACAGGGACAGGGGGCTGCGCGATGGTAATGGTCTTGGCACAAGCAGCGCTGGTGACGGCGATGGTCTTACCTTCGACAAGGACGTTCGCGGTTACACGAGTGTGGTAGGTACCAGGCTTGGTGTAAGTGTGTGCAACGTTGTTTGTAGCGGCGGTTTTGAGGACTGGACCGTCATTGAAGTCATAGGTGTAGTTGACGATTTCGGCGCCGTTAGTAGCACTGGCGGTAACCGCAAACTTATACTGGTTGCTGCTGCCGACTCGGGTAGCACTCAAGTTAATACATGCGTAAGCAGGCTTCGGAAGACACTTCTTGTCGACGATAGCCGTGTCATTCTTGGTAGGCAAATCGACAGAGGTAATAGTGGCAGTGTTGGTCAGGCGCTCATCTGTACATATACTAGCAGTATCGGTAGCGCCGACAACTGCCTGGAATTTGAAGTGTACAACTTTGCCGGGATCAAGGCTGGCGATACGAACGCCAGCAGCGAAGAAATCGTTGTCATTGCGGACCTTGACACCATTTTGAGTCAATGTGTTGTCGACGTAAGTAACGTTGTCAGGAAGTACGTCCTTGGCCATAACGTTCACAGCTGGTACTTCACCAGTACTAGTGACGTCGATAGTGTAGGTAACAGTAGTGCCCGGCTTAACAGTAGCTTCGTTCACAGTTTTGGCAATCGTGTAGTTTGGCTTCTTGGGGGTGGCAGTAACTGGGTTGCCACAGGTAGAGATGATAGCGTATTGGAATACACCACCTTTCATAACGACGAAAGCAGGGATAGAGTTACTCCGGAATGAGACGTTTGGTGCACGCTTGTAGTAAGTCGTATCGTTGGTAACAACCTTGGTGCTGCCAGCGATATTCTGGCGGCCAGCAGTTACTGCATCAGTAGCGACTGGGTCTGCAAAACCATCGACGAAAACATTGTTGGTCTTCGTAACATAGCCGGCAACAGTATACGTACCGGTGCCATTGGAGTCGGTATTGCTGATGGCTTCAACATCGCTCTTGCTAATGCCAAAACCAGCATAGATATTACGAACGCTTGCAGTCCTAGCGTAACGACTCTTGATTTGAGCAGTGCTAGTAACGCCACAGTGAACAACAGCGTTGTTGTTACAGTCAGCAGTACTAGCAGGGAAGAATACGTCTGCATGAGCAGTTGATACCTGAAAAACACCGACGCCGATAATGGCGGCAGCGACAGCAGCGAGCATTAAGCCCCTGCGTGCAGTCAATTTACCCCTGCGTGCAGTTGATATAATATTGGATAAGAGTTTCATAGCAGCTCTTGGCCTCCTGATTACGTTAGTAGCGTCTGTCAGTTAAGCCCACCTTAACGATTTCCCAGCAGTGCCTCACACTTGAGTTATGGATTAACTCTATAATACAACAAGCACAATGATTGTCAATAACTTTATAACATTTCTTAATCATTAGCAATATGGCTCACTCTGTTAGCAACCTGAGCAACGGCGAGGAAGCTCACGCAGGTTCCTTGAAATTCGGGTATTTTGGCCACAAAAATAGCCCAGTCTTACGACTGAGCCAATTGACTTCTCCCACTACCCACCTCGTAACCGAAATTGCTTTGTCAGGTCAATCTATAGCCCCCTGAGTCAAAGTATAGTGACCCTAGACCACTCGATTTATATGGCTACAACTAGAGAGATTGTTAGGTGGGATATCTTCTTAGGGAGTAACCAAGACTTGAATTATGTGTTATCATAATTGTGATAAGTACGAAAGGATAATCGATGTTAAACATTAGACCTATATCTGATTTAAGAAATCGCTTTTCAGAAGTGGAGAAAGAAGTTAGTGGTAAAAATAAGCCTATTATCTTTACAACAAATGGACGAGCCTCTATGGTAACTATGAGTTTTGATAAATTCAGTCAAATGGCACATTTAGATTATATTGAGCGTGCTCTTGATGAGGCTGATGCTTATGCAGAAAATCATACAGAAAATCTAACTCATAAAGATGTTTTCTCTAAAATTAATGCAAAAGTAAATGGCTAACCTCGAACTCCGTTACTCCCCACTTTTCTATGAAGATTTAGATAAGATTACGGATTATCTGTTATTCGAGCTTAAAAATGAATTAGCAGCAAAAACACTAGTAAATAGTGTTGAGGCCGCCATTAAAAACCGTCTCGCAAGCCCATTAAGTTCAGCACCTTATCGGTCACTCGGCAGCCGGCCACACCAGTATCACAGAATTCTAGTGGGCAACTACCTCATACTCTATGTTGTCATAGATAATGTCATGATAATCAGACGCATGCTGTATGGGCGCAGTGACCTAGACAGAATCCTTTAGCAATCTATCATAGTAACGGAATCGAACTATTTAACAGACAGAGATTTGCAACAATAACTTCTACGCCAAACTTTATAACTGTAATTGTCTATGATTACCTCATGGAGAAGACAGCGCATGCAGCCATGCTCGGAGCGAGCTCCTGTGCGTGGCTTTTACGAACGAACTCCATTGCCACCGCTTGCAGCGGTTCGGCAATTGGATTCCGACTCCACATAAGACCAATCTAAAAACCCCAGACAAGCTGGGGTTTTTAGATTGGTGACCTCATGGAGAATCGAACTCCAATTGCCAGGATGAGAACCTGGTGTCCTAACCGTTAGACGATGAGGCCACATGTCGAGCTATGCTCGTAAGTCCGTGTTTTACGACCAGGATATCTTATCACGTCAGATGGCGTCCGTCCAGGGGTGGCGACGTATCTACTCACCACCCCGAGCACCTCAGGCGCTAGCCTGAAGTGCGTTCTGGGGTATTTGCTTGGCTTTGGGTTTGAGTTTAGGTCTTGTTTTAGGCT
>JAYTAB010000016.1:0-21835 GCA_043737735.1 Candidatus Saccharimonadota bacterium | reverse complement strand
CCATTTTTGCCCCATATGCCCGCCGGCCTTCGCGGCGTAACACCGTTACGCCTTGTCGTCCGACAAGCATATGGAACAAAAATCATCGATTTTATGGCTCGAGGGTTATATAACGGTAAGTCTATTTATTTCGCTATTTGGTTGAGAACTTCGAGGGTATGGTCGAGGGAGGCTTTGTCGGTGGCGCGGCCCATTGTCAGGCGAAGGCTGGCGCGGGCCTCAGCTTCGCTGAGGCCGATGGCGGTCAGCACGTGCGATGGAACATCGCTACTAGCGCTGCAGGCCGACCCGGCAGCCGCCAAGATGCCGGCTTCATCGAGTTGGAATAGCAAGCGTTCGTTGTCCTGACCGGGCAAAGTTATATGCAAGTTATTGGGCAGACGCTTCCTCGTCGAGCCATTGACTATGGCATCTGGCAACAAACCGCTCAGTTCGGAGTAGAAATACTGCTGCAATTCTGTCAGGCGTAGTGATTCGTCGTGCCGTGAATCCTGGGCAATTTCCAGCGCACGAGCCAGCCCGATGATCGACGGGACATTTTCGGTGCCACTACGGATACCGGATTCCTGGCCACCGCCGCTCATCAGCGGGGATAATTCAATCCCACCGCGGACGTACAGCACGCCACTCTGTTTGGGCCCGTAGATTTTGCCACCATTTAGCGTCAGCATGTCGACACCCAGGCGGGCAACTTGCAGGTCGAGATAGTTCGTTGCCTGGGCAGCATCAGTATGAAAATACAGAGGCAGATCGACGCCGCGTGCTCGGCGATCCCGCCGAATTGCTGCCAGTGTGCGGGCGATGTCGCGAATCGGCTGAATCGTGCCAATCTCGTTGTTGGCATACATCACGCTGACCAACACCGTTCGGTCATCGACCGCCGCCAGGGCGGATGCCGGATCGACAATTCCCTGCTCGCTCGCCATGATCTGACCGTGCTCATACTGTTTGGCTGCTTCGAGTACCGAATCGTGCTCGATACTACTAGTCAGCATCCGAGCCTCCGGGTAGCGTCGCATGACGCCACTGACGGCCAGGTTGTTGGCCTCGGTGCCACCAGCCGTGAAGACGATTTCGGCTGGGCGAGCACCCAAGTAGTGCGCCATCGACCGGCGGGCCGCGTCAATATCTGCCCGCACCTTTTGAGCAGCCGAATACATAGCCGAAGGGTTATAAAACTGCTCAGTCCAGTACGGCTGCATGGCAGCCAACACTCGGTCATCGAGTGGCGTCGCCGCGGCGTGGTCAAGATATATCAGACTCATGGTTTAATAGTATAGGGTAACTGGCTGACTGCGGCTAGTGTAGCGGAAGGCTAGATAGCCGCCAGCATCTGGCGTTGTTCAGCACCAACCTGCTTTTCATACAATTTGACAGCTCGGTAAAAATTAGTCAGTTCCTGGGTACTCAGCTTCTGGTACGATGCACCCCCTTGTGATTTTAGGATACCGTTGGGGCGAATGTCGTAGCGAGTCGTCACAGCTTGCCACTGGCCACTCTCGTCTTTCCATTCTTCGTGCCAAACCCAAGTGTGTTCGTCGAGACAGAAAAATTCGCGCCGATGGCCATCTGGAATCGGGCCGAACAGCGCGCCACCGACTTTGGCTTCGTGATGAATAAGGGCGCTATATATCCCGGCCTGTCGGTCTGTTTTCTTCTGTTGAAAATAGTTGCTCAATAATGACATAGTATTAGGCCGCCAAATCGTAAAAGGCGCCATCAACCCGAGCCTGAGCTTCATCAATTAGCACTTGATCAGGCGTCTTAACACCGTTCAAAGCCATATCACTCAAAGCTGATTGTGCAGCTTGTCCAGAAGACAATACCGGCTGAACATGAACTTCTGGCTGATTCATACTAACACCAGTCGGCCGAGCACGAACTTGCCGATCAAGATACTCAGCCTGCTCGATCACTTCCCATGCCGACCGGCTGACAGCAATCTTCACAAGTTTTGCACTATCTATAACAATTCTCCTACGGTCTGACACAGGCTTGCGAACTTCAGGATCAACGTATCCATGAGGATGAGATCCCTGTTCCACTATTGGCGATATGTCCAGAGGTTGATTGTGTGCGTTATTCATAAGCTATAAGTCTGTATGTAAAATCTATATATTAAAAACTTGATGCGCATTCATCGTGGTGGCGGCCGCCAGCTGCTGCAAAGGTTCACCCCTCAGCTCAGCCAGAAACTTTCCCGTCACACTTATGTGATATGGCTCACAAATACTACCACGGTAAGGTGTTGGTGTCAAGAAGGGAGCGTCAGTTTCCAGCAAAAGTCTTGACAATGGGATGCGCTTATACATCTCGAGCTGCTCTGAGCTTTTACTGAACGTAACAATGCCATTGACGCCCACATAGAGACCCCTGTCGACCGCCCGATCTAGATTGGCCTGATTGTCGGTATAGCTATGCAAAACGCCCCTGATACCCTTGTACGAGTCAAAAATGGGCCAAAAATCATCAAACGCATCACGAATATGAAAAATCATCGGCAAATTATGCTCCAATGCCAGCTCAATCTGGAACCGTAGTATCTGCGCCTGGTCAGCCGGCTCCGAGTGACCGTAGTAATAATCCAGCCCACATTCACCTATGGCGACGACCTTCTTGGCCGACGCCAAGGCCGCAAAGCGCTCAAGTTTCGGCTCGTCCAGTACGCCGTTCTGGGTGTAATCTTTGGCTTCGTGTGGATGAATCCCGATGCTCGCCCAGCACTCCGGGTGACTAGCAACAAAATCCACCGCCAGCTCACTATCCGGCAGCGTGCAGCCGACACAGATCATCTTCGTCACTCCTGCCTCCACCGCCCGGCCGATCAGCACATCCCCCGAAGGAAAACCAGCCTTCTCCCAAAGACCGCGAGTCACAGCCTCACCAGCTACACCGCTCTGCGCAGTCGAAGATTGAATATGACAGTGCGTGTCTACAAAGTCCTGCATATACGCCCTATCATCCTGCCTTAGCAGTAGCGATTTCCTGCTTCGGAAATAGCGTCGCCTCGATGGGTCGGACGATTCCTTCTTCGAAGACAGCTTTGATGCGGGCAGACGTCGATGGCATAAACGGTTCGAGCAGATCGGCTATCTCCAGTAGCGAACTGGCTTGATAAGCGAGCACTTCGCGGAGGTGGTCGTCGTCGCCAGATTTGGCGATAACCCAAGGTTTTTCGGCATCAATATATTGGTTAATGCCCCGGACCTGCTCCCAAACTTCGTCCAGAGCGCGATCAAACCGGCACAGCTCTAGGGCTTGGCGATATTCAGCGGTGTCGTGTTCTGGCTCAGGGATGTCACCGATCAAGCCGTCCTGGTATTTGATGATCATGGCAGCGGTTCGTTGAACGGCGTTGCCCAACTCGTTGGCCAGCTCGTTGTTATAGGCAGCGTCTAGCTTATCCCAGCTGAAATCGCCATCTTCATAGGACGGAATGTGGCGCAGGAAATAGTAACGGAAGGCATCGGCACCGTATTTGGCAATGACGTCATTCGGCGAAACGGAATTACCAAGTGATTTGCTCATTTTCTGGTCGTCGACGGTCACGTAACCATGGACGTAAAGCGTCTTCGGCAGCGGTAGGCCGAGCGCCAGCAACATGCCGGGCCAAATGGCAGCGTGAAACCGTAAAATTCCCTTGCCGACGACTTGGACATTGGCCGGCCAAAAGTGTTTGAAATCCTCGTGTTCCGGGTAGCCAAGCACTGTTATGTAGTTCATCAGCGCTTCAAACCAGACATACATGACCTGCGTCTTGTCGCCCGGTACTGGTATGCCCCAAGTGATTTTGTCGGTTGGCCGTGAAATACTGATGTCTTCCAGCCCCTCGCTGATGACTGACAGGATTTCGTTGCGCTTGGCCTTCGGGATGACCTGAAAAGCGCCAGATTCGATAGCCTTTTTTATCTGATCATTGTACTTGCTAAGGGCAAAAAAGTAATTTTCCTCTTCGATTTTGTCATATGGACGGTTGTGGTCCGGACAGACGCCCTTGTTGGCCTTGACGACTAGCTCGGAGAAGAATTCTTCGTCGCCAGTGCAATACCAGCCGACGTATTTGTTCTTGTAGATGTCCCCGGCTAGAGCCTTCCAGATAACCTGCGCCCGCTGCTCGTGGCCCTTGTCGGTAGTGCGGATAAATCGGTCAGCACTAATCTCCAGAGCCTCCGCCAAATCGCGAAATTTCTGACTCATCTGATCGCTCAATTCTTGCGGTAGCAGGTTCAGCTCGGCGGCCTTCTCGGCGATCTTACCGCCGTGTTCGTCTGTACCCGTGCTAAAGATCACGTCTTTACCGCTAATGCGCGCTGCCCGAGCCAGCACGTCGGCCATGACAAACTCCATAGCGTGCCCGAGGTGCGGTTCGCCATTTACGTATGGAATAGAGGTTGTCACGTAGTATTTCATTGGTTCTCCTGAAGATTAAGTATAAATTTGACGCGCAAATAGGTGAAAATTAATAAGCCCTGCTGGGCATACTGCTAACCATCATCATATCCATAGTCACGCGCGTCGTTTTCATATCGACTAGTATAACACTATTTCAAGAGGTCGATAACGGCGTCGCGTTCCATGTCGTCGAGCTCGGCATACAGCTCGGATTCGTACTTCTCGGCAACCTTGAATATATAATCGTCGTTCGATCGAGGCAATACGTGGAAAAGTAGGTGATTGAGCTTCAAATCATCCTGCGGTCGAAATGGCCGAAAGCTTTGGCGAATGTCGAAGCCATCACCCAATTTGCCGATCAACTTCTGCTCGATCTGGAAGATCAAGTCAAAGATACTCTTCAGCTCATCATGCGTCAAATCCCACGGTTGCTCGACGTGCCGCTTGGGCATGACCAGCAGATGCCCCGGGACCTTGTGGGGGTCACTCAGCACTACCTGAGCCAAATCATTTTGCCGCAGCACACGTTCTAGCGGGTTACAAAACGGACAATTGACGGGCTCAGCCGTGGGGCTTGTCTCGGAATTAGCTGTAGATTTAGTCATAGGTTGGCAACCTCTGTTATGCATTAAATGGTGGGCGAGGTGGGATTCGAACCCACAACCCATTACTGGGGACAGATTTTAAGTCTGTTGTGTAAACCATTCCACCACTCGCCCGAGCTATGAAATTATAACGTAGGCAATAGCCAACTAGCCAGATTATACAACCTATGTAGCCTCTAGTGCTACCTCTCCGCTGATTATTTTCGGAAATAGCACTTGCATATTACTCGACAATGCCAGGCTCATCAGATCCTCTAACTCGAAATAGTCATAATCGTCGAAGGTATTAGGTTCCATGATACGCGGCTCGCCAGCCACGATACGGGCTTGAAACCATTGGTAAACATAGTCTGTATCATGCTCTTCGAAGTCGCCACTACCGAGATTGCGCGTCAAATGCACCTCGACGCCGAGCTCCTCGTACAGCTCTCGGACGGCTGCCGCTTCGGCGACCTCGCCAGTCTCTACCTTGCCACCCGGCAGCTCCCATTGCACTACATCACCCGTATCACGGTGCAGCAATAGGATCCTGCCATAATCATCGACAATCACGCAACCAGATAGAAGAACGTTCATAATCTCATCTCAAAATACATTTGGAGGCACGTATGGGAGTTGCACCCATCTACGAGGTTTTGCAGACCCCTGCGTAACTGCTCCGCCAACGCGCCAGATACCTCCTAGAGTATACTAGATTTCACTGTTAAAAGCACCGACAGAACTATCTAACCCGCAATGAGTGTTAAAAATTTTACTGAATCGGCATGAAAACCATCCTATAGTTGCCGGAAGGTGAGAAGACAAATAGTATGCCACAGGGATTTCAATCCCGAATTTAATAGCTACAAGGAGAGTGCTCTATGACTATTGAGCAGATATTTTCAGTGATCGAAAACCCTACTATAGATCCCCAAATCTCGACGAGAAAGCGTCCAAAGCCAAACACAAAAGCTTGATTGCGTCCAGACATCGGCCATGGCACCGAGAACGCGGAGCCGCAGGTCTATCAATCTACGGAGCGGCTGCAATCCCCGGCTGATACTGCCTCGTCAAATAACTGCCGTAGGTATAGGTGCCCTGGCATTCGAAGGCCGTCTGACAAACAGCGCCATCGAACTTAGCGTATGTCATAAATGTTGCTAATTTGGTCGTCACGAAATCATCCGACAGATTAACCGGCAGTAACTTGTTGGGGTAGCCCAGGTAGCGCATCAGAGTATGGGGCTGTCGGTATGCTTCGGCTGCCTGCGCTGTCAGGATACCAACATCGTGATGATCGGCGTGATCACCATCAGCCGGGTCGCCTGATCCCTGTGTCCGAATCTGATCCGGCTGATCCTTGACCATGATCTCAAGCAGCGCATCAACCAACTGTTGTTTGGTGTAGGATTCCACACCATCGACAGAATGCACGACAGGAATAGCGCCACTCATGACGCCGTGCAGGCTTTCGTGATCATGACCAACGAAACCTTCACCACCTAGGTTGCCGTCTGGCAATCTCAGAAATATCAGTGCCACTTCGGGCACATCGGCCAAATACACGACCGAAGCTTTGCGCCCTGCCAGCGTCTGTTGTTGTTTGTGCCAAACGTTAGGGACGCCGTACATTTGGGCATACGCAGCCATAGCTCCTTGCTCGCGACCACCCCAGTAGTTAATGCCTTCACCGGCATCACCAGCCGTAAGGTAGACAGTCCGCATACAACGACCGTCTTTGATGCTGGCACTAACGTCAGGATTCATAAATAGCAGGTCGTCATCCTGATGTGCAACTATCTGCAATGTTATACCGCGAGCGCAAACATCTCGTTCAGTAATCGCCACCAACGGTTTAATCTCAGGCGTCTTGACTGCCTTGAATAGCTTGGGTGGCGCCATATCTGGTCGGCCGCCAGCGGCCTGCCTCGACTGCCCGCGCGGCGCGGGCTTGATACCGTCGGGATACAGCAATAGCAGTACGTCTGGAGTGTCCTGAATCTCCGACGTCGTTGTCTGTCCGATGGCTACTCGTTCGCTAGGCACGCCGTAGGATCCGGCGATATGCGCCAAACTACAGCCACCATATGTGCTTATCTGTTTCGCCGATCCTCGTACCACAGGAGGCGCCGGGTCCTTGACCGCTAAATAGGCGGTCGGCGTCCGCCTAGATTGTTTGAACCAAGCGGCGCTATTTAGCACCGATCGCGGCATAGTGCATTGATCGACTGGATTTATCGTAATTGGGCTAGCGGCTCGAGCTTTGATGGGCGTAATGTCCCAATAATCACCAATCAGGCGGCTGATGTAATGACGCTGCAATTCCTGAGAAACGCGGTTAGTGACGAAATTCTTATCGACTAGTGCAGCCTCGCTGGCACGATATTCGTGCCACGACGTTTGCAGCCCTATCGGTAATACTGCCAGCAAAATCAATGCCGTGATAGCCACGTAGCGGTTCCGTGGCTGAATGCCCCGAAAATATGTCGCCCCCGAGATACCGAGCGCGAACAGCCCGATGGTCAGATATCGTGCGTCCACCGGATAATAATGATCAGTCAGGACGAACACAGCCCCGGCCGTCAAGGTAGATCCGATCAACAATACCGAGACAAGCAGCCAGTGATCGTCACTCGCAGCATCAGAGCCCTTGTTTGTCCGATGAGTCAGAATCAAACGTACCGTAGCGTAGAGCCCAATGCCCAAGATAGCCAGGTTCACGGCGTAGGCAGCGATCGACAGATGACTTAGACTAGCTAGGGCAGCGGCAGGCAGATCCCGTACCATGACAACACTGTGCACCGGGTTTGCCCCAAAGTTCGTCAGCAGTGCCATGACACCGTATATCAGCCCTAACGCCAATTGCTGAACAGAATGTATCAATGGGAAGGGCGAGGCAGTCTCGCCTGCTCCGATGTGAGTAATGCCCAGAGAGTCCAGTACTAGCAGGAGGCCAGTAGCCACCACTGCGCCCGGCACAACTACCGTCAACCAACGTGTTGCCATCTTAAGAATTTGGCGCCGACGCATCCAACCGACATACCAAACACAGGCGAACAGGCCACCACCGATACCGAGCACAGCGAACAATTTGTCGCTAGCGATGAGTAGAATGCTCAGCACAGCCGCAAAGACGAAGCTACCACTCCTGATCCGCCTGGCGCGGACCGCCCAATACAAGGCTGCGATATACAATATGTATTCTAGATTGCGTGTCGTGGTCATCGCCATATTGACGGGCAGTAGCGCACCAGCGTAGGGCTGTGCCGGCACCAGCAGCAACACCGAGGATAACGCCAGACAGAGCAGTCCAAATGCCACCGGGCGCTTTTCAATCTTGTGCAATACATATACTAGCCCGCCGACAGTCGCCAGCACGATGAGTACCGTCGACACCATAAATACGCCCAGCGAATTGCCGAACAAACTCATGAGGGCGAAAATCGGCCATTTTATCAGAAAACTATGTGCCCCTGGGAAAACGGCGCTCCGAAAAGTCTGCCAATTTTCGAACAGATAGGCGTCGATCAGCTGATCGGCATTCGCCTGATGCAGCTTGGCCGCCAAAACCGTCCAGAACACTGTGGTGAGGGCTAGGATTGTCAGGCAAGCAGCGGCAAAGAATTTGGCAAACTTCGGCGTACTGACGAATGCGCCGAGCCGAGCAGCGTATCCTCTAGCACCCGATAGCGGTGGACTATCAACCGGCTTCCGTACCTTCGGTTTGATCGATCTTTTTCGAGATGTTCGGTGTTTCTTTTTTGTCATAGAGTCGTATATTTATAGCATTGTTGCAGCGATGAGCGCAGGCGCATAGCTATATTCTATCATCCGTCCCGTACATAAACGGCTTATTCTATCAAATCTATGTCCTAGGTATATACTAGAACCATGCTATTAGCCGCTCGAGCCATCATCATCGAAAACGACAAAATCCTGGTCATGCACCGTGACAAACACGGCAGCAAATACTTTACTCTAGTTGGCGGGCGAGTCGACGAGGGCGAGAACACCGAGCAAGGCGTTACCCGCGAAGTCATGGAGGAAACCGGTCTGCAAGTCACCAGTTGCCGATTAGTCTACATCGAGAAACACGACGCACCGTACAACCAACAATACATCTATCTATGCCAGGTAGCGCCCCACGACGGCATAGCCATCCAGGAATCATCCGAAGAAGGATACATGAATCGACTCGGCGCCAATACTCACACACCACTGTGGGCCGACGTCAGCTCGTTTGCCAAGCTTCCCTTCCGCACACCACAGTTGCAACTCGCCATCGTCGAGGCGCTGAAGCGTGGCTTCCCGAAGCAACCGATCGATCTGTAGATCTCTGACTATGGCCCCCTGAAAAGGTAATTTCAAACCGGAGAAGTTGGGTTTGGTTTCGATTACAGAGTAGCCCTTATATCTAAGTCTATTAGCCCAGGTGTGATCTGTACGCTTGCGTAAAACGTAGGAAGGTGCTTTAATGTGTCGTTATATATAATATTATGCAAGAAATACATAAGATTCTCTACACAAACCCTATCCTTGTCCTGTTTCTAATAGTTGCAGTGGGCTATTTAGTGGGGAAAATACGCATTGGTAGTTTTTCGCTTGGAATTGCTGCGGTGTTATTCGCCGGCCTCGGCATATCTGCCTACGATCCAAAACTAGCCTTGCCCCAATTCGTCTATGTCCTTGGCCTGGTTCTGTTCGTGTACACTATCGGATTAGCCTCGGGTCCCGAGTTCTTTAGCGCTTTCCGCAAAAAAGGCCTGAGAAACAACGGGTTTGTACTAGGCATCTTAGTCTTGGGCGGAATGTCGACCATTCTATTGGCTACCATACTAAACATAAAGGGCGACATTGCCGTCGGTATGTACACTGGAGCTTTTACTAATACTCCGGCTTTGGCGTCGGTATTAGATTCACTAAAGGGGACCACACCTGCACCCGTGATAGGCTATTCATTGGCATATCCACTAGGCGTGATGTGCGTACTAGCGGTTTTGGCCTTTTTCCAGAAGATATGGAAAATTGACTACAACAAAGAGTCTGCCCTCTGTTGCGACAAAAAGGAACTTTGCACACGAACCGTACACATTACTCGAGAAAAACCATACCGCGTAGATGAAGTTGCAGCAGCTTGCGGCGTAGATATATCCATAAGTCGGATAAGCGACGGCGGTGTAATCCGTCTGGCAAGTCCTAGTGATATGCTCGAAAAGGGAATGCAAGTTATAATCGTCGGTAATGAAAAAGCACTCGAGGAGGCCTCTGCTTGGCTGGGTGAAGTTGTCAGTGTCGGCGTAGAATTTGGTCACGAAGTTTTTCATACCCGCCAAGTCTTCCTATCTAATCGCAAGATCGCTGGGAGAAAATTAGGCAAGCTAAACATCCAACAAAATCATGGCGTAACCGTAACTCGTATTAGACGCGGCGATGTTGATTTTGTAGCTCACGAAAACACAGTCCTTGAACTTGGTGACCGAGTGATGATTGTGGGGCCAAATGGTATGGTAAAGAAAGCAGCCGATTACTTTGGTGATTCCTACCGTTTGTCCTCTGAATTCGATATCCTGACTTTCGCTATTGGCATTGGTGTTGGTATTTTAGTAGGGCTTATCCCCATACCCTTACCGGGCGGGGGCGTCTTCCACTTGGGCGTGGCCGGAGGCACATTATTGGTCGCTCTGCTACTTGGTGCTTGTGGCCGCACCGGCAGAATAGTCTGGCAGCTTCCATTTAGTACCAACATGGCGCTCAGAGAACTGGGGCTAGTATTGTTCTTGGCTGGCATAGGCAGCCAATCCGGTGGAGCGCTTAGCAAAGCCCTGTCAGACCCTTCGAGTTTAGTGATTATAGGTGCGGGCGCAGGACTAACGATTCTAGTATCCACAGTTACGTTGGTTGTGGGCTACAAGATCTTCAAAATACCTTTCGCGTATCTAAGCGGCATGTTGGCAAGCGTACAAACACAACCTGCGGTACTCGGCTTCGTTAACGAACAGGCCAAAGGAGATGACGCTCCGAATATTGGTTATGCAAGTGTATACCCTATAGCCATGATCACGAAAATCGTACTCGCACAAATTATCCTCGTCGTTCTCCATTGATATTTTTATTCAAGAGCAAGCGCGTGCACTTAATTCAGAATATGCAGGGCTATGCTGCTTCTAGCATTGCTTCGTACACTTTGCCTTTATAGCGTGCTACGCCATTACGTATCGGTATAGGGTGAAACACGTAGTTACCGCCACCGTAATCTTCGATTTCCAGCACAGATTGAGTCCAGTTTTCTTGATATCTGACTACCTGGTTTCGATCATCTACCGCACTGTAGTAGCTAGGTACCTCACCGGTAGTCTTACAAAGCGCTCCAACAACCACCGAAGCTAGTGGCGTACCGTCTCGGGCTGTCCGGTAAAATATTTCAGTACGATGAGCGTGGCCCTGAACAATATTAACTTCTGGGTCTGATACTTGCGCAGCCGTGCTACCTCTAGATACAGCTTTGGTACCGTGGCGAAATATCAAGTCATCGGCGTATTTAAACTCGGCGGCCCCATAACCACCAACCCAATCCACCCCGACACTATTTAGGTTGGCTAGATACGGATAGCTCATCACCGGGTAGTCTTCTTCGCTAGCTCCAGCTTGTTTGACATTGTACATCTGGGGCATATACTTGAGCATCCAGTTGCGAAGACGAACGTTGTGATTGCTGTCAGCTTCAACTATGCGAGCTTGCGGGTTATCAGCACGGTACTCGGCATACATATTGTTTGTTCGTTGGAAGGCGGGCCCTATAGTCGCGTGAAAATGATCCGAGTCGGCTTTGAATCGACTGAAGGCGCTAAGATCCGTCGTGTCGCCACAATTCACGATCGTGTTTGGCCGAATGTCCGCACAAATTAAACGGGCTACTGCCATAGCTCGCTCGTCGTGTATAGGTATAAGCTCATCGCCTATGCGGCGGTAGTCTATTTGCGTGTCAGAGAAAACGAAGATGCTTTTATAATCACGCTTCGGTGGCCGTTTTCGGCTTGGTGTTATGTGCGCTGCAACGGCCTGCGGAAAGCGTCGATCATCTTGCTTGGGCACAAAAGACACACTTGCAAGTTTGGCGTATTCAATCTCTCCGTTCTTGTTTTTTATAAATCCATCCCAGACGTTAGCCCGATTAATTCTCTCCACGTCATCGGGGTCGATATTCGACCGCTTAAGTAGGTCGGCGACTCGCTCGAGGGACGTACTGTCTCTGGGTTCTCGTTCCATGATTCTCCTTGGTTAGATGATGATTTTATGATTTTGTTGGCGTAGATTGATTCTAGTACCCCGACAACCCTATCCTGATGTATCCCGCCCGCAATCAGCAGCACCAGGCACATCATCTGATCTGAAACGTAACTACGGTTACGCTTCAGATACACCTGATGCACCTGGCACTACTGCTAGCGACCGGTATATTCATCACGATAGGGTTGTCGGGGCACCAGTGAAGTCGCTTGCAGCACTCGAGCGATGTCGGAACATACGGAAAAATCCGCTACTCATTGAGTGTCGGTACTAAGCGTACTTAAGCGTCGGGACTTGTCGTCCGGTTGTAGTTTTGTTATGCCTTAACACCCAAGATGGGGAAATCAGGTACTGAAAGCCGCTTGTTAATCTATATTGATTATTCGGGCTATGAGGGTTCGTTGCAGTGCTGTGACGGCGCTAATGGGCTGGAATTCATTAGACTTACCATTACATAACGGTAAGTCTAATGAATTTCTAGTCACGTATACAATTTCCCTCCTCTATTAATTAACTTAAGCATAAGCCTTTTGAGACAAGATGTGCAAGGTGATGTTTCTTACCGCGCTATGTGCCGTTAGTCTGTTATAATTAAAGATTCAGTGTCACTACACGTCTACATAGGTTGAAGAGTGCCGGCGAACACCTGCCAAGCTAGGAGAGTTTTCGCAACTAAGCTCAAGATAATATACGCGCGCTCGCCGTACAAATAATCCTTCCACGGTCCAATCTTTTTGTATTGCAAAACCATATTGATGGCAAAACAGCTAAAGAACATGAAGATCGAAACGAAAATCCAATACACAAAGGCCGGCGGTGCACTTCCCTTGTCAGCAGACAGCCAAAAGCAAAAGGCTATCACGACCCATGGGATTATCCCCGCCAAGCAACCAATCCAGTAGCTCACCCAGCTCGTTTTTTTGGTCGTTTGGTCGTGGATCTCCATGACAAGTCCGAGCAAGTTCATGATAGCTATCAGTGCAAATATCATCACCAGGCTCATCAGATCGTACACGCCAACTAGCACTGCGATGGCCACCATCATGATACTAGCCGAGACAGAGTATTCAATCCATCGTACCTTGTTGATGCCGCGACCCAGATCTGAGTTGTATTTTTTGTTGTAGGCAGTAGCAACAAACAAATGAGCTGCCGCCGAAAGGAAGAAAAATAGCGCAACTAGCAGGGGGATCGACAGATCGAACAAGTGAGCCGTCGCCGGCTCGAGCGTCTTGGACGTCGTATCAAACGTCAGATAACTCCCTGTGATCGGTATGTTAAACGTCCGACTCAGCGCCAATATGGCAAAGCCTTGTGCGGCATGGAGCCCGGCCATGACAAAGTTGAATTTTCTCAGGCCATGCGTCGTAATTGTCCTAGCCCTTGTAGCTTTGTTAGTAGCTTTGTTAGTAATTTTTTTGGTCATTGTTTACCTCCCCCTTTTTTATACTGGTTTACTTATGATCGGAGATTGTTTGATGAAGCTGTTTTGTTCTATCACTTGCAACATCGCTTTTGCGACCTCGCTCCGCCCCTCGTACCATTTCGTTGGACCATGAGGACGCAGTTCAAATGGCTTTGCAGCGACATTTTGCAGCTTCAAGACGCGAATAGTCGTCCAGTCCAGGCCACTGGCCTGCAGCACAGCTACGTGATCCCGACCATCTTTGACGCGAGCCGGATCGATAATTCGCACTGCGAGATTCAACAAAATATCGACTAGCGTCACCTTGTCCCCAGAAAATCGAACGCCCGTACCCGTGACGTCGACAAACCTTTTGACATTCGACTTCCGCATAGCGTCCACGAGCAACTTTGTAGCGGTAGTCTGCACATCAGCAGGTGAGCCCTTCACATGGCCCAGAGCACTCACCACCACCTCCTGATCTTTTACCAAATTCATGAGGTCGGCAGCTTGAGTAGCATCACACTGCACAACTTCGAGATTTGGGTGAGTCGGAAGATTACCCTTCCCGCGAACCCCGGCCCGTACGCTATGCCCATGCGCCAATGCCTCCTCGACAAACACCCTACCCAACCGGCCACCGGCAGCAACAACAGCTATATTCATGTCCCCTCATCATAAGCGTCATGGAGAGAATAAACAATGACGCAGGGTACTATAAAAGACGTGCAAGATACTGAATTGAATCAAGTACGTCTTTTGTATTTGCCCTGTCTGTGTTTCGGAGACTCAAATACTTACCGATTAAGAAAATGGTAGCAAGACTACACCGGCAATTCCAACCAATACCCCGGACAAAGCTATGGGTTTAACCTTTTCTTTGAAGCGATGTAGAACTAACAGTATTGTTGTCACGGGATAGCTATAGCCATCACACTCTGACTTGCCACGATTCCCCACTTGCACATTACCGACATACAGGCGTCTGCCGAACAGTTCGCAGGATACATTACTGGACGGAAGCGAATCTTCTCTCTTTTGCTAGTGCCGGATCAAGCTGACAGACGAGACCGTTCACGGCACAAACAGCTGAGCGAGTGGACCCCGATATGTCGAGTTTCCACTGTAGATAACCGCTATCCTCTGGGTCTAATCTTAATGTCATTCGATCTGGGTTAAATCCAAGGCGCTCAGCAGCATGCCTGAGGGGTTTTACCATGTTTTTGTTGTATTTGTCGATGTCAGCAGTAAGCGCAATTAATCCAAAAGCTTGAGCGCTTCGTATAACGTTGGTTAACATAGTTGTTGTAAGGTGATTTTTTCGGTAACTTGGGTCAACTACAAAATGTAAATCGCCTTTATCTCCGTCGTATAAAACAACACCACCGTGGCCAATTATTGCGTCTTTGTCCTCAGCTTTGTACTCAACAACTACATCGTAATTTCTAGTAGCATTAGTCAGACTTGATGATTCTGTACTTGCCGTTAATATCCGGCCGGCACCAAAAGCACCAAAGTAGCGCATGCGTATGTCATCTACACTTAAAGTTCCATACAATGCTTTAATTTTTGGGATGTCTGCTTCTACCGGTGTACGCATAAGAGCGGGTTCGGTTGACCCTTCTATCGCTAACAGCACTGCCGTTTCCTTTAATTGTTGTTCATAAGCTTCAGCAGTTAGGTAATCGGGACAAAAATTACAGCGTGGTTGGTCTAGGGTAGTGACCTTACTCATGTTATTGACTTTCTGTGTATTAACTATATAGCGTATGATACAACTTTAATCAAAAAAGGCAAGTACGTTTTACGCAACTGCTCACAGACTGAAGCGGCCTAACGGCCGCCTCGAACTGCGAGCAGTTACCACACTGCATACTATTAAGAAAATGACAGCAAGGCTACACCGGCAATTCCAACCAATGCCCCGGACAAAGCTACGAGTTCCGAATTTTGCATAACTAAAGTGTAGACCAGTTGGTCTACGTGGGTAGCATACAAACAGAAGCAATCGTTGGCTCATCATGCACGAAGAACCTTGTGCATTTGAATGAGGGTCAGGTAGTCTAGTTGCCTGCTAGCTCTTTTTGCAATATCCAAAGGATTCGTTTGCGGTCTTCCTCGCCGTCGAAATTATGGTTGCCGTCCAATGTAACCAGCGAGATCGCCGAGTCAATTCCCTCGAAGCTCACTTTGCCCAACACTTCGTCTTGCCGGGCATTAATAATGCGCAAACCAGTGAATCGGGCCAGCCTGTTGTATAGTTTCACAGGATCAATATCCGCCAGGCTTTGCCAATACTCAGGATGAATGACCGTCGTGCTACCATCGGTGCGCGGCAGACGCGTCCGGACGGTCGGATCGATGGCTATGCCCTTCCGCGCTTCGTGGCGCTCGATAGTTGTCGCTGCACTGATTTCGTCCGGAGGTGTAATCATAATAACCTTGCGAATGCCGCGCGGTTTCACCAGCCCCGCGATAACGCAACCTTGAGAATGACACACTAGGTCAAGAACCGCGTCCGGATACTCAGCCCTGGTGGCGTTGATGACTTTACGAAGCTTCAATGCCTGCTCGTGCAAAGGCTTTGCCGTCAGCGTATTCGATTCCTCGTTGATGGAGTTATAGTCAAACATCACGCTCCGCGCGTCGGGCAAAGCGTTGGCAATCGCCGTGAAAAGTCCGCGGTTAGTTTTGCGTACACCAAAGCCGTGGGAAAAGATTATGATGTGCGGGGCGGTTGGGGTCATCTCTATATACTACTCTGTCCAAGGCGACATCCTAGCAACATCTTCTAATTATTTCACCGGAGGGACTATCGTTTCTAATTCCTTTTGGAGGATTTCTCTTGCGAGTCCTAGATCATCACCAAATCTTACCGCTCGGTAGGCATCATCAAAAGCTCGTATAGCATGCTTTACGATGCATGGGTCGTCGACGGCTTGCTGTATTCGCGAGTTAGCTACATCGGCAAATTTTGCTGACACACACGGAAACTTGCCATCGTGAAATATTGTAATAATGTATCCCACTAGATGAGAACGGAGCTCACTTCGATCAACTTCGCTTACCCTTTTCGGTAATACCTCTGGTCCATCAACCTGCATTGCACTGATCAATCTGTTACGAATAGCATCCTTGGGTTGTTCAATCGGCCCATCAATTGCCTTTTTGACATCAACCACAGTCCCTGGCACAGCCATACTTCGTTGCAATTCTTTTGCCCTGAACCGCGCACACGCTACGTCGGCGCCGTAATAATCAATAACGGCAAGCCGTGAATCTGGTTCAAATATAGCCGTCGCAGCCAATCTGCCTAGCAGCCTCTGCTTCAACAGTTCATAGCCTTTGTGCTCGTTGTAGGCGCCCAGGGCAAGCATATCTAGGTATTTGAGAGCCCAATCTTTCGAAAAAATATCTAAGTTATAGATTCCAACACTCAGGTTATACTCCTGTTCCTGCAAATATACGTCCACGTCGGCGTTAGCATCACCCTCGTCGTACGTATAATAAAGCAGCCGCGTCTCCGGCGCCAACATTGCCCGCAAACGACTATGCGGTGAACGTGTGCACAAAAAATCTTCAGCGATGCCTCTTGGTCTAAATGGCCCATATTGTGGTGGCACGCCGAGAGATTCACCGGCTACATAGGTAGTAGCTTTGGGAATTGTCTCTGGTTCCAATTCCAAAGCACGTTTATGCTCGCCGTCGCATGGTCCACCGGCCTGATCGTCATCCTCGGGCTCATAAGATTCTCCAAAATATTTACCCGCTATTTCTTGGCCGAAGACACTATTCACGTGCGCCTCCACAGAAGGAAGATCATGGGAACCCACAACCAGCCTCTCCGAAGCAAAAACCGCGTCATAGTTGCAGTCTGCGATATTGACAGCATCTTTGAGCGTAATTGACTCAGGGCCTGGATAGTGATAAACGTCTACATTCATAGTATTTTCCAATCATTATCTTTTGTCGGGGTACTAGTATAGGGTTCTTAAAATATGTATGTTTTTACAGCTTCTCGCCTTGTCTGCAATTGTGTGACGTACTAGCTTTTGATTTTGGCGTATTATACCAATCATACCTATCAACTTGACAATGACAGAGATCACTGACTTCGTATTGACCGAGGTATATATTAATGCGTGACATAATACAATTGGAATGTCAACAGTTGCTCTTTGTCGAGATGCGAGTACTAGAATTAGCGTTAGCAAGCTCATCGATTTATTAAATTATATTTCAAGGAGCTAGAAGTGACAGAGTTATTAACCCGTCAGGTTGAAGGTACCCAGGTCGAAGGCGTCTATACTCCAACCGACGCCGAAGCTGCAATGGTTGATTATTTTGGGCGACTTGCCAGCGATTACGGCTTCCCGGCAGGCGCCGTAGCATTGCCTCTCTTGAAATCATTTGCAAATACAGGCAACGTAACCCCCGAGCAGCTAGCCTATGCGGCACGAGCAAGTGGCAAAACTGCCAATCATTTAATAGACGTAGGCACATTTTATGATCACATTAACCCGGCATTCGAAGAAGTTGCCGGGGACGATTATGCGCCAGCTAGCGGTACGGCATCAGATGAACTATTTGAATCTCTTGGCGGCAACGCAGAACTCAGCATTCTTCAGCGCGGTCCTCTAACTGAGCACATTGGCCCCGATTCCCATAAACTCGAGAGCTACGGTGGCCCGAATGCGGAGTTGAAGCCGAACACTAGATACGTGGCAGCTAGAAAAGCTAGTGGAATGCAGCCTAGCCAGATAATTGACGAGGTTGTAGCATCTAACCTCAACGGTCGTGGCGGAGCCGAGTTCCCTGTTGGACAAAAATGGGAATCAGCAGCAGAATCGATAGCGAAAAAACAGGAAAAACCATTTCTGATCTGTAACGCCGACGAAGGCGAACCACCTACGCGCAAAGACAGACTGCTCATGGAGGGCAATCCGCACGCCATCATAGAAGGACTAGTCATAGGAGCCCAAGCTCTAGGGGCTGAAGTAGCCATAATATACATACGCGGTGACTACACCGAATCTATCAAACGTTTGAACTCTGCCATCGAGGAAGCACGCGAAGCGAACCTACTGGGCAACCTGAAAGAAATCGTCGTTTACGAAGGGGGCGGTTCGTACGTCTGCGGTAATGCCACCGCTCTCATCCAAAGCATGGAAGGCAACCGTGGCAGATCGCAATCTACTCCTCCTCGCATGACTCACCAGGGCTTGGCCGGCCGACCAACAGTAGTCAACAACGTCGAATCATGGGCAAACATACCCGAAATAATCAAGAATGGCGGCAAGGCATTTTCACAAATCGGTGACCCTAAACATCCGGGAACGAGGATTTTACAAGTCTGCGGTGATGTGAAGAAACCCGGATTCGCTGAGGTACCCACCGGGAAAGAGACTGTCGCCAACCTAATAACCATGGCCGGGGGGCCCACAGGAACAGTCAAAGCTGTTCAGGTCGGGGGCGCCTCGAGCAAACTACTGACCGCAGAGGACCTGGACACCATAGTTACTCCTACGGAACTTCAGTCAAAGGGGACCGAACTTGGGTCTGGCACACTATCTGTCCTATCAACAGACAGGAACATGCTACGTATGGCTCAAGAATCTATTAACTTCTACTCAAATGAATATTGCGGAAACTGTACAGCCTGCCCACACGGTATCAAGTTGGCCAGGGTTGCACTTGGTCGCCTAGCTAGGAATGAAAACGACGAAAACACCGAAGAAATTCTGGAAAGCATCACAACCAGATCTCGACTAATGTCCGAGAGGCTCTCTCCCGAACAAAAGGAAGCTATGGGTGTAGATCCATCTAGAGAAGAAAATGAACGCCCCCGATGCGGACTCGGCAGATCGGCACTTAATTTTACCCGGAGTGCTATCAGCAAATTTCCAGAGGACTTTAGGATAGAAGGAGGACAGCCCAAATGAGCATTCCAGAAACATGTCCCGCTAATAGTACTCATCCCGACGGTTCTGAGCTACCTACCATCATAGATGGCACCGATTCTATATTCCGAACACTTGGATGTGTCGGCTGTGGAATTTGCATAGACGTCTGTCGGGAGACACAAGGCATGGACAACGTACTGTTCCAACGAGGCCGCGGTGAGAACTCCAAGATAGTATTTCACGCGGATAACTGCATAGGTTGCGGCCAATGCTCCAAAAATTGCCCCCTAGAAGTTATACGCGAGGTATCGCAAGAAGCTGAAGTTAACGAAATACTAGCAAACAAACAACTCCACTCGGTAGTACAAATAGCCCCAGCTATCAAGGCGGCTTTTGTCAAAAAATACGACATAAAACCCGAAGTAGTAAACGGCAAACAACTCTCTGCCGGCGAAGTAGCCAACGGCAAACTCTATACTGCCATGCACCTACTAGGATTTGACACCGTAACAGATACGGCTCTTGCAGCCGACTTGACCATCATGGAGGAAGGTAGCGAATTATTACGAAGAATAGTTGGCAACGAGACAGCCAGACTTCCACTAATAACGTCTTGTTGTCCTGGCTGGGTCAATTTAGCCGAAACACAACTTCCCGAATTCTTGCCTAATTTTTCCACCTGCAAGTCACCACAACAAATGCTTGGTGCACTCGCAAAGACAGTTCTTGTCAATAATTCTAGAGCCGAAAATCCAAACTCGCCAGAAAACGCACTGGATCCTAAGGATATAAAGATGGTTTCTGTAATGCCCTGCACGGCCAAAAAGTCCGAAGCCAAGCGCCCTCAACTGATAGACGCCGCCCTTTGGAACGGCGAAAGTCCCGAAGCCGCCTATCCGGACGTCGATAATGTCCTAACTACCCGGGAACTTATGCGGATGATCGACAAAGCCGGGATCGACTTCGCCTCGCTTCCTCTGGGACAAGCAGATCCGTTGCTTGGTGAATTTACCGGCGCCGGTAACATCTTCGGCGCCACGGGTGGCGTCATGGAAGCGGCCGTACGCTCTGCCTATTTTCTCGCAACCGGAGAAACCCTGGAAGATATCGACCTCAAACCATTACGTGGAATCGAGGGCGTCAAGACGGCCAGTGTCATGTTCGGCGAGACTAAAGTTAATGTAGCCATTGCCCACGGTGGCGCAAATGTCCGCAAACTCCTAGACATGATTAAATCCGGTGAGATAGAAGACCTACATTTCGTGGAGATAATGATGTGTCCCGGAGGATGCGTTGGTGGAGGTGGCCAGCCAGTTGATATGACAGGTTTGCCCAATGCATCAGAAATGGGCCAAACCCTGTACGATCACGACAAGAACCTACCGCCGCCAAAGCGCCAGTCGCATTTGAACGAAGGAGTTCAGAAACTATACACATCGTTTCTTGGCGAACCAGGAGGAAAAATATCACACCATTTGCTTCACACCGAATATAACGACAGGTCTACCGAACACACCGACAAACCTACCCAACCCAACCACGTTAATTAAATAATTAGAAGGAAGTATAAGATATGACCTACCATACCAACGCACTAGCAAAACCAGAAGTTAGACTGCTTATAGCACTCTATGCCATAGCATTCTCGGTACCCTTCCTGCTCAAGCAGCCACAACTCCTAGTAGGAAGCGCCGTAAACGCCGTACTGTTCATCGCCGCTGCCAAATTCTCCACCAAAAACCTACTGCCATTGGCCGTGATTCCTAGCCTAGCAGCCGTGCTCAACGGTGTAGTCTTTGGACCATTTACCATGTTCCTACTATATTTCTTGCCCTTCATCTGGGTCGGAAACTTAATCCTGATGGGACTGTACAAATACCTCACCAAAGTTCCTACTATCGCTAGAATTCCCTTGGCAGCCGTCGTCAAGTCTGGCTTCCTGTTCGCTATCGCTAACTTGTACGTTTCGATTAGCCTCGTGCCAGCTATCTTCCTGATCGCTATGGGCAAGTTCCAGTTGATCACAGCACTCATCGGTGGAGCCGCCGCCTTTGTGCTAATCAAGTTGAGTGATACAAAGACAGCAGAAACAGAGTAGAATAACTCGTAGACGTTACAGTACAACGGGCGCCTAGACGGCGCCCGTTGTACTGTATTTGAGCCAGTTTTGAGAACCAGAGAGTGCTGGAGAGGAAAGTTTATGACTTATAATTTTTTTTCGCATAACGGCAAGCTCCTTCCGGTAGAGCAAGCTGTAGTTTCGC
>JAYTAB010000015.1:0-10219 GCA_043737735.1 Candidatus Saccharimonadota bacterium | reverse complement strand
GGCGAAGTATCAGTGAGACAAAATATTATCTTCTCCGAGTGAATCATATCCGTAGATACGATGAGTGAGGAAAGGAACATTTTGGCCGCTGAGACTCGTCAAAAAGGCCGGGTTTTGGGGTGTGATTGGTATAACAAAAGGTTACAAATATCGCCTCTCGATAATTCGGAACATTACGATACCCGGGACAATCGGCAGCCAATACGTCAACCCGCGGTACAGCAGCACTGCCGCTAGGCCAACTGACGATGATACCCCAAAGGTTAACATGCCGGCCAGCAAACCAGTTTCAACTCCACCGATACCACCCGGCGTTGGTACAGCCGCGCCGACGAGCGTACCGATCGACAGCACGATTAGTGCGCTTGGCCAATCGAGCACGCCACCAATCGAGCTGACCGCCAGACTCAACACAACCACATTCAAGCTCGTCACAATCATATTGCATACGAGTGCTTGAAAAGTACGGCTTGTGGGCCGCAAGCTACGTTGGAGTGCCGATAATGTCGCCCAAATGAACGAAGTGAAACGCAATAGGATTTTTCCGTAACCTAACTTGCGGAGGAATCCTAACAATCGTTGGGAACGCCTGGCGAGAATCATGCATAGTCCCGCAATACTAACGACTACTAATGCGGTCGCGGCCGACACACCGTTCACGTGCAAACGACCGACATACTCCGGACGTAGTATTAGCACGACCGTCAGCAGTAGCGCACTGCTGACAAAGCCAAGAATATTATTGGTCACCACTAGGGCTGACGATGTCACCAGACTATGTCCGTATTTGCGATAATACAAAGCGAATAGCCCCAAACTGCCGAGCCCGGCTGGCAACAGACGATTCACGAATCCCGAGGCTATCTGCACACCCAAGGTCACACGAAACTGCAGCGGTCTTAGAGCCAAAACCTGATACGACAGTGCCGCAGCCCCGAAGCCCATAATGGTAGCGAGCAGCGCCGCCACGATTTGTTGGCCATTGGCTTGTCTCAGGGCAGTCAAACTTCCTGATAGAGCATGTAGCTGCCAACCAAACAAGTACAAAACCCCAATAAATATCAGAGTATTGACCACGACGCTATGTTTGATTGACGATGCGCTAGGTATCGTTGATTTGCGAGTAACAGCAGTTTTAACCATATGTCCTATAGTATACGTTCTTATCTGGAGAATCGCATGCGCTTGGTGTGTTCCAGATTGTCTTCGATCAAAATACGATTAATTCGTATCAGATCAGCGATAATATTGAGCACCATGCACAGGAACGCACCCGTCAAGAAAACCGTACCGACGAGAAGAGATTGTAGGTGACCGCTGCCAGTGTGGCCAGTAAATGTCAGGAGCAGATAGCGCGCAAACGGCACCAAACCAACAAGCAGCAGACCGCCGCCGAGCGTCCCAAACACCATATATGGCCGGTACATAATGTAGGCCCGGATAATAGCCGAGGCAGACTTGAAAACGTGTTCAGCGGTCGAGTCGAAAAGTCGTGACTCGCGCAGTTTAGGATTGGTGACAACCGGTATGCTAGCGATGGCCAGCCGTTTGGTGCCGGCCTGAATGATCGTTTCCATGCAGTAACTAAAGCGCGTAATGGTGTTGAGCTGAATCAGTGATTCGCGCGAATAAGCCCGGAATCCGCTGGCAGCGTCTGGTAGTTCTGTGCCGGCGGCTTTGTTGACAACTTGACTGCCAACTTTTTGGAGCCATTTCTTGAATGGCGAAAAATGTTCGATAGTGTGAGTTTGGCGATCGGCAATGACTATGTCGGCCTCGCCGCGCAGTATTGGTTGCACCAGGTCTTCTATGCGATCTTGCGGATATTGGTTGTCGGCGTCGGTATTAACGACGATATCGGCGCCCAGCTCAAGCGCCCGATAGACGCCGTCGTGAAATTGCCGTCCTAGCCCAACGTTGCTACGGTGCAGAACGAACTCCGTGACACCATGCGCGCGGGCGACTTCGACAGTTCGGTCGGTCGAGCCATCGTCCATTATTAGCACAATGATATCATCGATGCCCTTGACCTTTTTCGGCAGGCTCTTGAGCACGATCGGTAGCGTCTCTTCTTCGTTATAACAGGGGATTTGGATGACTAATCTCATGACGACCTTACTTGCATTATTTTGTTTATTGTATCATGGTTTAATGCTGGACCAGCCGGTACAACACATCTTTGGCTAGCCAATTGGCACGGGCTGCCAGCGCACTTTGCTGCCAGTACCAGGACGGATCGCTGCGGACAATCCAGCCGACGATGCCGCCGCCTTGCAAAAACAGCACTATGGTCAGGACGAGCAAAGCTGCTTTGTATTTTGCAAGGCTGGCGTGCCGGGCCGGGGCTCGTTGCTCTAATCGCTCCACAAACTCCTGGAAGCCGATCGCCAAACATAGTAGTAATAGCGGGTAGAATGGGACGAGATAACGGCCGTGAATCGCCACAGCTTCGCCGGTGTGAACATACATGGCGTAGTTCTGTGTAAACAAAATAAATATGTAGAATCCTGTCACGCTTAGCAGCAGACGCAGGCTGACATTATCCCAAATACGGCGCCATGCCCGAACAGCCAACGTGATGCCAAGACAGAAAACCGTCCATGCCGTGTAATTGGCGATCGTCAGCGGCGGTTTCGCCGAATAAGTAACCGTACCCCAAGGCTCGTAGAAATAACTAGTGATCGTAAACATCGTTTCGTAAACCATGCGATGCACCCAGACAGCCGGGTAGACCACGATGCCTTGGGTAGTTGGGGGTGGGTAAGTTGTCGCATACAAGTAGTCTCGGGCCCACGGCGAATAGCTCTGGCATTCGTCGATGCTGAGCACCTTATCGCATTTCGGCACCGGGCTGTGATATTGCACCAGATTGACACCATATCGCTCGACGCACAAGCCGATCGTCAGCACCGTCAAAACCCCGAGCAACGCCAGTTTGAACCTAGCCGGCAGTTCGATATTGATCGCTTTGTGGGCACGAGTGTCCGTTCGCCACCGTCTCCACGCAAACCAACTCAGGACGACAATAATGCCGAAGAATACCGGTGCGAACGAGAATTTGACGATACTACCAATGGAGCCTACTAGCAATATTTGCAATACCAGCTGCAAGGGAACTGGTGCGCTATCCTGGTGTTCAGCCCGCAGCACTCTTATCAGCCTTACGGTGTACAAAAACAGCAGGCCGGTCAGATATACTATCAGATTATCATAATTTATCTGACCGGCCAACAGCGGCACGACAGGCAACAATACGAAAAATAGTAGCACGGCGTGACTCAGTGCTCGGCTGATGCGTAGCTCCCGCAGAAGCTTGCGATAGACAAACAATCCAGCCACAAAAATACCGATATTTATGAACCGTAGAGTGATGATTTGAGCGGTTACGCTGGTCGTTATATGAGTCAGCAACTGATACGGAAAGCTGAGGAGATAATGATATAGATACGATGGGTCGCGCGCCAGAGCACCGTACACCGCCGTGTCAGTCGGCTGATTCGTGAAGAAAGGCATCAGTTGCTGGGCGTGAAGTTGAATCAGCCCAAAATGGTAATTCTCGTCAAATGGCAGGGGATAGCGAGCCGTCAAAGCGACCCAAGCACTCTGCAAGACCAAGAGTCCAACAATCGCGTAGAAAAACTTCGGCGCGCGAAGCAGACTCATGACTTTCGCCGAGTAACGCAACTGCGCGCAAGCCCTAACATGTTGAGAAATAGAACCCATCGCAGATTATTATACCGGCTTTTGCTGACAATTACCTTAAACCTCCATAATAGACTTCTTCGTAAATAACTCTACGGCTCCAAAAGTGCCATTTTTGCCCAAAATAGACAAATTGCTTCGCACCGTAACTACGGTTACGCTTTGTCGCAGTTTGTCTATTTTGAACAAAAATCATCACTTTTGGCCTCGCATTCTTATTTACGAAGAAGTCTAATATACGCTACAATAAGCTCATGTTCCGCAAAAATTTGCGCCCAGCCGTAACCGCAACCGTCTTGGTCGTCACCATCGTCGTATTCACTTATTACCTCGGCCGACACCCTGAGGCGTTACGACAACTCGGCAATTTATCACTCGCCAAACTTGCCGAATTACTCGGACTGTACGGAGTTTTCTTGATCACCTTAGTCTGGATTCAGCGAGCCACTTTGTCACTCTGTGACATCACACTTGGCCGCAAAGAAAGCATGTTGCTCGTCATGTATTCGTCGATCGTCAATTTCTTTGGGCCATTGCAAAGCGGACCGGCATTTCGGGCCATATATCTCAAGCGTAAACACGGCGTAAAACTCAAGAATTACACTGTCGCCACACTAGTGTACTACGCATTTTTTGCTGGATTCAGCGGCTTGTTTCTGCTGACTTATTTCATGGGGACATGGGCGCTCGGTGGCATCATACTGGCCATCGGCCTCACGCCGCTAGTACTTCGATGTAGGCAGTTGATCCCGGCACGTTTTCAAAATCTGAAGCTGGAACACATCGGCAATCTGGCAATGGCCACGCTAGCTCAAGTCAGCACTGTGGCAGTCATATTTTACGTCGAACTGGGCAGCTTCGGACAGCACATTAGCGCTGTACCGGCTCTGATTTACAGCGGTGCCGCGAACTTTGCTTTGTTCGTGTCGCTGACACCGGGAGCTATCGGCTTTCGCGAATCATTCTTGCTGTTTTCGCAGCATTTACACCACATTTCCAGTGATCAGATCGTCACCGCCAGCCTGATCGACCGCGGCGTCTACGTGTTGTTTCTAGGCATACTCGTCGTCATAACAGCCAGTCTGCATGCCAAGCAATACCTTGGAGGCACTGACAAGAAGTAGTCGGCGGATTACAGCCAAATTTCATCATAACGGCATATAATAATCGATGATGCGTATATTAGTTATCGAAGATGAGGTCAAGATCGCCAGCGCTGTCAAGCGAGGTCTGGAGATACACGGTTATGCCGTTGACATGGTACACGACGGCGACAGCGGCTATACCTCCGCCAGCAGTGCGGATTATGACCTGATCGTGCTCGATAGAATGCTACCCGGTATGGATGGCGTCACGGTCTGTCGAAAATTGCGAGCTGATGACGTCCACACGCCCGTCTTGATGCTGACCGCCCGCGGCACCATTGGCGACAGAGTCGAAGGACTGAACAGCGGAGCTGATGATTATCTCGTTAAACCATTTTCATTCGACGAGCTGACCGCTCGCGTCCGTGCGCTACTGCGGCGACCAGCTGCTAGCACCGGCACCGTCCTGACGGTCGATAACCTGGAATTTGATCCGGTAGCATTCACGGCCGTACGAGCAGGGCAGCCGATCAAATTATCTCACAAAGAGTTTTTGCTGCTCGAATACTTCATGCGATACAAAGGACAGATCATCACCAAAGATTCATTGATCGCTCACATTTGGGACGAAGACGCCGACATCTTGCCCAACACAGTCGAGGTCTACATCGGCTACCTGCGCACCAAAATCGACCGGGCTTTCCCGGACGAAAAACCATTGTTGCACACGCGGCGCGGGTTCGGCTACGTCTTTGGCGAAGCAACCAGCAATGGCTCTGGAGGGAAAACCTAGCCCATGTTTCGCTCAGCTCTCTTCAAGCTGACCGCTTCGTACGTCGCCATCGTAATGTCGATCTGCGTCGTATTCAGCGTCGTCCTGTACCATGTCGCCGTCCATGAACTGCACACTGGCATCTACAATCAATATGCTCAGTGGTCCAATGAATACCAGCCATTCGGACTGCGCGCACCCGGCACGCCAGGCCGCGAACTGGCACTAAGGTCGCATAATATATTTTTGCAAATTCTGTATTTCAACCTGCTTGTTCTGGTGCTGACGACTGCCGCGTGCTATTTGCTGGCGCGGCGAACATTGAAGCCAATCGAGGCCGCCCACGAACAACAAAAACGCTTTACGGCCGATGTCAGTCATGAACTGCGCACGCCACTGACAGCGCTCAAAATGGAGACCGAGGTGGCGCTGCTCGACACCAAACCATCTGTCAAGGAATTACAAAAAACCCTGCATAGCAATCTCGAAGAAGTCGAACGAATGGAAGTCCTCATAAACAATTTACTACTACTGAGCAGTATGGAAGCCGGCAAATTGCGCGATGAATTTACACGCCTCGATATTCAGGATATAGTCACAATCGCCACTGAAACGGTCCAGACATTTGCAGCATCCAAGAACATCAAGATCACAACCAAATTGGAGACTCAACCCCTACTTGCCAACGGCGTAAGTCTGACACAGCTCTTTGTTATTCTGCTTGAAAATGCCATCAAATACAGTCCGAACGATTCCGCTGTAACGCTCACCATGTACAAGGGACGCGGCCGATTAACCGTCACGATTCAGGACACGGGCATGGGAATTCCGGCCGATGCCTTGCCGCATGTCTTCGATAGGTTCTATCGGGCCGACAGCGCCCGCGCAAGTAGCAGCTCGCATACGTCGCCGAAGGGCTTCGGGCTAGGACTATCACTCGCCAAATTGATCGCCGACCTGCACGGCGGCGAAATCATCTTGACTTCCGCGCAGGGCAGTGGTACCAGCGTGGCCGTGATCTTGCCGACATCCGCCCGAACCTAAACTACATCCGTCAAAAGTGGTCGCGGATATGGCCGAAGCTGTAATCCCAATCAGCGTCGGATTTCTTATGCGGATTGAAAATGTTCTGAGGGTCCATGATCCGTTTGGCTGCCTTGAATACGCCTACCACCTCAGCGCCGTACATCTGCACTAGCCACGGGCCGCGGACCAGTCCATCGTTATGTTCGCCGGACAGCGAGCCGTGATATTTTAACACTAGCTCATCGACTTCTTTCATGGCTGGGAGGAGTTTTGCTCGCTCTGCTGGGTCTTCCAGTTTCATGAGTGGGATGATGTGAAAATTGCCGTCGCCCATGTGCCCCTGAATCGTCGCCAGCAGTTTGTATTTTTTGACGATCACGCGCAGCTCAGGCAGAAACTGCGTCAGATACTCGGGATTGACTACTAGATCGTCGATGAAAGGCGCCGTGTGTTTTTCCTTAACCTTGCTGCGTAGCAGGTTGAAGGCATGGCGGCGCATTGTCCAGAATTTCTCACTTTTGCCTTCGGTCGGGTCTTCTTCGAAGCCGTTGATTTCATAGCGCGCGTGGTGCTGTTTTAGATCGGCGTGTAGAGCCTTGATACGAGCACGAACTTCGTCTTCGCTGCTGCCGTTGAATTCAACCATCAATACCATTTTCGGTATGCCACGTAACAGTTGCAAGCCGTCTGGAATCAGACTGAACAGCAATCGAATAAACTTCCTAGGGCCTAGCATTTTGAGGAAATACGGCATAAATTTGATGGTCAGCAGTAAGGTGGCGTCGTCGAAACATTCAAATGTCGCCGGCTTGTGTTCCAGAACCTTCGGGATGACTTCGCCCAGTTTGTCGATGTCTCGCATGAAAAGCACCAGCAGGCCGGAATGCGGACGATGTGGAACCAGCCGGAAATTGACGTCAGTCACGAAGCCAAGCGTACCCTGAGCACCACAAATCAGCTGCGTCAGATCAAAAATGCCAGTCGAGCGGTCCCAAACATCCCACAGGAAATAGCCGGTAGAGTTCTTGCTGACACGCGGCCGGGCGCCCTTGACCAAGTCATAATGATCTTCGATCAGCCGGAAAATATCGCGGTAAACCGTCCCCTCGAAGTCTTGCTGCGCCATTTTGGCATCCAATTCATTGCGGTTCAATGGTTTGACCGTCCGCTCTACGCCATCGGCAAAAACGACCTTGAGTGACGGGATGAACCGCTGCACTTTGCCGTATTCCAATGACTTTTCGCCGCCACAATTGTTGTTGACCATGCCGCCGATACTGCACAAATCACGCGAAGCCGGGTAGGTCGGCATTAAGGCGCCGTGTTTCAGTGTTTCGACTTCGAAGTCGCGGTAAAAAACACCGGGTTGAACGTTAGCGGTCGTCTCGGTGATCTCACCAATCCGCGTAAAATACTTGTGAAAATCGACGATGATTGACTCGTTGATAGCGCCACCCGACATATCGGTGCCAGCACCACGCGCCGTCAGAGACAATTCCGGCAAGGTAGATTTGTTGGCGTTCACCACGCCGACGAGCGTTGAGACGTCACGGGCATCCTTCGGGAACACCACTAGTTTGGGGATCAGCTCGAACATCGAGGCGTCGTGACTATACAAGTCTTTCGTGACTACGCTATCGTCCAACTCCCCCTGAAATCCGAGGGCGATAAGTTTTTGTTTGATACTGTCCAAATTTTGGGTGACATCGTCAGGGGCCATATAGTCCTAAGCTTAAACGTTTTCACGGTGATATGCAATGATTTGTACCAGGTACCAAAGTTATATATACTTAAGGGCAATGGGCAACAATACGAAACAAAAAGTTCTGATTGTTGGCGGTGGCTTTGGCGGCATCAAAGCAGCGATGGAGCTGGCCGAACATAGCGACCGCTTTGACATCACATTGCTGTCAGATCAAACGCATTTCCGTTACTACCCATCACTCTATCGCACAGCGACCGGTGGTACGATTGCCGGCTCTAGTATCGCACTGGCCTCATTGTTCGAAGACAAAGCCGTCGTGGTTAAACAGGGCGAAGCCGTCACACTAGAGCGCATGGCACACACCGTGACACTACGCGGCGGCCAGGCACTCCAATACGACACGCTCATCTTGAGTCTTGGTGTCGTTACTAATTATTTCGGCATCCCCGGCATGGAAAAGTTTTCATACAGCATCAAAACACTCAATGAAATTAAGCGTTTCAAAGACCATTTGCATCAACAGCTCGAGGACGACCGGCGGCCGGATCTGAATTATGTCATCGTCGGCGCTGGCCCGACCGGCATCGAGCTGGCCGGGGCACTGCCCGAATATCTGCGCCAGATCATGGCCAATCACGGCATCAAACATAGGGCCATCCACATAGATCTGATCGAGGCCGCACCGCGCCTGCTGCCGCGCATGCCGAAGGACACGTCGCGCATGGTAGCCCGTCGGCTGCGCCGCGTCGGCGTCACATTATATACCGGCAAAACCGTCGAGGGCGTGTCCGGTGACCAGCTAACTGTCAGCGGCAAGCCAATCCGCAGCCACACCGTCATCTGGACAGCCGGCGTGACAGCCCATCCATTTTTCAAAGCCAACGGATTCACCATGACACCGCGCGGCAAAGTCAGCACCGACATGTACCTCCAAGCCGAAGACGACATCTATGTCATCGGCGACAACGCCAATACTCCCTACAGCGGCATGGCCCAGACCGCATTGCTCGACGGCATCTACGTCGCCAAAAGTCTGATACGCAAAGCTGACGATAGAGACCCGCCAAGCTACAAGGTCAAAAAGCCAATCATCGTCATCCCGGTCGGCGAACGCTGGGCGACTGTCCTATGGGGCAAAACACGAATCTACGGCTGGCTCGGCTGGGTACTACGCGAGTTGTCAGACCTGGTCGCCTTCGCCGACTACGAACCATGGTGGAAAGCCGGCCGGCATTGGCTAGGCGGATTCCAGGAAGAAGAAGACTGCACAATATGCCAAACCGCCCAGCGCCAGGCCATGGTCGACAAGTAACATATCAGTACCAAAATAACGATATGCCTGCTCGGGCCCGATTCAAGATTATGACTTGAGCTGTCGTACCTTAGTTGTCCCCCCCCTCCATATAAACTGAACACACCGTCTCAACTCTGAGCCGGTATAATTCATAAAGGACGATAGTTTCTGACACGACGAACTCTAACTTAAGCCTGAGACTCTACTAAGTATGACGGTCCCGAATAGAAATCAAGATTAAAGGCGTCGATACCGAGAGCTTTGCAGTACTCATCCAGCATGTCGAACGTGAAGCGATCACGCTTACTCCGAGCGCTATAGCGTTCTGGATGTCCCCAGGGCTGTACAGTACCCAATGCTTCGAAATGGTAACGGGAACCCCTCCCTTCGCCTTCAATGAGGGCGACAGAACGCCCCGTCTTTCTATCGTTATCATCCCAGTTAAGGACGATCCCACCTAGTAGGTTCTCAACCGCTCCGGACTCACCTTGAAACGGGATGGCTGTTACGGTGCAGGAGGCAACGCCCAGCCGCTCTGATAAAACTTGCACTGGAGGTCCAGGGTCCCCGCCTCGTATGCCCGAATCGAAGTATGCAGTCCACTCACTCGACGTGCCAACCAGCAGTCGACGTAA
>JAYTAB010000014.1:0-31711 GCA_043737735.1 Candidatus Saccharimonadota bacterium | reverse complement strand
ACGACAAGGCGTAACGGTGTTACGCCGCGAAGGCCGGCGGGCATATGGGGCAAAAATGGCGGTTTTAGGGCTGAGGTGTTATATAACGGTAAGTCTAATGGAGGTTGGCTGGAACTGAATCTTCAAGCCTCCCCCAAGACTTAACCGAAATGGAGCCGGCATGGTAGGCCACGGAGATGCTATACATAAGCAGCTCAGGTGGCCTACCGTCCGCGCGTGAAAGGTCTTGGGGGAGGCTTGAAGATTCAGCCAACGAGGCATAATTTGCAGCTTGTCTCGAAACGTTTATACTTATTCCTAGAATGCTACGACTCAAACTTACCTTCGTTGTCGCTGTCGCCTTGTTTGGTGCATTCGTTGGTTTGGCCGTCCTTGCCGTGCACCCCGGTACGGTTGCCGCTCAGGTTGTCACTCGTGCCTATTCCACCGACACTCCATTGCAGCGCGGCATGATCGTCAAACTCTCGGCCAAGGACAAGAACAAAGTCGAAGCTCTGGCCGTCAACGAAGCCGTCAAAATGGAAGGCGTCATCGTGGCTGCCAACGATTCGCCGGTGACACTGTCGAACGTGGACTCGACTCTACAGCAGGTATTTGTAGCGACGTCTGGTCGGTATAGTTTACTAGTTAGCAATCAGAATGGTGTCATCAACATAGGCGATTACTTGACGATATCGTCGCTGAAGGGCGTTGCTATGAAAGCCGACGCCGGCCAGCCGATAGTTGCCGGCAAGGCGCTGGCTGGATTCGATGGCGTGAGCAACAGCGGTACGACTTCGCTCAAGGATTCGACCGGCAAAACAACGACCGTGGCCTTCGGGCTCATCACGGTTGACATCAGCATCTCACACAACCCCATGGAAAAGACCAAGGAAAGCCGCGTGCCCGGTCTAACGTTCCTGCAATCCGGGTCCAAAGCGATTACCAATAAGACGGTCGATCCGGCCCGTCTCTATATCAGCCTTCTGATTCTGGTTGCGGTCGGAGCAATTGCCGGCAGCATTTTGTACAGTGGCGTGCGCAGCAGTATGGTGTCGATCGGTCGTAATCCGCTCGCCAAAGCCTCTATAGTACACAGCTTGCTACAGGTGGTTATGGTCAGTATTATAATTTTTATAATCGGCCTAATTGGGGTATATTTAATATTAAAGCTTTAGCACTTCGGGAGAATGAATGTGTTAGTTCGGCTGACAGGAACAAGTAGATCGGTTAGCAGTATGGTGGGAGTAAATACATGACAACTTGGATGATCGTCGCGGCGCTCGTGGCACTAGCTGGCCTGGCTGCGTTGCTGGTGTATGTGACGATCGAAAACAACGTCGTTCACAAGAAAGCCAAATCGAAACATAGCACCGGCGTTCGGGCGATTGACCAAGCGGCTGACAAGCATGTGAACGAGATCTTTAATGATGATTTTCGAGAGGAACTGCGCAACCGCGGGCGACTGCATTTCGAGAAGATTATCGGTGAAAATGCTATGTTTTTGCAACAGGATCTGCGGTTAACTACCAGCCAACTCAATGAGTACATGAAGACCGAGATTACTCGAAAGTTGAAGGAAGAGTTTGCTAAATATGAAGAATCGATCATGGATGCCAAACAGCTGGCTGTCGACTCGATCGAGAAAACAAGCGCTGTCATCGAGGAACAACGTCAGATGCTCGGCAAGCAACTCGAGGATCAGGTAGCGGCGGAAAAGCAGCAGCTGATGAGCCGGTTTGAAGCCGATATGGCACGTGTTGTCAATCATTATGTCTTGGCTGCCATCGGTGACCAGATCGACATGAGCGACCAGATGAGCTATATCATAGGTGAGCTCGAGGCCAACAAGAAAGAAATCATGGAAGACATAGCAAATGGCTAGTCGCCTACCGCTGACGTCTTTGATTGTCTCGCCAAGTGATCTGAAGCGGGCTCGCCGCGAATTGGAGTCGGTCGACGACTTTCTACACCAGGCTGGTTTACGCCAGGGCGGTAAGGTCGTCAAATTACCCCAGACTAGTCGACTTATGAACGAGTTGGTGAGCCAGGCCGGTGTCAATTTGCTGCACGCCCCGGAGCGTGCTCGACTGCTGCAAGAACTATCGGATTTGGTAGAGCAGGCGCCAGTGTTGCATTTCAGTTTTGCCAGTGAACCTTCACGTGCTTTTATGACCAAACTTACTGACAGGCTGAGGATTAATATCCATCCTCAAGTGTTGGTGCACCTGGGGTTACAACCATCAATCGCCGCCGGCTGCATAGTTCGGACGAAAAATAGGCAATTTGATTTTTCGCTGACTCAGGCTTTTGAGAGGCAACGTGAGCAGTTTGTCGACAGTCTCAAGGGACGTCCTGAGCCCGGCGTAGTCGTACTTGCAGCAGAAAAAGTAGCAGAAAAAGTCCTAGAAAAAGGTACGACATGAGCGATAACAGACATTTCGACACCCTTGTCAGCAAGGGCAACCCGGTCGGCGAAGTTATCGGCGTTGACCGCTTTTTGGTGAGTATCAAGGGTCTGCAGCCCGTTAATGTTCATGCGCTTATTATGTTCGACGACAGCAGCAAGGGCTTTGTTTATCAAATTTTGGAGGACCACGTCATAGTACTGCACCTCGGTAACATCCCGGTGACGGTCGGTGCAACAGCTGTTGTCCAACACGGTGAGCTCGTATCCAAAGTTGGCGAGGGATTCATCGGACGTGTTGTGTCGGTGAACGGTGATCCGCTCGACGGCAAGGGCCCAATCATGGCAGAAGGCGTCTGGCCAGTATTCAATCCAGCGCCGATGTTGTATGAGCGTGAATTGCTCGATCGTCAGCTGGAAACCGGCGTGACCGTGATCGACGAGCTGTTCCCGATCGTTCGCGGTCAGCGAATGGCGCTGATCGGCGATAGTAAATCTGGTAAGAGTGTCTTGGCGACTCAGATGGCCATCAACCAACGTGGTACTGACGTTGTCGTGATCTACGTTATGATCGCCAAGCGCCGTAGCGACGTCGACGTATTACTGACTCGGTTGGAAAACGCCAATGCTATGAGCTCGGCTATAGTCGTGGTGTCGACAATGTTTGAATCGCTGATATCGAGCTATCTCGCACCCTATATGGCCTGTGCTCTCGGCGAATATTTATGGCAAAAACTTGACAAGGATACGGTCATTATATACGACGACTTGACCAGTCATGCCCAGATTTACCGTGAAATCTCGCTGCTAGCCCAAACCAGTCCTGGCCGCGAATCCTATCCCGGGGACATGTTCTACGCTCATTCTAGTTTGCTGGAGCGGGCGGGGAAACTGAACCGCAACCACAAAACACAGACCTGTATCCCGATTGTGCTGGCCACTGGCGGCGACATCACGGCGTACATGCCGACAAACATCATGTCTATCACCGACGGACAGTGGATCTTGGATATGAATGTTTTTCGCGATACGGTGCGCCCGGCCGTCAGCACTAGTCTCAGCGTTACTCGTGTCGGTGGTGTCGGCCAGAGCAAGCGTCAGCACAATTTGCTAGCTCAAACGATGATCGCTCTGAATGCTTACAAACAGGCTGAGCAATTTGCTCACTTCGGTTCTGAGTTGGCATTGACGGCGCAAAAGGATCTGGAACGTGGTAAACATATCTATGAATTACTCAATCAGTCGCCGGAAGAGACCTACGGCGTTGTTGCTCAGACGCTGATGCTTGATATAGTTATAAATCTGAAAGATGATCAAGTTTTGGATGTCAAAACGCTGAAGTCGAACGTATTGGACTATGCGGCCAAGGTGAAAAGCGACAATGATTTTGACAAGGTCTGTGCCGATTTATTGAAGAAATCACTTGTGGAATTAAAAAAATGAGGCGGCCGCAGGAAATCGCACTCGAGGAAACCGACATGTCAACCATAGTTGGCTTGACTAGCGCCTTCGAAAGCCTGGCTAGTATGCGGATATCGCAGACCAAGACGCAGGTGCTGCAATCGCAGGCGTTCTTCAATGAATTGTGGCATATCTATTCCCAGTTGCGGGTTGACAGTTTGTTTCGGTTTGGCCGGTCCAACGATGATGTCATAAGCAAAAAGAGCTTACTGATCGCGGTGACTGCCGAAGGTGGATTCAGCGGCGACATCGACCAGAAACTGATTGCGACCTTGCTGAATGATTTCGATCCAGACAAGCACGACCTCATCATCATCGGTCATCACGGTGCTGTTCAGCTGGCCCAGGCCAAAATCAACTTCATGAAATTTTACAAATTGCCCGACAAGGACGATCATATCAACGTCCAGCCGCTGATTCAACAGGTCAAAAAGTACCAATCAACAAGGGTGTACTATCAGACATATGTCTCGCTGACGGTGCAGGATGTCAAACGCATCGAGCTGAACAGCGCAGTTCAACTGGCGGGCAACTTGGCTGGTGGGAATGACGAGGCTATTAGCGAGCAAACCTATATCTTTGAACCTAGCTCGTTTGACGTCGTGGCGCATCTGGAGCGATCGATGCTGGAGATTACACTTAGTCAGGTGATTCTTGATTCCAAACTGGCTCAATACGCCAGTAGGTTCCGAGCCATGACCGCAGCGCATGATAAGGCCGGCGAATCACTGTCCGAACTACACACGTTGTATAATCGGACCAAGCGCAACATTGCTGATGAGCAAATCAAGGGGATACTAAACGGCCGCAAAAAGGTGGAAGTATGAACAAGGGGATTGTCAGATCAATCAAAGGCCTGGTGGTTGGTGTCGAATTTGACGAGGATTATCCAGCAATCGCCGAAGTTTTGCTGGCCAATGACGGAAAAGAGTCACCACTGCTAGTCGACCATATCACCAGTAAAGGAAGGGTTGTCTGTCTGAATGTTCGTGGTGCTCAAACTTTGCAAAAGGGTATGTCAGCGACCCGAACTGGCAAGAGTATAGAAATTCCGGTCGGACCGGAGCTGATTGGTCGAGTGATTGATGCCACAGGCCGCCCGCTCGATGGTCGGACGCCGATTGTCGCCGAAGATGGCAAGACATTGGAGTATCGTAATATATTCAAAAACCCAGAACGCAGCACGACTTTCAAGGTCGCACAGCCGGAAATTCTGGAAACCGGTATCAAGGTTATCGATTTCTTCACGCCTTTCGTGAAAGGCCGCAAGATCGGTATTATCGGTGGTGCTGGTGTCGGTAAGACGGTGTTGACGATGGAGCTGATCAACAACGTGTCGCGCAGTGGTGCCGGTATGGCCTTCTTCGCCGGTATCGGTGAGCGTATCCGTGAAGGCCACGAATTATTCCAGACATTGAGCGAAAACGACCTACTTAAGAACACCTGCATGTTCTTCGGTCAGATGGACCAAAACCCAGTGCAACGCGCCCTGGTGGCGATCTCGGCTGTAACGGTGGCGGAATATTTCCGCGATGAGCACAAGAAGGACATTCTGTTCTTCGCTGACAACATGTATCGCTACATTCAGGCCCGCAACGAGCTGTCGACTATCATGGATCAGATCCCGGCAGAGGGTGGATATGAGCCGACTGTCTTCTCTGACGTCAAACTATTGCAAGACCGATTGAGCTCCAACGAGAAGGGTTCGATCACGGCCGTTCAGACTATATATGTGCCGGCCGATGATCTGAGCGACCCGGCTGTGCAGATGATTCAGCATGAGCTGGACTCGACGCTGGTGCTCAGTCGCAAGGTTGCCGAGCAGGGTATACGACCGGCTGTCGACTTGCTCAAAACGACTTCGTCGCTACTGTCGCCCGATATTGTCGGCGAACGTCACTATGTGCTCAGTGTCCAGGTGCAAGCCTTATTGCAGAAATACGAGTCGCTGAAAGGGATCATTGCTATTATCGGCGAGAACGAACTATCGCCGGAAGATCGCAAGGATTTTGCCAAAGCTCGCAAGCTGGTAGAATATTTCGGCCAAAAGATGTTCGTCATGGAAAAACTGAGTGGCGTACCTGGTGAATTCGTAACCCGCGAAGAGATGTTGTCTAAGATCGAAGAAATAATTATCTAGTCATGCCGGACGCTTACATCAACAAAAAGACGAGCAAGGCTGCGCCGACGATCAGGGTGCGAGTGTCGTCGCCGTTCAAGGTGTATTATGACGGCGATGCGCTTAGTGTGTCGGGCTCGAATGACAGTGGGCAGTTTGATGTATTGCCGCATCACCACAATTTTATTTCGCTACTCAACGAATGTGAATTACGGATCAATACGCATGCTGGCGTGACTCGCGTGCGCATCTCCGGCGGCATTATGCATGTCAAAGCTGATCGAGTTATCATCTTCCTAAACGTCTAGCTCGCCGGGCTGGCTCATGTGTATTTTCGAGACTTAACCGAAATGGAGCCGGTGAGGTAGGTCGCGGAGATGCTAGCATTCAAGCAGCAGCTCAGGCGACCTACCCTCCGCGCGTGAAAGGTCTCGAAAATGCACATGAGTCGGCCCGGCGCGTCGCAACGGCTTCGCGAGTGCGCACTTAGCCGACGACGATGTAGTCGAAGCTGTAGATGTCGCTGCCTGGTGTCGAAGCGGTGCAGACGCTGAAGCCGGTTGTGGTGCGATTGACGTAATAATTCAGGTTGGCTGCTGACGAATTGGTGGGCGTGATGACGACATGTGGTGTGTTGTTGTATTTGCGGACGAAGTTTACGGTTATAAAACAGCCGACTGCCGACCCGTTGCCGGTGTTGATGTTGATACTACCGGCCGAGTCGGCGCCACTGACCGAGGCCGTGCCTCCGCTGCCCAGGGCGCTGCCGTTGGAACGGCCGGGAGTTGCGCCGCCAGCTACGATGTGGCTGACTAGGTTTAGGTCGCCAAGCAGCTGCAATTGGTTGGTCGTCAGTTGTGGTGCGGTCAGTGGACCTCCGAAAGTGCCACCACCTGTGACGCTGATGTTCTTCTTGACGTTCAACTGCCCGAGTACGGAGGTGTCACCGCCAATATTAAGGGTTTTGTTGATCTGTACTTGATCAAACGTGCTGTCGCCTGACACAACGATGCCGGGCAGCGATAGTGAGCCATTGACGTGGATGGTGCCAGCCACATCGAGGTTGTCGCGGATCAAAACTTTGCCGGCGAACACGGCGTTCGATTGGACGTTCAGGACTTGCTTGGGATCACCGACTGTAGTGTCGGACTTGGAGAGTTGCTTGAGAGCGTCACTTGGAACTGATTGACTAGTGATCGTCGGGTCTTTGGTAGTGTCTTGGGCCAGTGCTGTTATCACGGCGATGCCAACGCCTACCATGAGTAGTAATGCGAATAACAGCAGATAAATATTAAAGCGATGGCTGAATTGCTTGAGGGTGCCTTTGACGGTCTTCTTCGGCTTTTGCTCGCTTGATTGCTGGTCTGGCGCTAGTCGTACGGTATCCAGAGACGATTCTAGCGAATCGGTCGCGATGACCGATGATGTGCTATCCTCTAAACTGTCTGAATTATTGTTATCTTTGTCCATGGGCTGTATGAATCTATGAGTATTGGGTGACATTCGTGCACCACTCTTATGGAATACTATACCGAATATGTACATAAACGTAAACGGAATTGTCAAATCGACTTACATGCGGCACACTATATAGTACTTATGATAAAGACGAAACAAATTGTGGCAGCTCTGGTGCTCAGTGTGCTAAGCGCATTGTCCTACACTCTGACGGTCATGGCAACAGAGGCTAATTCGACAAATTACGGAGTCAGCGAAGTTCATTTCGGCAACGGCGGTGATTTGCGTCTATGCTCGACTACATATTGCGCCAAGCAATCATCTGGTGAGTTGACGGTCGGTGTCGCTGGGAGCTCCACCTACAAAACTCAGGCCGGCAGTAACACCAATCGCGAACCATTTTTGGAGGTTAACGTTACCGGCGGTGTCGTTAACCTCGGTGAGCTTACGCCGACGACGACTGGCTCTGGTAGCACGACCTTCTCTGTCAAAACGTACCTGGCTTCTGGTTATAACGTCTATCTTGATGGATCGTCCCCGACAAGCAAGGGCGGTCACGTGTTGACGCCTATGGCTTCGGTGGCATCGTCGCAGGTGGGTGTGGAGCAATTTGGTATTAATCTACGCCTCAATACAGTACCGGCTGTTGGTGCTGATGTCGTCCAAGTCCCGAGCGGTACGTTTAGCTTTGGTGCTCCAGTGGCCGCCTACAACACCGTGAACAATTACAAATACGTCGCCGGTGATGCCATCGCACAATCATTGAGTAGTAGTGGGGAAACGGATTATACTATGTCCATGATTGCTAACATTACTACTATCACTCCGGCTAGCGTTTATGGCGGTAGATTGTCGATCAATGTCGTGCCTACTTTCTAGGTAAGGATATAATTTCAAATGCTATTGCGTACTATTGCATAGTATATTATGCTTATGTTAAGCTTACTTAGTGTAATACTTCACAAACAATACTGAACAAGATAGTCACAAATAAATAGTCACAAATAACGAGGAAATCCAGTGGACAGTATCAGAGATCGACTTAGAAAAAGCACAAGCCTACTGACTGCATTGGCCTTTACAGTATCGCTCGTTGCGCCAACTATCATTTCGCAATCGGCCTACGCTTCAGGGCAGTTTGCACCGCGCAAGCTGACTATGAGTAGTCAGACGCCGGGTGGCATCTCTACTGACGCCAACAACATCGCTGTAGCGCCTGGCGCTGGTGGCAATGGTGCCAAGGCCAGACACACTTATGACTTTACCTTTGGCACGTCCGGTGCTACCGTTGGTTCGTTCTTGGTGCAGTATTGTACGACGCCACTTCTCGGTACGACCTGTACTGCGCCAACCGGTATGGATGCTGCTACCGTGGTCACCGCGCCAACAGTCACTGGCTTCGGCGGTACGGCACCGGCTCTCGACACTACGACGACCGCCAACACCGGCGGGTACTTCACTACAGTACCGTGTAGTGGTAGTGGTACTTTTCGCGCCAACTGTATCCTGCTGAAGCGGGCTGCGCCATCGGCTATCACCGGTCAAGCCGTCATACAGCTATCCTTCGGAACCGGTGCTGGCACTGACTGGATCAAGAACCCAACCGCACTCGGTTCGTTCTACGTCCGTCTGACGGCTTTTTCTGATATTGCCTACACCACGATCGTCGATGAAGCCGCTGTGGCAGGATCGGTCAATACTAACATTGACATTACTGCGAAGGTTCAGGAAAAATTGAACTTCAGTGTCGCCACGGGCTGGGTTGCGCCGACCGCTGCCTGTACTGCGCTGAGTGGTACCGGTGCTGTAGTCCTGGGTGACCCGGTTAATGGTGTATTGGATCTTGCCACGGCCTATGATGCACACACATATTTCCGTCTGAACACCAATGCCAGCGGAGGTACCCTTGTTCTGTATTCGGGAGATACCCTGGAGACCTCTGGCGGTACTAACTCAATTACCTCAATCGGTACGACTGCTACGGCAAGCGTTCCCGGTACTTCGCAGTTCGGTCTTGGATTGGACTCGGGCGACGCAAATCATAGTTTCACAAACCTTACTGCAACATCACCTTACAACCAAGCGAACGGTTTACTTACCGCGGGAACTACTAAGTTTGCACATAGCGCAGCCAGTGTGACGACGCCAGTCCAGATGGCTAGCGCCGCCAGCGGTACAACGGTCTCCTGCGACACTGGCTCTGTACGTTACCTCGGTAACATCGCTACCACTACCAAGGCCGGTATTTACAGGACAACCATTGCCTACATAGCTGTTCCGACATTCTAGTGATGAGAGTATATTAATGAGTAGGACGTATATGAGACGAATTAGATCTAGATTGGTTACTATTTTACCGGCTTTTGTACTACTTGGCTTGGCAATGGTGACTCCGTTTTGCAGTGTGTCGGCCGCCTCGAATAGTCTGGGTGTGAATCCTCGCCGCGATTATATCGTGAAATCAGGCGATAAAGTCACTGATACTCTGAACGTATCGAACCTCAGCAAGACCGATAATCTGGTTATCACTATTCAGCTAATCGATTTCGGCGCTAAGAATGAGACCGGTGCACCGCAGCTCTTGCTCGGACAAAAGGAGCCGACGCGCTGGTCGTTGAAGCCGTATTTGAAGGTCCCGTCTACTCTGAGTATCCCCGCCGGCAAATCAGCGCAAGTACCATTTACGATTGCTATCCCAGCTGGCGTCGGCGCCGGTAGCTACTACGGTGCTATCAAATACTCAACTGGAGGCGTCGGCGCATCGTCAAATGAAAACGTCAGCCTGACAAGTTCCAGTGCCACGCTAATGTTTATCCGGGTACCAGGTGAGGCTAACGACAGTTTGCGTCTGAAAAGTTTCGGGGCCTTCACTCCAGACACATCGGGAGATAACGGCACCTTTGGTTCCTTCTATGGCGGCTCGGCACCAAAGTATTTGGCATATAGGGTGACTAACAACGGTAATGTAGCCGAGCAACCGACTGGCAGCGTGGCTGTAAAAAACATGTTTGGTCGGCAGATCAAGTTGTTTGAGAAGGCGAACCCGGGCAACAATATCGTACTGATCGATCAAACGAGGCGCTTCGACCTCTGTTTCAATCAAGAAGCGACCACGAAAACAAATCCGTCTACCGGCAATGACGCAGAGATGATCAAGTGTAACAATCCCAGTCTAGCCCCAGGCAGATATACCGCACAGCTAGCTATCGTCTATGGCGACAGTGGTAGCTCGTCGCATGAACTGCGCCAAGTCGCCAGCTTCTGGTATTTGCCAATCTGGTTTATCGCTGTCGTCGCTGCAGTGATTCTATTGATCGTCGGGGTTATCTGGCTTGCTATCCGAGCATTTAGCGGCCCCCGCTACTCCGCTAACCGCCGCAGATAAGGAGGTATTTTGAACACGTTCTTAGGTAGACCTAGATTAGACCTCTCCCGCAGCCGCGAGGTAGGTTGTGGGAGAGGTCTATTGACGGTACTGGGCTCGGTGCTCTTGCTATCTGTAGTAGTACCATTTGTAGTATTTGGAAACGCTGGTGCTGCCCGGCTGAGTTTCAGGCAACTGCAGTTGTCTGATAGCACTATTAGCGCTACAGGTGCCAAATACGATTTTAGATTCAATACCAATACTAGCGGCCCAATTGGTTCGGTGCGGATCGAGGTCTGTGCTAACTACCGACACGAGAGTAGTGATCCATGTACTCCACCAGTCGGATTTGATGCCTCAGCCGCGGCCCTGACGGCACAAACGGGCATTACGGACTTCGCATTGAATCCAGCGTCAAATGATCACCTAATTATCTTGAGCCGACCAGCCAGCGTCGCTGCTACGCCACAGCAATTGACTCTGCAGTTTTCGAACATAACCAACCCGAGTATCGTCGGTAGTAACTATGCTCGTATTACGACCCACATTGCGACAGACGCCAGTGATGCCGAAACCGATGATGGCGTGGTTGCTTTCGCGACCAACGAGGGTATAGGTATAACCACCGAGGTCCCCCCGTTTCTCCTATTCTGTACAGGCGTAACCATTGATGGCTACAACTGTCGTACGTCCGAGGGTAGCTTCATTAACTTTGGTGAATTATCGAGCAAGGTTCCTCGGGCTGCGACCTCTCAACTACTCGCCAGCACCAATGCGCCGTATGGCTATAGTGTGACGCTGGCTGGAAGTACGATGACCGCTGGCAATAATGTAATTCCAGCTATGACCGGCAATCTGTCGCAAACTGGAATCAGCCAGTTTGGTCTGAATAGTCGCTCAAATGGCCTTCCGTTCATCGGCAGCGATCCAGAAGGCCCGGGCCTGACGACTCCCAGCGCCGGCTATAACACACCGAATCTGTACAAATTTGGCAACGGTGACATTGTGGCTAGTAGTAATGATGTCGATGATTATCGTAAACTGACCATGAGCTACATCGTGAACGTTGGCACCGACCAGCCGCCGGGTAGATATGTCGCGACGATCTCGTATATTTGCTTGGCAAACTTCTAACGGTTTGGTACCATACCCACTAGTTGACTAATACGTGAGGAATGTAATGAGTCGAACTCGAAGTTTTTTGGCTACACTTGTAGTCGGTTGTGTACTTGTCGTTGGAGCGGTTCTTGGGGGTCATGGAACTGGTCTTGCGGCCGCTCCCGTATCAAAGGGTAATGGTAATGGCCTCAAGATTGCCCCGGTGCGGACAGACATCAACATCGACAAGGGAGCCAGTCAGACGGTGAGCCTGTTTGTCGAGAATATCATGGCCTACCCGGTAACTATCAACGCAATTATCAATGATTTTGTGCCCAGTACCGACGAGTCTGGCGAACCGCGGATTATCCTGGATAATTCCCGACTCGCTCCGAGCAACAGCTTTAAGTCGCTCGTCAGTACCGCTCCGACGATATCGCTCGAGCCCAACGAACGCCGTGAGGTCAAGGTCACCTTGAGTGTGCCGACCGATGCTGCCAGTGGTGGCTACTACGGTGCTGTCCGATTCTCTCCGAGTAATGGCGAAAACAACCAGAATGTCGTATTGACAGCCAGCGTTGGGACGATCTTCTTGGTTCGCGTGCCTGGTAATATCTCCGAAAAGTTAAGTGTCGAAAGCTTCGATGTGTCCCGCGACAATAAACTTGGCTCATACTTCGGCTCTGGTCCGATCAGTGTCGAGACCCGCTTCCGTAATTTCGGCAATATTCACGTTCAGCCTTTCGGCAAGATCTATATCAAGAATTTTTCTGGCAAAATAATCGAGACAATCGAAATCAACAACGTCCAGCCACGGGGTAGTGTACTACCGGCCAGTAGCCGCAAATTTAGCGATCCAATCAAGCAGCAAAGATTCCTCGGCAAATACACCGCCGAGGCGAACTTCGGCTATGGCAGTAACGGTGAGCTCCTGCTAGCCACAAAGACCTTCTACGTCATCCCCTACAAGCTCATCGGCATAATTGTCGGCGTCATCTTGCTCGTAGTGATTGTAGTGCCTCGCCTCATTCGGATGTATAGGGCTAAACATAAGGTGGCGCCTGCGGCACCACAAGGTGAACGAGAGTAGACTTGGCGGGGGCTAGGCTTGTGCCTGGTAATCGTATCGGTTATGGTATAAATGTAGAAGCATACACATGAAACGAACAATCTATCGGTCACAGCGGTTTCTCAGGCTCGCCAGCGCGACTTTGCTGGTCGGTGCTACTATTGCTCTAGTGATGGCGTCTGACACGCATGCCGCCGCGCCACTACCTCAGAATCCGCAGGCAGGCTCGGTGGGGTTAGAAGGCACCATCTCGTCGTTGCCACCTACGCGAGGTGCAACCATCACGACGCCAGTGACCGGCAGGTCTTATTCGACATTGCCAGTGACAATCAACGGCCTCTGTCCGCAAGGCACTATGGTCAAACTATTTTCGAACAATATTTTCGTAGGATCGGTGAAATGTTCCAACGGCAGCTACAGCCTGCAGGTTGATCTGTTCAGTGGTGTCAATGACCTGATAGCTAGGGTATTTGATGATCTCGACCAGCCGGGACCCGATTCCAATATAGTCACTGTTAACTTCACGGATCCTTCGCTGGGTGCATTCGAGAGCCGGGTTAGTCTGACAAGCAATTATGCCAAGAAAGGTGCAAACCCCAGCGAAAGTTTGACCTGGCCGATTACTCTGAGTGGCGGTACTGGCCCCTATGCACTCAGTATTGATTGGGGCGACGGCAAGCCCGTGACACTCAAAAGCATTCTGTTCACCGGTACCTTCAATTTTGATCATGTATATGACTCGGCGGGTATTTATCGTATTATCGTAAAAGCTAGTGACGCCAAGGGGACGACGGCTTATTTGCAATTGATTGGTGTCGGCAACGGTGCTGTTGGATCGACCGGTACAAAAACGAAGGATGGCAGTACATCGACGGTGACGGTAACTAAGACGAAGTATTCGATAATTCCTTCGCTGATTGCGATACCGTTGATGCTATCCACATTCTGGCTGGGGCGCAAATACGAACTACAGGTTTTGCGCCATCGTATCGAGGACAGTACTTCCAACGAATATATGCGCTAACTGGCGCGGTGACCGTAAATTTGATAAAATATACGTATTATGTCTAAAAAAGTCTACGTCGGCATGTCTGGCGGTGTCGATAGCTCGGTAACGGCCGCTCTGCTTCAGGAGCAAGGCTACGACGTCACGGGCGTCTACATGAAGAACTGGAGTCAGGATCTCCCTGGCATGAAGTGTCCGTGGCGCGAGGACTATCAGGACGCCAAGCGGGTGGCGGTGAAACTTGGCATCGACTTCAAAATGTATGATTTCGAGACGGAGTACCGTGAGCGCGTCGTCGACTATATGCTGGAGGGCTACAAGGCTGGGATCACTCCGAACCCGGACGTCATGTGCAATCAGGAAGTAAAATTTAAACTTTTCCTGGAGACGGCGCTGGCGGATGGCGCCGATATGATCGCTACCGGACATTACGCTCGTATTCGTGATGGTCAACTGCTGACCGGAGTGGATGGCAACAAGGATCAATCGTATTTCCTATACCGCGTGACGTCAGACGCTCTGGCACACAGCCTGATGCCGATCGGTGAATACGAGAAGCCGGCGGTGCGCGAATTGGCCCGCAAATATGGGCTGAGTACGGCCGAGAAAAAGGACAGTCAGGGAATCTGCTTTGTCGGCAAGGTGGGGATTAAGGAATTTTTGCAACAATTCGTGACGACTGAGCCGGGTGCTATCGTCGATCGGAACGGCGCGGTTATCGGCGAGCATGATGGCGCACTCTTCTATACCATCGGTCAGCGCCACGGCCTCGATGTCGGCGGCGGCTTGCCGTATTACGTCATTGGCAAGGACATGGTCAAGAACGAAGTTTATGTCACGAATGATCTAAACGATGCTGGGCTGTGGAGCCATGAGCTTACACTGACGCAGGAACATTGGATAAATGCACGGCCGCTGACCAATAGAGAATATTTCATCCGCACCCGCTACCGGGCGCCACTTGTGAAATGTTTCCTGTCACGTAGCGATTATGAGGCGGAGTTGGTCGTCGATCTCGAAGAAGAAGTTCGGGCTTTGACGCCAGGACAGTCAGCTGTTTTATACGAGTCGGATCCTGTGAGTGGAGAGGAATCTTACCGCGTTGTCGGCGGTGGGATAGTTATCTGAATAGATTCTAATATTGTGGACGCACTATCATAAAAAGATTGTATGAGCTTGGGAAATGTAACGAAAAGCTCTACGAGGTGGGGGGTGTTTGTTGGGTGGTGTGGGATGGGGTTCGGAAGGAAGGGTATCGACGATAAAGTCGATGCGCGCGTATCCAACCATTGTTGCCCAGGGGCCGAATCAAACCATAAGCCAAGATCTATACTGGGGCAGCTGAGCGGCCAAGGTTGTGGAATGTTCTCCACGCGCTCAGCCGCCCAGCTACGGTGTCCTCATCGGCCGCGAGCAAACCCCACGACGAACTCCCAGAAGTTCTGCCCGACGGACACGGTGTACCATGTCGAAATCGAGATCAACGCCGAACCGAGGAAGACTGGCATCGTGAGGAGCACGAACCAGAATAGGTTCATGACTGTCCCTCTGTGATAGTAGACCAGTACGCCGATTGCAGCAATCAGGATGGTCACGAACAGTGTCCAGCCCTCCGTTCCGCCAGCGTTCGCCGTGCCCGATGCGATGTGACTCTGGAGCCAGTCACGGACGCCGGAGAACGGCGGGATGGTGGCGACCACACCGGTGATGCCGAAGAAGGCAACGAAGACACGTGCGACGTCGTCGATCTTCTTGTAGCTCGGCAGGAGCCGGCCGACACTGTAGAGCACTAGCAGCAGGATGAACGAACCAAGTATGGCTGTTCCTGCACCTCCGATGGTGATTGTTTCTGGCTTTGGAGCCGGGCGGAGAGCGTTCGCAAGGACGAGGTTGTGAAACCACATGGGATTCTCCCTTCAGAGAATTGACGCGCAGACGGTCTGCGGGTCGGTGTGGTGTTGCTTTGGAAAGGAGCTAGATGGTTGCCGGAGGCACCTCCTTTGTCGGAACTTTTCGTTACTACCCCACAGTAGCATTTTCTCGTCAAACGTGCCGGAAATCGTGTATAAAATACTACAAAAGTAGGAAAGCCGCGGAAGTGAGAAGTGATAATGAGAATAGGTTGTGATTCGGTGAGGAATCAAGGTTTACTGCAATCATTATTTTCTTCGCATTCCGCGGCGGCTCCCTTCGGGTTCCAATCACACTCGTGATAAATGTGTGATCTCGGTTGCCCGAAGGGGTCGTTCGTCAGTCGGACGTAAGGCTCATATGTGTGGGCGGTTGCCCCTGTGGTGAACCCAGGCGACGCGTACCCCGTACCAGACTAGTTGGACGCACAACATTGGCAGGGTTACTCCCAAAAGCGGGTCGTCGGCAACTCCGACAACAGTGACATCGTCGGCGACGATGACAATGCTTGCCAAAGCCGGAAATAGTCTGACGAGTGTTGTTGCGAGCTTGACGGCGATTGCCATCAAGAAAAACCTCGAGCGAGGGTTGATTGCGAAATACTGCTTCGCAGCCTGTCTCCAGCTCATGCGCCGAACCGGCACACTCTGTGAGTAGTACTGTCTCTCCAATGTACCTTCTCCTTTGGATCGTGAAGCGTTTGTAGCGCTTCGCAACGGTCGACTGTCGAACGTAATGTAATAATACCATTGACTGGTCAAGAAAATGTCAAAACCTTTGTTGAGGTCCATGGTGGGCCTCTGTTACAATAGGGCACATGAATACTCAACAAATCCGCGTCGCATATTTAGAATTTTTTGCTGAACGGGGGCATGCCGTCATTCCTCGTGCTAAGCTGGTGCCGGATAACGACCCATCTACACTGTTTACTGGTAGCGGCATGCAGCCGATGATTCCGTATTTGCTGGGCGAGGCGCATCCAGACGGAGTGCGACTAGCTGATAGCCAAGCGTGTCTACGCGCTCAGGATATCGACGAAGTTGGCGATAACCGCCATACGACATTTTTCGAGATGCTGGGTAACTGGTCGCTTGGCGATTATTTCAAGGAAGAACAAATCCCGTGGAGGTTTGAGTTCCTGACGAACGTCGTCAAGCTGGACCCCGCCAAACTGTACATAACCTGTTTCATCGGTGCACCAGAGTATGGTATCCCCAAAGACGTCGAGGCAGCAGAGATTTGGCAGAAATTGTTCGGCGCGCTGGACATCGAAGCCGGCGTGGCTGACATCGGCTCCGAGGCCGATGGCTACGGGCGCGGTATGAAGGCTGGTGAGCGAATATTCTATTATGACGGTTCCAAAAACTGGTGGAGTCGCAACGGAAGCCCCGAGACTACACCGGTCGGCGATCCTTGTGGACCCGACAGTGAGATGTTTTATGATTTTGGAACACCGCACAACCCAGAGTACGGCGAGTATTGCCATCCCAACTGCGACTGTGGTCACTTCATGGAAATCGGTAACAATGTATTTATGGCTTACCGCAAAGAGGCCGAAGGTGTCTTCGTGCCGCTGGACAAGCCGAATATCGACCAAGGTTCCGGTCTGGAGCGGATTGCCGCCGCCTCGAATAACGACCCTGACGTCTTCAAGATCAGCCTGCAGTGGCCGATCGTTCAAAAACTGGAACAGCTAAGCGGCAAAAACTACGACAGCCACACCGAAAGCATGCGCGTCATCGCCGACCATCTGCGTGCCGCCACCTTCTTGGCCGTGGATGGCATCGTGCCGAGCAACAAAGAACAGGGTTATGTCATGCGCCGCCTGTTACGTCGGGCCATCCGTTTCGCGTTTGACTTGGGTGTAGAGCAGAACTTCTTGCAGCAAGTCGTCCCGGTCATCGCCGATCTGTACAAAGATGATTTCCCTGAGGTTGCAGCTAACCGTGACAGTGTTATCGAGACATTAGTTCGTGAGGAGAAGGCTTTCCGCCAAACCCTGCGCAGCGGCGTAAAGATGCTGGAGCGTCAAGCCAAGGCTGGTCTGTCATTGACTGGTAGCGATCTATTTCGTCTGTATGATACCTATGGTTTTCCGGTTGAGCTGAGCTACGAGGAGGCGACTATCCAGGGCCTGGAAATACACGACAATTGGCGCGAGGAATTCGATGCGCAGATGACTGAACAGCGCCAGCGTTCTCAGACAGCATCCAAAGGCACGTTCAAGGGTGGTCTGGGTGGTCAGACCGAGCAGCACAAGAAATACCACACTGCGACCCATCTGATGTATCAGAGTTTGCGTACGGTACTCGGCGACCACGTCATCCAGCACGGCAGCAACATCACCGAGGAGCGGCTGCGGTTTGATTTCAGCCAGCCGGACAAGATGACTCCCGAGCAGATCAAACTGGTCGAGGATATGGTCAACGAGCAGATCGACAATGATCTGAAGGTCACTTGGGAGGAGCATCCGACTCTCGAGGCTACTCAAGAGCTCCATGTGCTCGGTGCGTTCGGTGATCGCTACGGCGACATCGTGAAATGCTACCGCATGCAGGCCGAGGGCGCCGACAAACCATTTAGCTTTGAAATCTGCGGTGGTCCGCACGTTGATCACACCGGTCAGTTAGCCGAACCTGGCGAAGGCTCGGACACTCCGAAACGCTTCAAAATCCTCAAAGAAGAATCGTCGAGCTCTGGTATTCGTCGCATCAAAGCCGTATTGCGTTAATTTGGGCGCAGGCTGATACGATCCTACAGCACTATTCATATTGCTCGCGCTGTAAGAAATTTCACAGTAAGGGTTGATAAGTTTCTGTAACGGGTGTTAACTAGGTGTAGTAGTCGCAAGGACGGTGTCCATGCGCCCGCAGCGGAAATAATAACTCCGTTGAAGTATGTTTGTGTGCGAATCCCTGTGTTTGCTGTTGCGACAAAATATGCACGTCGAGTGCATCATAATTACAAATAAAATAGTTTAAACGATGAAGGATTTATATGGGTGTAGTGACAGAGGGTGGTCAGGAAATTCTCGTGGGTAGCCAGGTTATGGAGGGTGAGGGGCGCTTGCGGGATGACCAGGGACGATCCCTTGTGTGCGTATCGGCTGAGCAATTTGAAGGGGAAGACGTGAACGTACTGAAGGTTCGGGGCCTGGACAACGAATCAAAACGGAACAGGGCTAGATTCCTCGCTGAACTACTACAGTCTGAAGTGCAGTCAGAAAAGTCTCCGCCAACTATCAAAGAGGGTGTCTTGACCGCGAAAGTTGGTCCTGGCGCTACGCTCGAAGGAGCGGAAAGGCTATACTATTCTGATTGTCCTGAGCGGCAGGGGTCTAGGAGTACCGCAGAACTAGGGGAAGTCGCACTGGCCGCACGGGAAGATGTGTGATCTGACGGGGAGATTATTTCCGGGCGCGGCCTAAGGCCCCCTGACAAAATAACTTCCGCAAATAGCCTGGATGATTTCCGAGTCAAAAGAACTGGAACGCGCAGGAAGTGTACCGGTGGTACACTGACGAGCGAACCAGGTCTTTTGGCCGGGAAGGGCCAGGGTAGTTGCGGAAGTTATTTTGTCAGGGGGCCTAAATTATGCCCAAATCTATTACCTAGGCGTGGGATTATGTACGTTGTGTGCACAGTCCATCGATCCTGAGGCTTTGTAGCGAGCGGCTCCGATATGCTCTGTTGATTCCGGAGTGGGCTCTATGTCAGCGACTATCGCCGCAAACTCGGCGTCGATTTCGGCCTGACCTGGGGCTTCCGCACCGACATCTATTGCCGTGAACCTGACGTCGACTTCGGTCTGCTCTAGTGATACTAGACCTACTAGTCCTACCGGAACCTCGGCACTGGGTACCCGCTTGAACCCATTATCAAGACTCGTGTCATAACTTTCCATATTATTGCGCATGGCAACCCCCCCCTCGTCGATCTGTTTGCGGCCACACGAACCTAGGCGGCAAACGTTAGTTATTCTACAGCAAGAGATTTACAGAGTAGTGAATATGGTAACAATACCGTCACTCTAGTCCCTAAGCGTAAGCTAAGTATACAGGGCATGCTTCATGTAGTCAATTATATGGTCGGGTAAGCGGAATGGCTGCAAATCAGACTATGCGGAGTTTTCCTGTTTGCAATGTGACCTCTGTTACTAACAATTGATAGAGTGTATAAAACGTGTTATCACCAGATGCTATGCCCTTTTGTGCTAGGTCATGGCGTGCCGTCTCAAAGGCTTCGAGAGCTTTGATTCTGTCGATGTAGCCACTTCTCGCGAGCACGGATGCGTCCATGAACCTTGAGAGGGGTTGGGATAAATTGCGGGCGACGCTCTCGTTGAAGAATGGACTGAAATCTTCATTATTTTTGGTGTCTAGGATGCTCGGGGGTATGTGGCGAGCGCGGCCATAGGCGGTGAGGATAGCCTTGTTGTAGCGGTAATGGTGGGGTAGGCTTTGGCAGTAAGTGTATAGGCGTGGATCGCACAGTGGTTGGACTGGCCAGATGTTGCACGCCAGGAATGAATTGTTCATGGCTGGGGCGTAGCCGGCGACGGAATACGACAAGAGCGGTGTTGGTGGGGGTGTCTCACGAAGGTTACGAAACAGATCGCTTGAATCATCCAGGAATTTCTGAGTAAAATAGGCGGGCAACGTCGAATCTGGCTCGAGCGATGTGCCTTCGTATTTTCTTTGGTCAGCGTGGGGCGTATTCTCGCACAGTTCATCGCCACCGACTCCCAGGAATACGCTGGTCACTCCGCGTTCCGACAGATACTGTGCGAAATGATCATAGGCGGCTGCATACATATCCGCACCGTGATACATTGGTTGCCAGCCGACCTTCGCTAGATGGCTCAGCGGATAGTCGGTGTCGACGTCAAGGCGGTACAGGTAACTATTGAGTTTGAAACGTACCGAGAAGTCCTGGGATTTGCGCAGGATAGATTCGCCAAACGCCCCTGGGTATACAGCTGTGACGCAGTCTAATTGGCGACCCTTGTCGGTCAAAATTGCAGCGATAAGTGACGAATCAACGCCGTAGCTGAGCGTACAACCCGCCCGTGAACCTGCGACGTATCGATCCCAGTAGCTAATCACCGTGTCCTCGAGCAAATGCCCAAATTGTAGTGGGTCGCCGGTCGGTTCGGATGCAATTCGTCGAATGATGCCGTCTGGGGGAACTTCTATCATCATGCCGGCCGCACTCCATTGCACTTGGCGTCTATCGTAGATTAGGGTCACGTCTTGGGCTATTGTCCGGTTGAAACTGTCGCGGCCGAGAAGTATTTCGGCCAAGGCTACCTTGTCGGTTAGGGAGTCCGAAGGTGCGGTGCTGAGCACTAGTGCGAATTGGTTGGCGATGTGGAGGCGCTGTCCAAAATTGCCAAAGAAGAGGGGTACGCTACACAGTGCGTCGCGTTGCATGACAATCTGCTGAGCCTGACAATCGATAGATATGTAGAGGAACTCTTCGTCGTAGAAGACTTCTTCTGGTACATCCAGGAGTGATTCGGCGGCAACCGATTGGCCGACGATTTGTCGTCCGTAGCCCATCTGCAATCTGCTGTCATCGATTTGGACGAAGGTCCGTGGGTAGCTGACTCGTTTCCGGAGCGTAATGCTCGCAAAAGTGGACTTGAATACAAAGTATTCGGCTGTCGAAAAATCTACCCATGCATCGCGTCTTGCCAGGGTAGGGTCGTGTAATGCAGCCAGTATTTCAATAAATGCACCCATAAAACTATTATCACTCCATAGAGTAAAAATTGCCAATTTGGTCGAGTATTGACGTTCGAAATCAGGTAGCACGCTAAACACACTCTAGCCGGGCTATGGTGTGGTAAAATAAAGCATATGCTTGATTATCAAAAAGTTAAAAAACTTGGGTTATCGGTAGCCGGGAAAGCCGCTGGCTCGGCTGCTCGGACAGTTAAGAAGGGCGCTCTGGTTGCTAGGCAGAAGGCCAAGACATCTGTCAAAAACCGCCAGGACGCCAAAACGGCCAGTGCTGAGCAGTATATCGTAGCTCTCGATATTGGAACCGAGTACGTCAAAGCGCTGATCGGTAAAGTCTCGAAAGACACCAATCAGATCGATGTCATCGGTGTTGGTCGTCAGCATCAGGCGTTGTCTGACATGCAGGCTGGTGCCGTCTCCGACATTGCTGGGGTTGTCCGCAACTGCGACGAAGCCCTGGCCAAAGCCGAGCAACAGGCTGGCGTCAGCGTCCGCACCGCTGTCATCGGTATTGCCGGTGAGCTCGTCAAGGGCACCACGACCACCGTTCGCGTCTCACGCAAATCTGCCGTCAAGCCGCTCGATATCGTCGAAATGGAAAAGATCATCAGCCTCGTCCAGGAGCGTGCCGAAGCCAAGGCCAAGACCCAGATGGCTTGGGAAATATCCGGCGGCGGCAAAGATGTCGAAGTTCGACTGGTCAACAGCGCGCTTGTCAGTATCGAGATCGATGGCTACCCAGTCACCAACCCGATCGGCTTCCAGGGCAAAGACGTCGTCGTCCAGCTCTACACCGCTTTCGCACCAATGATCCATATCGGCGCACTGGAGCGCGTCGCTAGTGAGCTCGACATCGATCTGTTAGCCGTTGCCGCCGAACCTTTCGCCGTGGCTCGATCGGTCATCGGTGACGAGACCAACACTGCCTTCAGTGCCATCTTGATGGACGTCGGCGGTGGCACGACCGACATTGCCGTCATCAACGATGGTGGAGTCCAGGGAACCAAGATGTTTGGCATCGGCGGCCGGGCCTACACCCGGGCGGTGGAGCGTGATCTCGGGGTAGAATTCGATGTTGCCGAGAAACTGAAACTCGGTATGGCATCAGAGGATATCAAGGCCAGCTTGCCCGCCGCCAAAGTCAAGGCTGTCGAAGATTCACTCCAAAAAACCCTCAATGTCTGGATTAGTGGTGTAGAGCTAGCACTGGCCGAATTTCCGCAGCTCGATCACTTGCCACATCGCCTCCTCCTCTGCGGTGGTGGCTCCAGCCTCGATATGCTGATGGATGCACTGCAAAAGAGCGATTGGTACCGCGGATTGCCATTTACACGCAAGCCGACCGTCCAGCACATCCATCCGAACCAGGTCGTTGGTATCACTGACCGGACGGGCAATGTCGACGATCACACCTACATTACTGCTATGGGACTTCTGCGAGTTGGCCTCGATACGCTACACTATGCAGGTAGTACTGGTAATTCGGTCAAGGAAAAAATCGATCGTATTCTGCAAACTTAATGTAAGCACAAAGAGAAACTAGTCATCATGGCCACACAATCCAAATCAACAAAGGACTTTAAAAAAGACACCATCTACATCGATGTTGATGACGAAATAACGATGATCATCGAGAAATTGCAAAATTCGCCACAACGCATCGTCGCCTTGGTATTGCCGAAGCGTGCCTCGGTGCTGCAGAGTGTCGTCAATATGAAACTACTCAAGCGGACGGCCGACAATGCCAAAAAGCATGTCGTATTGATTACCTCCGAAGCCGGCCTATTGCCGTTGGCCGGGGCGGTCGGCCTGCATGTTGCCAATAGCCTGCAATCCAAACCGGCTGTCCCAGTCGCGCCAGACGGCGTGCAGGCCTCTGATGATTCCGTGGATAACATCGACGAGGATAGTGCTCAAGTGGTTGACGATTTTGACGCCGGTAGCGCCGCCAACCAGCCAATCGGGCAGCTAGCCGGTGGTCCAGCTGGCCCTGGTGATTACAGCGAGCCAGAAACTATTCAGATGGACGATGACGATGAGTCCGGTGTCGGCGGAGCTGCTTCTTCGGCACTTGGTGCTGCAGCCGGAGCGGTCGGTGGCAAGGGTCAAAACAGTAAAGGTCAAAGCAACAAAGGCAAGAACAAAAAGCTCAAAATCCCGAATTTCAACAAATTTCGCCTAATCCTGATACTCGGCGTCACGTTGCTCGTCGTTCTGATCGGCGGCTTCTTCTACGCCAACACCGCTCTGTCGAAGGCTACTATCACGCTCAAGACCAATAGCAGCGACGTGGCTACCAAAGCCAACCTGACTCTCGACCCGGGCGCGGCAGAACTTGACCTGGAGACGGGCACCGTGCCAGCCAAGATCGCCAGCAAACAGCTACTGGGAACTCAGCAAGTCAGCACTAGCGGCCAGAAGAATAACGGCACTAAGGCTAGCGGTACTGTAACGATGACGGCCAAGGTATGTGGATCGATCGGGCAAGCTGCTGATGTACCGGCTGGTACAGGGGTCAGTAGTGCCGGGAAGACGTTTATTACGCAGTCCAGCACCTCGTTTTCGCCCAGTGGAACAGTGAGCGGCACATGTATAACCTACCCAGCCGCTGGTACTACCTCGGTCGTAGCTCAGAGTGCGGGAGCTGATTATAACATTGGAGCAACAAACTTCACTGTTGCCGGTCGCTCTGACGTTACCGCGTCTTCGGGTGGTGCATTCACCGGCGGCACCGACAACATCGTCAAGATAGTCACTCAGTCCGATATCGATAGCGCCAAGCAGCGCATTTCCAGCCAAGACAAGGACAATACCACCGTCAAAGACGACCTTGCCAAAAATCTCAGTGCCGCAGGCTACACGGCGATCGGCACAAGCTTGCACGCTGGCAGTCCGGTCGTAACGCCGAGCGCCGGGGTTGGCGATCAGGCCGATACCGTGACTGTATCACAGGCTACCACCTACACCATGTACGGCGCCAAGGCAGCCGACATCAAAACTATCATTACGGCAAATGTCAAAAAGCAGATCGACACTACCAAGCAACAGATTCTGAAGGACGGCTTCGACGCTGCTAAATATGAGATTGACACCGTTAACGCCAGCGGTAGGCTCGACGTGGTACTTACAACGACTTCATTGGCTGGCCCAGATATCAAGACAGATAAGCTTGCCGCACAGCTGGCTGGCAAGAAGACGGGCGACGTCCAAGCTACCGTCAAAGCAATCCCTGGTGTCAGCGATGCTACCGTCAAATACAGTCCATTTTGGGTCACGTCAGTACCAAACAAGCCGAGCAAAGTTACTTTTGTTATCGAGAAATCGGCTCAGACGCCAGGCGCGAGCAATGGAACCAATGGAACCAAACCCTAGTCCAAGCTTTAGTTCAAACGTTGGTCCGAATTTTGGCGATAGCCAGCGTAGCGGTCTGGGCCTCGATGTCGGGACGCAGCGGGTCGGCGTCGCCGTTGCCAATATTGGCGTGCGTTTTGCGCGTCCACTGACGACACTCCAACACCCAGAACATTTCATAGGCGACATTATTGATCTATGCAAAACGGAAGACGCCGCTTGGGTAGTGATCGGTTTGCCGCGTGGTATGTCTGGGCAGGAAACCGCGCAGACTGCGCACACTCGTGACTTCGGTGCTACGCTCGTCAGCGGTTTGGCTACAGCTGGCCTGCAAATTCCGGTATACTGGATAGACGAGGCGCTGACGTCGGCCAAAGCCGAGGCTGAACTCCAAGGTCGAGGCAAAGGTGGCAAGCGCGGTAAGCCGTATGCCAAGGCGGACGTCGATGCTTTGGCCGCAACGTATATACTAGAAGACTATTTGAAGGAATCACACATGAAATCAGCATCGGAATCAACACGAGGATCTGTAGAAGGATCAATAGAGGAGCAACATGGCTGAATATTCAATGTACTCCCGGGTACGACACTGGCCGAAGCGGTTGCTCTACACGGCGCTGTTTCTATTATTACTCCTCGCCGTAGGCGTGGTTGTGGTGCGGCATATTTATGACGCCAATCTGAAACCCGTCAGCAGTTCATCCGACCAGGCGTCTGATCAGAGGGTTGTCACGGTTGAGGCTGACGCCACGGTATCGACTATCGCCAGTGATCTGAAACGGCATGGGTTGATCCGGCAAGTCTGGGCCTTTGAGCGTTATGTGCGCAATCACTCACTCGGAACGAAGCTGCAAGCCGGAACCTACAAGTTCACGCCATCCCAGAGTGCCGCAGACATCGCCATTCAGATTGCCGATGGCAAAGTAGCCGTTGACCTGGTGACGATACTGCCGGGCGTCCGACTATCACAGATACGAGAAACATTCATCAAGGCCAAATTTGACCCCTTTGCTGTCGATGCCGCGTTGAATCCGGCCAGCTACGCTAGTCATGCCGCGCTGAGCGACAAACCGTCCGGAGCGTCGCTCGAGGGCTTCCTATACCCCGATTCCTATCAGAAAAGCGCTTCCACCGATCCCAAGCGCATTATCGAGCAGTCACTCACTGAAATGTCCAACAAGCTCACGCCGGATTTGCGCGCTTTGTATGCCAAAAAGGGGCTGAGTGTCTACCAGGCGGTCACGCTGGCGTCGATTGTCGAGCAAGAAGTCTCTCGCGGTAGCGACAGAGCTCAAGCGGCTCAAGTTTTCCTGAAACGCCTGCAGGTCGACATGCCACTCGGGTCGGATGTCACAGCGTTTTACGGTTCGATCGCCGCCGGTCAGAAGCCTTCGCTGACGTATGATTCTCCATACAACACCCTGATGCACAAGGGCTTGCCACCGGGCCCCATCAGTAACGTATCGGAGAGTTCTCTGAGCGCCATAGCTCATCCGGCCGGCACCGATTGGCTGTATTTCGTGTCTGGTGATGACGGCAATACGTACTTTTCGAGAACTATCGAAGAGCACGATGCTCTTGCCAAACAGTATTGCCACAAGCTCTGCAACTTGTGATCCGGTGCCTCTCTAGGCTATTGGCTTGAGTATTGCGTGATATTTGATACAATATAGTGGTAGCCTAACTACATTTTAATTTGTCCATAATCATACAATTTAGCTATAACTGTCGTAGTAGCGGCGCCCGGTGGTCGGAGTGGTCGGACATCAGATGTCTGGCGTTCGGCAGGGCTACCTAGGAGATTATATTAGCAACACACATATGCAATCGGTGACCTCCCATTTGCCGTTAGAAGCCGTGCAATCTACTGGAGTCTATCGTAGAATTGGACGCGGGCTACGTCGGAAGTCTATTCGCCGCCGCGTCGTTCGTTATGGCCTACTTGGCTTCAACGCCATTCTGCTTTTTGGCGTGGCGGCCTTTGTCCTCGCCGGTCATCAGACCGGTGGCTCGGGCGATGGTACGCTGCGCTCATCGGCACTAGCAGCCAGTTCGGCGCATTCCGTAGCCAACCCGCTCGACCAAGTATCTTCGGCTGATATTGCCTCGAGCGTCGCTAGTATGAGCGCTTTGTCGGAGGCCGTCGCTGTCGCTAACCAAGCTGCCTCGATGAACATCGAGCTGACCATTGCTCCGGCTACTGCCAGTATCGTTTCCAAACCGCAGGTCGTGAGCACCGCCTTGAAAAGCAAAAAAGATATTCAGACGTACGTCGCCGTAGCCGGTGATAATGTTGCAGTTGTCGCTGCGAAATTCAATGTTACCTCTGACAGTATCAAATGGTCCAACAATTTATCAGGTAACATAGTGACCATCGGCCAAACATTGTCAATTCCGCCGGCCGGTGTTTCCGGTGTTGTTTATGTAGTCAAAACGGGTGACACACCGGAGAGTCTGGCCAGTAAATTTAGGGCTAGCAAAGACGAAATTGTAGCCTTTAACGATGTCGAACTGACGTCACTTAAGATCGGCGAAAGAATCATCATTCCAGGTGGTAGTATCACGGCCGCTGCCGCTCCTGTGCGTACTACGTCGTCATCCGGCGGTGGCTTCGCCTTCGGTTCGGCGCCAATCTACGGCAACAATGCCTATGCATATGGATATTGCACCTGGTATGTCGCCGGTCGCATCTCCGTCCCGTCCAACTGGGGTAATGCCAATACCTGGGACAACGGCGCCCACTTTAGTGGCTGGACTGTCAGTTCCGTGCCCCGTGCTGGTGCAATCGGCCAGTCAGATCGCGGCGCCGAAGGCCACGTCGCCGTTGTCGAGGCAGTCTCGGCCGACGGTACGATGATCAAATATTCCGACATGAACGGTCTAGCAGGCTGGGGTCGCGCCGGCACAACTTCCGACTTCGTCAGCGCCACTAAGTTTGAACATTATATCTACCAATAGTGTCTGGAATCGGTTAAGGCCCGGTATTCCGCCGGAAGTGTTATACTTAGTACAACATGAATTTTATAGATAAGACAAAAGTATTTATTAGTGCTGGCGACGGTGGCAATGGCAAGATGAGTTTCCGCCAGGAAAAGTTCATCGACAAGGGCGGCCCGGACGGCGGTGATGCTGGACATGGTGGCAACGTCGTGTTTGTGGCGAGCCGCAATCACAACACGCTGGCGGCCTTCCGCTACCAACGCGAACTCAAGGCTGACCCCGGTAATCCCGGTGGAACCAACAACAAACACGGTCGCAACGGCAAGCACATGCTCGTGCAAGTTCCAGTCGGTACGATCGTTATGAACGCCGAAGGCACCGCGGTACTAGCTGATCTGACAGAAGACGGCCAAGAAGCCATCATCGCCAAGGGAGGTAAGGGTGGATTTGGTAACGCCCACTTCACCAGCTCGAGCCGACAAGCCCCGGCTTTTGCCGAAAAGGGCGAACCTGGCGAGGAGCTCGAAGCTTTGCTGGAACTCAAGATGATCGCCGACGTCGGGCTTGTCGGGCTGCCGAATGCCGGCAAATCTACACTCCTGAGCGTCATCAGCAACGCTCGCCCAGAAATTGCCGATTATCCATTTACCACCTTGCGACCGAATCTTGGTGTCGCCGATATTGACAAGGGTTCGAGCCTGCTGTTCGCGGATATACCGGGACTTATCGAAGGTGCTGCCGAGGGCAAGGGGCTGGGACATGAATTCCTCCGTCACATCGAGCGCACTGCCGTTATTCTTCATTTGATTGATGCCTATCAGGACAATGTTGCCGAAGCCTACCAGGTCATACAGGACGAACTGGCCGCTTATGAAATCGACCTCAGTTCGCGCCCGCAAGTCGTAGTCCTCAACAAAATAGAGGGGCTCGATGATGACATCGTCGCCGACCTAATAGCCCAGCTGAAGGCCGTTGTCCCCGAGGACGTCCCCGTTTATGCTATCTCAGCTGTCGCCAAAACCGGTCTGCGCGAACTTCTGTACGCCGTCCGTGCCATCGTCACTGAACGGCGCAAGGTCGTCGAAATCGCCGAAGCCAAGGACACTGTGCCGATTTTGCGCCTGCCAGCCGCCGAGAGCATCCCATGGAGTGTCATGCCTACAGAAGGTGGTTTCCTGGTCACCGGACCGAAAATCGAACAATTTGCTGCTCGCACCGACTTTGACAACGAAGAAGGCGTTCAGCGCCTGCGCGATATCATGAAAAAAATGGGCATCATGCACGCTCTGCTGCGCCAAGGCATCGAACCGGGCCAGATTATCCACATCGGCTCGTTGTACGAGATGACCTACTAGAATACGTATTAGCCCATGCTACACTGGTAAGTATCCATGATTAATCGAGCTGCCAATTATTTCTTTTATGATCTTGAGACTTCCGGGCTGAACCCCCGCGAGGCTCGTATTATGCAGTTTGCTGGCCAGCGGACCGACATGGATCTGCACCCTATCGGCGAGCCAGTAGACCTGCTCATCAAACTGACGCCCGATGTCGTTCCGGAACCGGGTGCCATTATGATTACTGGTATCACGCCGCAATCGACTATGGCTGATGGCCTGACCGAAGCTGAATTCCTGAAGGTTTTCTATGAAGAAGTTGTCCAGCCGGGTACGATATTTGCTGGTTTCAACACAGTGCGGTTTGATGATGAGTTCATGCGCTATTTGCATTACCGTAATTTTTACGATGCCTACGAGTGGGAATACGCTGACGACTGCTCGCGCTGGGATTTGCTCGATGTCGTCCGGATGACCCGAGCGTTGCGGCCGGAAGGTATCGAGTGGCCCTTTACGCCCGAAGGCAAGCCGACGAATCGTCTGGAGCACATGACCCAGCTCAATGGTCTCGATCACGAAAACGCCCATGATGCGCTGAATGATGTGCTGGCCACAATATCGGTCGCTAAACTCATACGAGATAAGCAACCAGGCCTGTTTGATTATCTATTTCAGCTTCGTGGCAAAAACGACGTCAAGGGCAAACTCGCCGAGTTCGCCCGGAGCAATCAGCCATTTCTCTACACCTCGGGCCGCTATTCGTCCGAGTTTTTGCACACTACGGCTGTGTATCTGCTGGGCGAGGACGACAGAGCATCGAGCGGCTATGTCTATGATCTGCGACACGATCCGGCTCAGTTTCAGGATATGTCAGCTGACGAACTGCTGGAATGTGCCAAGTTCAGCCGCGATCCGGAGCATATCAAGTTGCCAGTGAAGGCACTGAAGTTCAACAAATGCCCGGCGATTGCGCCTATGGGTATCCTGAGCAACACGCCAGTGCAGGAGCGCCTGCATCTGACGGTCGAAGAGGTGCAGGCCAATCTGCACAAGCTCAAATCCGCCCCAGGTTTGATTGACAGGCTCATCAAAGCTCAAGAGCGAGTTGAATCAGATCGGTCAGATTATTACAGTCAGGCCGATAAGCTTGGCGATCCGCAGGCGGTCGACGGTCAGCTGTACGAAGGATTTATCCCAAATCCAGACAAACAGACGATGCGGCTAGTTCGACAAACGATCCCCGATAAACTCGGCAGTATTTCCCTGGCAAGTTTCAAGGATAAACGCTTGCAAGCCTTGATGCCGCTATACAAAGCTCGCAATTATCCCAAAATGCTGTCTTCGGACGAGCGCCAGGCGTGGGACGAATTCTGCAAGCAGCGATTGCTGGACAGGGCACAGAATAGTCGTCTGGCGAAGTACTTCAAGCGCATAGACGAAATTGCTCTCGCCGACAACCTGACCGAAAATCAGCGCTATGCTCTCGAAGAATTACATCTCTACGGCGAGTCGATCATGCCGGTCATCGAGTCTGACGAATCCGCCGAGTAATGGCTAGTATACGAGGTCTAGCGTTTGACGTTTTGTTTTAGTCTCACCAAACGGTCGCGGTTCATGCCGGCGATCACTAGCGTGATACAGAACAGGGCAATCGCCAGGCTTAGCTGCCAGATCGCGGCGTGTTGCCAGGCGAGCCATGCCACTATTCCGAGTAACAAAAGCGCCAGCAGGTCATAAGCCGCCTGTACAAAAGGATGCTTCGGAAACAAACGCTGTATGAAATTGCCGCCGTGTTTGACGAGCCAATCGCGCAGCCGCCGTGCCCATTCGTTATTGATTGACAGCAGTCCCAGGCCGCCCAGTATCAGTGGTATGCCACCAGGACCTGGCAGCCACCCCGACAAGACGCCGAGCAGAATCAAGCCGTATCCGGCGATATCGGTGCCAATTCGTTTGAGTTTTGGTGACATGACCTTATTGTATAGTGATTGTGCCGTCAATGCTACGTGTACTCGTGTCGGCTCCTGGCGGGGTGCTCATACTACCGGATCGAGATCATTGACACGTACGCTTATACTTATATGCTATGTAGAGGTAGCATTTATTAACGAAGAGGGAGACTTATGGGTTATAACGGCAACTTTCCAAGGACTGGACCAAGAACTGACTTGGCGCCGGCTAATCGGGAAATTCGGCATAGACTCAACGGCCGCAAACTTGAGGGTTTCGGTATCCGACGATATCTTGATGAAGACAGCCAAATTGCTATCGGTAGAGTGGCGAGCCAGCTGCAGAGCAACAATTATCGATTATCAGTGCTCATTAATCTACGAGATCCAGAAACGTTAATGGTAACCGAAGTTGCTAAGCGTATTATAGATCCTCAGATGAACAACAGTCGTGGAGATACGAGGAAAACTGGTTTTATCGATTTTCTGAGGAATACTTATGATATTCCGGGAAGCGAC
>JAYTAB010000013.1:0-52079 GCA_043737735.1 Candidatus Saccharimonadota bacterium | reverse complement strand
GATCAATTGTTGCTTGCAGACTGGTTTTGGATTGCTCAAGCTCGGCTATTACCTCGGCTTTGCGCTTGGCGAGAGTTTGCTGGGCAATCACGTAATCGTCGGCAGCGCTGGCAATAGTTGCTTTTGCCGCTTCAAATTTAGCAATCAGATCAGTCTTGGAATGTTCCAGGGATGACCCGAGTTTGTCCAGGTCGGTATTGCCACTAGAAGCGGTCACTGGCCCAGCCTGAAACTCCTCAAGCAGCGCTTTATATGCCGCCCAAATCTCTGGCTTGGTCGACTTTTCACTGACATTTGCAGACATACTCACCTCCATAACTTGTAATCTCTTGCCCTACACCCATTTCGAGATTATCAGAGGCTCGCCAGCCGTGCAAGCAAAAACCTTTGGCTCCCCGTAGAAAGTCCACGTCAGTATCAAGCTCACAAGAAACAAAAAACCGATAACCCGCTGTCTCAAGCGCCGTCGGTAGTCGTGTCCGTCGACGACATGGAGGCGGTGGTAGCTGCAGGCGGCAAAATCCTGGGTGAGATGGATCAAAGCGACAATCACACCGACGAGCCCCAAATGATCCCCGACGTCGGTCTATGGATTTCAGCCATAGACACCAAGGACAACCGCATTTCGATTCTGCAGCCCGGCACGACTTAGTCGACGTTTGTAAATAAACCCGACAAATAGCCGTGATGATTCCCTGCTGCAAGCATATTAAATTTCACGAGCGTACCGGGAGTACGGTCGTGAAATTTAATATGCTTGTGGCCGGGAAGGGCGCGGGTAGTTGTCGGGTTTATTTACAAACGTCGGCTTAGTCCCTATCCTAAACCAAAAAGCATAACAATTGCTCTTTGCAAATCAAGCAAAATTAATTTTTCTTTTACTAGGCCTGCCCGTTATATATACCAATCATACCCCAAAACCCGGTATTTCTGCCGAGTCTCAGCGGCCAAAATATTCCTTTCCTCACTCATCATATCTACGGATATGATTCACTCGGAGAAGAAATATTTCGCCTCACTGATACATCGCCAGAAAATCCGAGTTTTGGGATATGATTGGTATAATTAGGCCCATGCATATTGTACCTAATCCGAAGAAACACTGGTTTAAACCTGGCTTTGACGTCAGATTCGATAATCCACAAGAGCTACAAGACGTTGCCACACATGGTACGTTGTTACCATTCCCAACTATTGCAGGCCTTCGTACTCTTGCAGTAGCAACGTCAACGGACGTTGAATACCCCTTGGTTGTCAAATACAGCCAGAATCAATTGATCGGCATTGTCGATGGACTGTCCGTCGCAGCTAGTCAAACAGAGGTCGTTGCTGATGCCGAAGCAGCCCAACGCTTAGTAGTCATGTCTGGCATAATCCGTACAGCTATAGAAAACTCTCTGTAGACCACATAAGTCGACGAAGCACTACAGAATTATCGACAACGGGTTCCTGCGCCTTGACGCCCCATCCGACCGCGAGCATACTTCTAATAGACCCGTAATCTACCCCGGCCCGTAGCTACAAAGTGAGTTACGGAAGGAGTCTAACGAATACGGTGGGCTAACACCTGCCAGATCGGCGCGGTTCCATGTCAAATAAACTTTTTAAAAATGTAAACTCTGCCCAGAATGATCCGGTTATTCCAGGAGAGCTCCTTGATTATCAAATGATCATCGATAAGATGGACGAAGCTTTTGCTTATTGCGAAATGATCTACGATGAGGCCCGTAAGCCGATCGACTTTCGTTTTATCCAGGTTAACTCAGCTTTTGCCATACATACCGACATCCCGATCGAAGGGCTTGCCGGAAGGACAGTGAACGAAGTCATTCCTCGACTTGAGACCTCCTGGATTACTGAATACGGCAATGTCGTCCGTACTGGCAAGAGCGCCCACTTTGAGAGTACATCCGCCTCATTAGGCAGGACATTTAGTGCATACGCCTGGCCGATAGAGGCCGATCGCTTTGCTGTCATCTTTAGTGACATTAGTGACCAAAAGAAATTGGACGACGAAGCCAAACGGGCACAACTAGTCATAGAATCAGTCGAAGATCCTATTTTTAGTAAAGACATGAATGGAATTATCCGAACCTGGAACAAAAGCGCCGAGCGAATGTATGGCTACAAAAAGCAGGAGATTATCGGTAAGTCCATAATGTTGATGGTACCAGAAGATAATAAACACGAAATAAAAACCATCCTTGATAGGATACGTAAGGGTAAAAAATTCGAGGGATACGAAACCAGCAGGATTACCAAAGGGGGCAAGATAATCGATATCTCGATCAATGTCTTGCCGATCATAGAAAATGGCGAAATCGTCGGGGCAACCGTGATTCATCGTAATGTTACAGAGACCAAAAAAGCTAACAAGAAACTGGAAATAGCAAACGCAGAGCTCGAAGAATCAAAATTAGCCTTAATGAACCTCATGAAAGATCTAGAGGTGGCTAAGGGAACGATTGAGATTGAAAAAGCCAAAGATGAAGCCATGCTCAATAGTATTGGCGATGGCTTGTTGGCAATCGATAACGACGAAAAGATCATCGTCATGAATAAAGCGGCTGAGACTATGCTTGGCTGGAAATTCAAAGATAGTATTGGCCATATAATCACGAGTCTACCTCTGGAGGACGAGCAAGGTCTTCCGTTGTCACTCGATAAACAACTAGTCCCGACCAACCTGTCGACAAATACACAGACCATTCCTATGTATTATTTTGTAAGGAATGACAAATCTCGCATTCCCATAGCTATCAATGTTACGCCGATTATACTTGGCGAAAAGAGGATCGGTGTCATAGAAATATTTCGTGACATAACCAAAGAAAAAGAAGTCGACAAGGCCAAAAGTGAATTTATATCTATAGCATCACACCAGTTGCGAACGCCGCTAGGTATCGTCAAATGGTATCTTGAGGTTCTCAGCACAGATGAATATATGCAGAAAATGCCGAAACAGACCAAAGTCTACTTCGAGGAACTCCGGAAAAACAATGAACGAATCCTGAACCTAGTACGGAGCCTGTTGTCAATTGCCCACATCGACCAGGGTATGGTCAATGACAAGCCGGAGCCAACGAATATCGCAGAACTTGCCAAGGATACCCTCGAAGATCTCAGTATAATGGCACTAAAGAAGAAAATAGAGCTGAAGTTGCAGATAAACGACGCTAAGCTACCCTCGGTTTTAATAGATCCTCTCAGACTGCGAGAGGTTATTGAGAATCTAGTTGCAAATGCGATCGAATACAACACGCCCTTGGGTAGTGTAGCGGTCGTGGTCGACAGAAATGACGCGGGCGGCTTTCTGATAAGTGTAGTCGATACTGGCAGCGGTATTTCAGAAGACGACCAACGCCAACTATTTACCAAATTTTATCGTACCAAAAAGGCCGCCGCTAGCAACACCGGAGGCTCAGGACTGGGCCTGTACCTCGTCAAATCATACGTAGAAGGCTGGGGCGGACACATATCAATAGAAAGCAAAGAAGATGTGGGCTCTTCCTTTAATATCACCCTACCCTTTGATACGTCTGTCAAACAGAAAGTGGAGGCATAATATGAAGACAATCTTGCTCATTGAGGACGAATTAGCCTACGTGCGCATTCTACGCGACAAGTTAAGGCTTAAATATGAGGTGCTCCACGCTCAAGACGGCCAGATTGGCCTAGCCAAGGCCAAAACCGAAAAACCTGACTTGATCCTGCTCGATATCGTGATGCCGATGATGGACGGCCTGACCACGCTAAAGGAATTGCGCAAAGACGCGTGGGGAAAAACAGCCAAGGTGATTCTCTTGACCAATCTGGAGGCCAAGGACAGTATTGTTGTCAAAGTTACCGAATACCTTCCGGCGTATTATTTTGTCAAAAGTGATACGAGACTGAACGATCTTTTGGGCAAGATCGACGAGCTACTCGAAGACAAGACATCGCCTTAGTCGACATCCCGAAATATGATAGATATTTTGTGGGTATGATTGGTATATACTGTTGATATATGCATAACCAAATTAAGCGGCTTAACATTAGTTTGCCGCTGTTAAAAACTACGAAAACATACAATAGAGCCTGGTTACGACGTGACATTATTGCAGGCATTACCGTCACGGCCGTGACTATTCCTCAGTCTATGGCTTACGCTCAGCTAGCGGGTGCCCCGCTTACCGCCGGTCTGTACGCAGCGCTAGTCGCTATGATTGTATTTGCGCTGTTTTCGTCCTCACGACAGGTGATATTAGGTCCCGACGCGGCCGTAGCGGCTTTGACGGGGGCGGCAATATTTCCACTTGCGCACGGCAATGCCGCTACGGCCGCAGCATTGGTAGCGATCATGGCAATTCTAGTTGGAATTGCATGTTTGATAGGAGTTGTGGCGCGCATAGGTTTCATCGCTGAGTTCCTGTCACGGCCTATTTTGCTCGGATATATGGCCGGATTAGCACTTACTGTTATCGTTTTTCAAATTCCAAAATTGATTGGGATTACTTCGCCAAATACTATAAATTTTATTAGCAACGTTTCATACTCTATCAGCCATCTTGGCTCGGCGAGTTTGGCGACAATAGGTTTTAGCATCTTCCTAATGGCGTCAATAATCGTTCTCGAATTGAAATATCCAAAAATGCCGTCGTCCTTAGTAATATTAATCGGTGCGATACTGGTCTCAGCAATCTTCAACTTGAGTAATCACGGCATACTAACTATCGGTGATATACCCACCGGGCTGCCAATTCCGAGTTTGAATGGTGTCAAACTCTTGGATGTTCAAAATCTTGTCATTCCTTCGCTGGCTATAATGGTGATCTGTTACGTGAGTGCCATTTCGACGTTACGTTCCTTTGCTGACAAAAATAACGAAACCGTCGATACTAGACAAGATCTAATTGGTTTAGGTGTTGCCAATGTAACATCGGGTATATTTGGCGGTATTCCAGTTACTGCTACCGGTACAAGAACGGCTGTCAATAATGCGGCCAAAGCCCACACTCAGTTTTCTCAACTATTCGGAGCATTCGCTATTGCCATTACTCTAGTTTTTCTAGCGCCCTATCTGCATGAACTGCCGCTTTGCGCCCTGGCGGTTATCATAATATCAGCTATATCCAGGTTGTTTAACTTCGGAGAGCTGGTCTCTATCTGGCATGCTTGGCGCACAGAAGCATTGCTAGCTATTGCGACAGTTCTGGGGGTGGCGATACTGGGAATAATGCAGGGATTGCTGCTGGCCGTATCCTTAGCGATAGCCAACCTGATTCGTCAGAGCGCCCTGCCCTACGACGCGGTGCTTGGAGTAGCAGAAAATGGTTCGATACGTGACATGGAGCGTCCGCCACACACAACAATCGTCCCTGGCCTATTGATGTATCGTTTTGATGCGCCGCTGTACTTTGCAAACGCTAACTTTTTTAGAGATCGTGTTCTCCATTTGATTGACACGGCCGATGAACCCATCAAGTGGTTTCTGTGGGATGCTGAGACAATTACCTCCATAGATTCAACCGCCGGCAAAATGCTCGACAAGCTATTTGCAGATCTCAAGGAAAGACATGTCGTGTTTGCAATTGCCCGTCTAAAGGGCTCAGTCCGCGCCACCGCTAGCAAGAGCAGCCACCTTTCGCAACATTTCGAGAAAGCGCCTCACTACTCTAGCCTTGGGCGAGCGCTCGAGAGCTACAAAAGCATTCAGGATACTCCCGGTGCAAAACCGCCAAAAGAAAAATTGATAGTCCACCAAAATAGCCTTATGAAGGCCCCCTACGCTGTCATAAAACGCGTCTAGTGCCTTTCCGTAGCTACTATTTGTGGACAATAACAGGCGTGCCGATGGGGGCCCAATTGTACATCCAGGCGGCTTCGCTTTCGACCAGACTCACACAACCATGCGAGCTGTTGATGTTACCGAAATAGCTCAGTGGACGCCAGTAGTTGCCATGAACGGCGTAATCCTTGTAAAAATAGCTGATCCAGCGGACGTGTGGCTGAAAATACTTGCTGCCATCCACATTGTTGCCGCGCATGTCCTGTTGGTCGTATTTGGCATAGATGGCATACTGGCCGGTCACGGTCGGCGTCGCCGGCGCACCGGCTGACACGAGGTCGGTTTTGACCAAGTTATTTTTTTCGTAGGCATACATAGTTTTGTGTGTCAGATCTACTTCAATCCACTTGTCATAGGAATTAGTATTGATCACCCTGAAGGGTTCATAATTTACATCGAGCGACACTTTTATCCCAGCGCCGTCCATCAGCGTCTTGGCAACTGTTGCAGCAGAGCTCGCCTTGTTGATGACGTCTATTCCATTGACACCAGCAACAACCTCATTGGTAGTTCCGTCGGCCTTCAGTATATTTATTTGAGCTTTGGCGGGACGAATTCTAGCCGCCGCCATGGTGTCGATATATTGCAGAACCTTACCGCTGTTGACAGTGATATCAACCTTCTTTGATTTAACATCCGGAGTAATCTCTAGCCATGTCGCGATGTCGTCGGGCGATGGCGTAACCGAAGCGCCGCCAACTGTAAATGTCACCGGCTGACCCATGATTTTTTCTAAGCTGGTTTTGTAGGGCGCCAAGGTGCCAGCCGTCAAAGCCGGAGCGACGCGAGTAGCCGTGAGTTTCAGGGGGTCGGTCCGAAGATCACTGGCCGATGACAACAAACTCTGTTGCGGCTCGGTCAAACTATACCGCTTCCCTGCCACGGCATCTGTAATACGAATCTTACCCTTTTCTATTTTTAGTACTGCGTCGAGCGGTGGCTGGATAGTCACAGTCGCTTCTGTCGCCACGAAGGCGTTAAGTACGGCATTATTTACCTTCACAACCTCGATGGCCCTGACCGGTTGCCACCATTTCAAACGATTTCCCCATTCATGCTGCCGCTTCCGCGTCGCCTCGACTGATGCACTACTATCCACCGTAAGGCCAAGTTTGTCGAGCGAAAATTGCCGCGACGTCTTATCTGGGTAGACTATAGTTAGTCGATAATCTCGGGCTTGTTTATCCAGCATCGTCGACAATGACGCATCGCTCATACGGGACGACGAAGTCAGGCGTCCAACCGTGAGATGGGATAGGAAAATAGAGCAGAAAGCCCAGACGCCCAACAGCGTCAATATCGTTGCCACCAAGCCCCACATAAGCAGCCGACCCCACGTACGCATGTGTGGCGGCGCGTCCATGTTCGGAGGCGTTGAATTGCGGCCTGCCTGTTCCGGTTGATTTACCTCTGGCATTTCAGGAGGTGGCGAATCTTCTACGGTAATCATATTGTAGTTTTCCATCTGAATTTTTGCATATCATCCATCTAAAAACTGCATCACGAGGTTCGGTCCTATGCCCCGCCGCCCGTACGCAATCAAAACTCAATATATACATAATACTACTAATGGTTAACATATACTCAATAGACCTACCGTAATAATTGCACCTATAGGTCCATAGTTATAAAATACGCCTATGACAATAGACGTAAAAGAACTGATCCGACAAGTCGGCCTCGAGGAATTATCAGGCATGGACAAGCGCGAATTTGTGACCAATTTTTTGCCAGCGGCCGTTTCCGGCTTGTCAGATGGCGACACACTGGGCGCACACGAGCCCTATACCGACAGACAACAGGTCAAGTTGTATGGAGAATACTCATACACTGACGGTAAGGTCGCTCGAGCTATAGCCCGAGCAGCCATCGATAACGGCACGAAGCCTGGGCGAATCTATGATTTCCAAGGATTTACAGCCGGCTACTTCGTAGCTCACGACAATCAACCTAAGCCACAACGAGCCAAGAATGCTATCCGTATTTATCCTGAAGTTGTTACTATAGACAACGACCTACTTGCATTGGCACGTCCACCTTCACTGGTACTCGACCTTGGCGCCTGTCTGGCATCACGTAGTTATCTAGGTGACCAGCTCGCGTTTGTGGACAAAGGCAATAACCCATTTACATACAGCCCCATCGTGCGTCTACCATTTACCAACAAGGTGTTGAAGAGTACGTACAATGCATACTATGGAAGAGGCACTTCGAATACTTTCATAACCGGGAAGTTATACATAGGAAAGGTAGGCAGCGTAACGACAGCAACGAACGAGATCATCAAATATAGAAGATCCCGCAACGAGGCGGCAGACGTCGCTGACGTCATCCTGTGTACCGGAGCTCGACACACTACGTCCGAAGACATAAAAATGGGCATAACAAACGCCTACGAATTATTGAAAGAGAACGGTATGCTGATCGTGCGCTCACTAGCACGTCCTGCGAGCGACGAGCTTGGTACTAGGCAGCTTACAGACTGGGCCTTTGCAGCTGGCTTCCCGGAAAAATTGGCCATCGCATACCAGCCCATACTAAGAAAATTAGGAACCCTCCCAGTAGCAGGCCACTTCGGCACCCGTGAGGTCAGTACGGTTGTGCTCGCGAAGTAACGTGGCTGGAGCCCCGTAAAATTAACAAGGGGTACATAGACCTCCTGACATAATACCCCCACTCGGCGCGTGCTGTACGTGATACAATAATGCTTATGGCTACACAACCAAAAACAGAGAGGGCCCGTCCCTACTGGCACGTTGACCTGAAGTGGGTATTTGGTCTTCTGACGCTAGTCACTTTGGGCTCAAGTTTATTGCTCTTCAATCTCGCCGCTCTGACCGAGAGAGACCGGGCGACTACTTTGTCGGCGACTATAGTAGCGGGCCTGTTCAGCAAAGACGGACTGGACGATGCCAAGGGAATCGATGAATTCCGACTGAAAGCGGCCGCCACGCCCGGCGATAAGGTAACTCCCATAGAACAATTTCCATGGCTCAGTATATCAAAGCATGATGCCATGACGCTCGGCCCCAAGGATTTGCGAATTGCGATATTTCGACAGCTCACCGAACCGATTTACGACAAGGGCCTCAAGGGCGCTGCGGCCGACATGACCAAGGACCCTGCCGAACAGCAAAAGTTTGCCCAGCAGGCATCACTACTGGGGGTATTCACCAAATCTACACATGAAGCACTGAAGATTGGCTTACTGTGGTCGACTGTTTTGACTATTATATTCATGTCTACAATGATTCTTTTCAGCGCCGGCTGGGGCCGCCTGGTAAGCCCCGGCATATTACTGCTGGCCGTCAGCCCGCTGGGGGCAATCGCTGGATTATTACTACTGCACCCACCTACTGATGGAGACGGACCACTTACGGCACTGCCCCCGAGCGTCGCAACTGAGATTGGCAACGGCCTGAGTCACAGCTACCTGGTGGCGATCGTCGTCGGCATTATCTTGCTGTCAATGGCGCTGGTAGGCAAAATTATCCAAAAACTTCTACGTAGTCGCAAACACGTCGCCCCAAAGGACGAATCGCCAACAGGTTTTGCCAGTAAAATATAGCTGGGGGACGTCCAAGTGTGAGCATAGGCAATAATTTCAAGGACATTGAGCGGCGCAAGGGCGACCATATCCGGCTATGCTTGGACCTCAGATCACAGGGGTCGCAGGCGGCACAGGCGTCTGGTTCGGTTTTTGATGGCTATCGACTGCCATACACTGCACTACCGGAGGCATCGCTCGATGATGTCGATACGTCTGTTAGCCTGTGCGACAAGACCCTGGCGGTACCACTCATCATTGGGTCGATGACAGGTGGCTCGGAGCACGGACGCGCCATCAACACCAATCTGGCGCTGGCGGCCGAGCAGTGCGGCGTGGCCATGGGAGTGGGCAGCCAGCGCATCGGCCTGGAGAAGCAAGATGCGGCTGACACTTTTACTCTGGTCAGAAAACATGCGCCAAACGCTTTTATCGTCGCCAGCGGTGGCGTACGAAGCCCGCTGGATGGACTGAAATCCCGTGCACTAGGAGCTGACCTGTTCTCTGCGGCATCGCCATTTTTGGAACCAGCCATAACATCTGCAGAATCAGTCATTGCCGTAATCGAAAACTGGAAACGCGGACTGCGTATTGCCATGTTCGCGGCTGGCGTAAAAGATTGGAACGAAGCCAAAAAGCTCGAAGTGGGGCAGCCCGTCTCTAGCATTACAACTGCACTCAATCAAACAATACGGCCACGATTTTCTTTATAACTCACCGTACGCAAAGCAATAAATGAAAATTTCTATCATAGATTGTACTTGCTTCGACTACAATACTCAGCCAGCCGTCGAAATAGTTCAAATTTAATTCGCTATTTCTGACCGATACTATGTTATAGTATCGGTTATGTTTAGACGATTGCTCCTAATTGCCCATCGTGGTTACTCGAGTGAAGCACCCGAAAATACCTTTTCTGCCTTTGATCTAGCAATTGAGCGCGGTTATCGTGACATCGAGTTCGATGTCCAATTGAGCCGCGACGGTGTGCCAGTAATCATCCACGACGTGACACTCGAAAGAACCACCAACGGCACCGGTCGAGTCGCCGACATGAGCTATACCGAACTTTCAAAGCTTGATGCCGGTTCGTGGTTTTCGCCGTCCTTTGCCAATCAGCGCATTCCCTCATTAGAAGACTTTCTTAATTCATACAAAGATATTGCTTATTTGCACCTAGAAATTAAATCAACAGAAGCAGAACTTCCTAGACATATTGCAGACCTAATGATAAGTACAGGTTGGGCCGTTGATCGTAGCCGTAAAGCAAGATATAGATTGACTATCCCTTGGCGTCACAGACTTGTCATCTCTTCGTTTGACCGCGAACAATTACTTCGTTCAATTGAAGCAATGCCGGACCAAACAGTCCACGAATTACTTGTAGATGAAGTTACAGACGAAGGTCTGCAATGGGCTGCCGACAATGGTATGCGTGGTTATAATCCGGACGGTAAGTACATTACGCCAGAACTTGTTCGTAAGGCACGTAAACTTAACCTGCATGTTGGAGCCTGGTGGTGTTCGCGCCAAGAACAGGACGTTCGATCGTTGTCGCACACTGACGTTAGTTACGCATACGTCGATGCGCCACTATCGCAACGCCGCAGTAAGGTGTTACTAAAAAGGTAACTCCTGACCTAGTGCCCCGACAACCCTATTCTGATAAATATACCGGTCGCTAGTAGTAGTGCTCAGCTACATCTAAACATTCGAATAGACGACCTGCTAGCTTCTGTGCTGCTTGTTTTCGATAATACAGCAGAGCAGATAGTTTTCGCTGATTCAGATTTACACTGAGAGTAAACGATTTTGCGTAAGACGAGTATACTTTGAATTAGATGAAACTTATACCTAGCCTTCGTCAAAGACAATCCCAACATGAAGAAGTCGGTGGCATTACCGACTCTGCAATACCCGAAATTGAAAAAGTCGGAGAAACCCTAACACCTAATCTGCGCGCTTTACGCCTAGCGATGACGGCCAGCGACTTACTATTGTCTATGGGCGTGCCCGCAAATGCAGTAGTGTCAAAAGCCCTAGACATTACCGAAACGTATTGTGAGCGGCCAGTACACATGGATATAAGCTCCAATCTTATTATGTTATCGCAACTCCGTGGAATTGAGTACGAGCCATTGACGCTTATGCGCCCAGTCTCTATGCGCGATATCAACAATATGACAGTTCAGTTAGTTCAACGGCTAATCTTTCATATCCGCGAGGGTCACTACGATCTAAAAAGGGCCGAAAAAGAATTAGAAAACATCCTAAAAGAGCCCATTGTATACCCGGGCTGGCTGATATCTGTCGGTAATGGTCTTATCGCCGCTGCCGTGACGTTAATGTTTTCCACTAACTGGCGGGTTATACTGGTCACCTTCATTATTGGCGTAACCGTAGACCGCCTGCTGCTATACCTAGCCCGCCACAGCATACCGCCTTTTTTCCGACAGATTTGCGCAACGGCAGCTATAACTTTGTCGGCTGCACTCATTAATCTTCTAAGCAAAAACGGGGTTAGATTTTTTGACGGTATGAATCCTACACTAATCGTTGTCGGTGGTATCGTCATGTTGGTGGCCGGACTCACAATTGTCGGAGCCATCCAGGACGCTATCGAAGAGTACTACATAACTGCAAACGCCCGACTGCTCAAGGTTATATTCCAGACTACCGGAATTGTCATCGGTATTTTGATTGGACTCTACACTGCCCGCAAGCTCGGCATCGGTATAACCGTTTCGCCAGACCCACTACATTTAACAGCACTGCAATTTCAAGTCATCGGCGCAGCAATAGCAGCAGCAGGCTACGCGCTAGTTACCCAAACACGGCTAAGAGCCATACTCTGGGCCGGCATAGTGGGCGGAGGTGCCTTGGCTATTACCTGCCTTGCCAGCTATCTCGACATCTCTATTATCGCAGCAAGTGGTGTAGCCGCGATATTCGTGGGTGTGGTGGGTTCGCTTTTTTCTCGTATGTGGCAAACACCTTCAACCGGAATTATCTCTGCGGCCATTATTCCACTCGTCCCAGGACTGTCGCTATATAACGGTCTAATGCAGTTGGTTAATTACCCGCCGGGAACTCCATTATTCTTCAGTGGAGTCGGTACTCTATTTACTGCCATATCAACGGCACTAGCTATTGCTACAGGTGCGTCTTTCGGCATTATCCTCGGTCGTCCCATAAGACAAAAGCTCGTAAGCGCCCGCAACGTAGCACCCTTTACAAACTTTATGAGCCTCCAGCTAAGGGCTGACCAGCGCCTAAAGTTGGCATATTTAGCCATACGCCGACCTAGCACTCCATTTGATATATCTCTCAACAACGACGATCACCAGAAATAGTATTGACATAACAGTATTGACCAAGCGGCTATGCTATGGTATTTCTCGTCGGTCTTCTGTAGAGCAAATAACTGTTCCAGAAAACGTACTTTGACAGTTAGAACGTGCTCAGATGTAATTGATGCGACCGAGTGGTTATATCACGGCAGGTCTAATACACGTTTTGCACATGCCGCTTATTGTTAATTGTCCAGATATGCTGCAATCACCGATCGAAGATTCCAATATCGAGATGATTTTATCCTTGACGTCGGTATCTCGAAGGATGCCGCACGATAAACATTGAAAATGGTCATGCGGAGCGTTATTTGCGTCATACATCATCGATCCATCACGCGTCGACGGAGCAACCGCAATGGTGCCCCGCGCCGCTAGGCGCGCCGTGGCTCGATGCACGGTTGTAGCGCTGAGATCAGGGTACAATTCTCGTAGCGCGCTCAGGAGGTCGGCATTAGTAGCATGGCCAAGCCTCGAAAGCTCGATCTCAATAGCCTGGCAATACCTGGTCTGGCGCTGGACGACACTAGTTACGATCATCATAATGACATTATATGCGCACTATTTGCTAATGTAAATGGTTTACGTTAGTATTAATCGTATCAGTACTAATTCGAACTATAGGAGCAACATGAGCAGAATAATTATCGACGTCCGCGAACCAATCGAATTCAAAATGGGGCACGCCCGCGGAGCCATCAACATTCCGCCATCAGAACTTATGGCCGGCGCAGAAAAGCTACATGACGTAGCCAAAGACACCGAACTAGTCTTGTATTGTCGCACCGGCAGCCGTTCCGCCGTATCAATGAACATTTTACAGGGCATGGGCTACACCAACGTAATCAATGGAGTCAATCAGGATCACGTCAAGGCAAAGTACCTATAAACTACTCCAATTTGTTATGCTTACACTATGAAACTATACATCATTCACAGAAGACAACTGGCAGAAATAGCTGGATGGTACGGCGCGGCCGCTATCGTTACCGCCTACGCTCTCGTCAGTTTTGACGCTATTTCTTCCGGGGGTTGGTTATTCCAATTCCTCAACTTAACCGGTGCCATTGGCATCATAATAATTTCGACGGTCAAGAAAGTTCGGCAATCTATTGTCCTCAACATCTTCTGGGCAGTAATTGCCGTGATCGCTTTGCTGAAGATAATTCTGAGATAATTGGCGACAATCCTTTTTGCTCGGTATGCCTTGCACAATAACGTGTTAGGGTCTAAACTATCAGGGTTACATGAGCACAGAAACACATCTCAAACATATCGAAAATTCGCTGACCATACTGCGGAGAGTGGCTGGGGCACTTCACGAACGATCTATCGGCGGGAACACCTACAGTCGGACACAGCTCGACATACTAACCCTACTAGACGAGCATGCTGCCAAGACTACCAAAGACCTAGTGGACCAGTTGGTCATCACCAGCGGCGCGATAACTCAAACGGTTGAGACTTTGGTGCGCCGGGGGTTGATTCTTAAGGAGCGCGATGCCAGCGACCATCGGTTCGTCCAACTCAAACTCAGTGACAAAGGGCAGACTGTTGTAGTAAAATATCTGCAACTTCGTCATCAATTGCTACAAGTCCTCACCGCCGAGCTGAGTGAGCCCGAGATCGACGTGATGCTCCGAGTTGCTGAAAAAATGAAGACATTCGTAACAAATGACATGAATAACGAACCGGCCGTAGGTTCGACACAAACCAGGAGACAACAACGTGCAGCCTAGCAACAATCAATTGAACGCAGCCGGGCAAGATCTGGCAGCGCGCCTAGCCGCATATAAGATCCAACAGGTCCACCGGGATTCTCAGAGGACAATCAACGTTGCTGGCGTCGGCGGTATGGTATCGGCTGCCTACGAACAGCTACGTAACGCCGCCGAATACACACAGGAGCATTTGCTACGTCAACGGGCGATCCGCCGCTTTTACATTAGAAATCTATCATTTGGCTCCAAAACCAACGTCAAGCCGGCCATCGCCAATGAGCTCATCATCGAACTGACCCAAGCTGGATACATCAAGAACAATACTCAGCCAGTAGAGGTATTGGCTGCCCTCCAATCGACTATCAAAAAGCACTATGATAATTACTGGCGGCTGAGGGATGCGAACGTGACGAGCAACTACGCTCACGACCTTACTCTAGATCTGCTTTCAGTCGAAAGTGACGGACTGATCGCCGCCAAACCTCCTCAGGATATTTTCACCCAATTTGCATATCAACATTACCTATCAACCCTTCCAAAGGAGTCATTCCTCGAAACCATATCTGATGCCGAAAGCTACGAAGCCAGCGTCTACATCGCAGTCCACAAAGCACTCTTGAAATCAAATCTCTCGACTATACGATACGACATGCAAAACTTGCATAGACTCCAGGATCACGACATTCATGAATACGTTAAATTCTTCGCATCAGTCGACCGCATATTCGATTCCAGTTCCAATGACAAACTGACGCGCTACATCAACAAGTACGGCGCTCCTCTCCGTATCCTAAAGAACGTCATCCAAGACAGCGACATCGACGACATACTGCCCGACAGAAACCATTTTCTGGCCGCCTACGACACTTACATCGCCCGCGCCTACCAAGAGGCCAAGATCAAGCTAAACAAAGGTGCGATCAAAAGCATCGTGTTCTTATTCATCACCAAAGCCCTCATCGGGCTGATGGTCGAAATCCCGTACGACATATTGGTAACCGGGTCGATCGTGGTAGTACCGCTCGTGGTCAACCTACTTGTACCGGTCGTCTACATGGCCAGTTTGCGGCTGAGTCTGCGGCTGCCCGAGCGAACGAATTCCGACGCCGTCAGATTGTACGCCGACACCATGCTGTACGACCAGGCGGGGTATGATTTATACCCGGCGTTCAAAAAACCGAAGCACAATATCGGCTTCAGTGTGGTGTATGTTTTGATGTTCATCATCGTCTTCGGCCTGGTCGTCAACCTGCTGATGAAATCGCAATTCAACATCATTCAGGGCGCAATTTTCTTCATATTCCTGGCGACCGCTAGCTTCCTCGGCTTCCGATTGTCTAACATTATCCGCGAACTTGAACTCATAGCAGCCAAGCCCAGCCTCATCACGACCCTGCGCGATTTCTTCTATACACCGTTCATCCTGGTAGGCCGGTGGCTCTCCGACAAATACGCCAAGGTCAATATCATCACGCTAATACTCGATACGCTCATCGAGCTTCCACTGAAAACGATTCTTCGATTGTTACGCCAGTGGACAGATTTCATCAGCCAGAAAAAAGACGAGATATAAGCACGTTCTCAAGCGAACGCCTCGTTGTGCTACCTCGGCGGAGTCAAAATCGATCCGACGAGATTATCGAGGTCGTCGTATGATAAGTTTGCTTTTACAGCATAGCCTTCGATGCCCTTTTCGCGCAGACCAGTTGGCGCATCGGCTTCGTTGAGATTGGATATTATCAATACTTTGATGTTCCTGCCCCAATCGTTGCTGCGCATAGTCTGCAGGATTTGATCGCCGGCTACCTTTGGCACCATCAGGTCGAGCAGAACGAGATCCGGCTTTTCGTGCTCTATGAGCTCTAATGCCCGCTCCCCATCATACGCAACGAAACATTTGTAACCCAGAATCTCCATTCTGGTCTTGTATATCTCCGCCAGGCTTACGTTGTCCTCGACTATTACCAATTTGGGCGAAAGTTTGAAAAAATTCATGCTATATCCATCATACTCCAAAACTCGGTATTTTATCGTGACCCGCGTACCCTACCGGCCAGATGGCCTGACCCACACTCACTTTTTGAATCGAAAGGGTTGCTAGTGCCACGTGCTAATCCCTGATGTAATCAGGCGATTACACGTAGAGCGCACTTGAGAGGCAAAAAGTGAGTGTGGGTCAGCCAGATGGTGTCTGGGAATGTGTTTATGGTATGCTAGAAAAATAACTTAAGCGTAAAGGACAACAACATGCTTTCAAGAATAGTAGACGAAGTATCAGGTGCAGTCACTGCAGCAATTCAAGGCGTAGACAACATCCTCGACGTCCTTACCGACACCGTAAAGAACCAAGTAGTCGGCGCCCTGCAAGACGTCGGTGACGTCGCTGGTGCCAGCATCGAGACCATCTCATCGGTAGCCAGCGGTGCCGTCAAAGGCGCCGGCCAAGTAGGCGGTTCGCTCGTAGACACTGCTGCCAGCACAATGACTGGTGTAATCAAGGGCGTCAGCCAAGTCGGCGGCGACGTCGGTAGTGCTATACGCGGCGCAGCTAGCGGTATCGTCCAAGGAACGGCCGAAACCGGTGGTGACATCGGTAGTGCAGCCGTCGGCGCAGTCGAGAGCGCTATCAAATCGGCCGGTGACATGGGCGCTGATGTATCAGGAGCCGCCAAGGCTGCTGTCGGTGGCGCGCTAGAAGCTGCTACTAGCGTCGGTGGCGATGCTACAACAACCGTTCGCAATGCCCTGCTCTCGGCAGCCGCATTACCACGAGACCTCATCGAAGCTATCCTAAAAGGCAGCGACGACAAGTAGCCCCTCTGTATACTCGTATACAGACGCATAAGGGAGGCCATCTGGCCTCCCTTATTTTTCTGCTAACTGATCATCAAGTTCGATAACCTGTCGAGCAAGCTTGGGGTCATGGAAGAAGGCGAAATGCCCACCGTGATACTTTACGACCTCATCAAATGGCAAATCCTCGACAGCCTTCAGCAATGTTTTGGGTGGAAAAAGTCGATCACTGTCACCGTATATCAGACGCAGGTAAGTCGCGTCTGGAGCAGCCTGCCCGTCAATGATTGCAGCACGCACAGTGCGTTGGGCACGCTGTAGGATTTCCGCAGTCACCGCGAATGGTCGACGTGCAAAATAGACAGTATTGATGCCACTCATAATCAGGGCGGTGATTGGATCTTTGGCGGTCAATGCAATGCTTTCCGGGATCGTAGCTAACCCATAAATTGCAGGCTGAAACGGCCAAAGCGCAACATGATTGGGGATGATATCGGCGGGAGCCACAAGCGTCGTAATATCAACATGCGACTCCGCACGCCGTAGAGCCAACACCAGGGCCGCCGCACCCATCGAGACACCTATAGCACGCTTCTCCCGCTCTGGCGGCAAAGCATCTAAGACAGCCGCGATATCTCGAGCATTATGATCCAGTGGGTTATGTATCCCGGCGTTCGTGAAGTGCGGCACGACCGCCGTATGACCGGCCTTGTTGACTTCGGCCACCGCAAGTTTGAAAAAGCCAGGATCAGACATAGCGCCAGGCGCCAACAGATAGATCGCCCCTTGGTCATTTTGCACGATTGGCTCAGTCAAGGTAACAGAAATATTGCCGTGATCCTTCATCACTTGGCCATCGTAGCAAACGCCATACTCCGTAACACCTGTGCGGTTGCCGAGACGAAGTTCGGAGTTTTCTTTCATTTGAATATTACTATGCCACTCTATCATCGGCCGGTCAACTGTTTGAGGTGTGGTATTGATCACACTGGGCCATAATATTGCTATAATTGCTTGCTATTACAACATAAAAGAATAAACTGAGCTGACAAGTAATTAATTACAAGGAGTTAGTACATGAATGTTCTAGAAAACGCACCTCAAGCAGGGCCATTGGAAGGCCGAATGATGGTTATAACCGGAGGTGGTGCACCAAACGGTATTGGTGCGACAACAGCTCGGATATGTGCAGAGCGAGGCGCCCAGGTAGTTATTGGCGATATCAACAAAGCACAAGCCGAAGAGACAGCTAAGCAGCTCAACGAAGCAGGCCTCGTACATGTTTCTGCCGTTGAACTCGACGTTACAAAACAGGAAAGCGTTGCTCGCTTCATGAAAGAATCCTCAGAGCGCATGGGTGGCATAAACGTCGTTTTTGCCAACGCCGGCATTACAATTGACAAGGGATTCAAAGGCATGACTCCCGAAAAGTGGCTCCCTGTAATAGACGTTAACCTTAATGGTGTCTTCCGAACAATCCACGAAGCACTACCTTACGTTTTGAAAGAGTCAAAGGAAACTGGCTTCGGACGATTAATAGCCACTTCAAGTATCGTTGGAAACACTGGTAACTTCGGTCAGGCTAACTATGCTGCATCTAAGGCTGGCATTCAGGGATTCATGAAGACGCTAGGACTAGAGCTCACCAAAGATGGTATTAACTCTATGTACGTATGCCCTGGCTTTATTGAAACCCCTATGACCGCAGCAATGCCACCCGAGGCATTAGCAGCAGCCGCAGCGCTTGTTCCAGCTAAACGACTTGGAAAGCCCGAAGATATTGCAAAGGTTGTAGCATTTTTGGCCTCTGACGACTCAGCATACATGAGCGGTTCAGAAGTAAAAGTAAATGGTGGTTTTAATATCTAAGGACATAGTCCTGGCTGATGGTATTGGCATCAGTCTCAGATAAGGCACGCCGACGAGAAGTCGCTGCCTAGGACGCATAGAGCCTGCCTCGGATCTCCCTCTCGGTATGAAACAAATGTTTCATACCGAGAGAAGAGACCGGGCAGGCTCTTTAGTGCGCGCCCAACAATAACCTCCCAGTTACAGCAGCGCTCTCCGGCTAAAACTATTCCTGTCTCAGTCCGACGTACCACAGGTACGTCTCCCTCGTCAGCAACAGTTTTATCTCGGAGATCATCTGCTCTAACTTTGGGAGGTTATTATTGCACGCGCACTTAGTTTATCCGCTGCTGTTTCTGCAAGTTCTTGGACAATTTGCGGGTGGCCAGCGATTCACACTCGGCCTTGGCATCGGAGTAGGTCATCTGCTCGGGTGGTGTCTTCTGTGTCCAGGCGCTGGGGCCTCGAAGTGAGCCGACTATGCCGAGCTCGCGGGCGACCTGGAGGTAGCGGATAGCATCTATCACCACGCCAGCGCTGTTTTCCGAGTCCTGCACCGATAGCTTGATATCGACAGTCACAGCCGCGTCGCCGAAGCCGCGCAGCCGCAGGTTGAAATAGGCGACCTTGTTGTCCTTGAGATACGGCAGATAGGTGCTCGGGCCAGCGAACAGACTGTCTTCCGGCACGGGGATGCCGCGTAGTTCGTTCTGGGCCCGAATAACATTTTCTTTTGATTTCTTCTTGGAGGCCAGGCGGCTATGGACCATCATGTTGTTGAAATCGGTATTGCCGCCGATGTTGATTTGCTGGTGAAAATCTACCACAAAGCCTCGGTCGAAGGCCAATTCCTGCAGTACCTGCGATAAGATGCTAGCCCCAAATGCGCTGCGCATGTCATCACCGACGATCGGTAGCCCGGCGTCAACGAACTTCTGTTCCCACTTCGGATCGCTAGCGATGAATACCGGGATACAGTTCAGGAAAGCGACTTTGGCGTCGAGGGCTGCTTGAGCATAAAATTCGGTCGCGAGCTGCGAGCCAACCGGTAGATAATTAACTAGAATGTCGGCCCCGCTGTCCTTCAGAACTTGTACAATATCAACCGTCTTGGCATTCGAAACCCGGAAGCCTTGGCGCTCTGGCTGGGCCGTCATATGGTCAGATACGCCGTCGAGCACCGAGCCCATTTGCACCTTGGGGCCAGCCGGGACATCCGGCATGTAGACCCGGGCACAGTTCGGTTTGGCGAAAATCGCTTCACCGACAGGCAGTCCGACCTTGCGCTTGTCGACGTCAAATGCCGCTACGACTTCGATATCGGTCGGATGATACCCGCCGATATCTTCGAACATGATTCCAGGCACCGTGTCGTGCTGGTGTGTTTTATAAAATTCGAATCCTTGATACAATGCCGAGAAACAATTCCCGACGCCTACAACTGCTATTTTAATCTTCTGGTTCTTTAGATTTGATTTCTTCGTCATATCTTTAGGCCCTTAACCAAGCATACCATATGCGGTTTGCCGACCGAGTCCAGAGCAACGCCATTGCCACCTCTGTATAGAAATCAGCTCGAAATGGGGGTATTGATACGCTATACTAGGGTTATGCTTAGAACATTAAAGTCTTTCAGACACACACCTACATATATCTTGGCGTTAAACGCCGGATCGTCGAGCATTAAAGCCGTCGTCTATGAATCTGGTAAGCAGCTTCAAGCTGTTTGCAAATGCACAATCGATAATATCGGCCAGTCGGACGCCGTACTGCACGCTAGCGGCACGACAGGCAATGCCGAACCAGCCAGAACCATAGATGTCAGGAATCATTCTGATGCGATCGTCGTGATCGTCGACTGGCTCAACCGACAGATCAAGACTGATGGCCTGCTGGCCGTTGGACACCGCATCGTTCATGGCGGCCCACAGTATTACGAATCACAGCTCATCACCCCTGAAGTTCTGGAGGATTGGCGGGAATTTAGCAGTTACGACCCAGACCATTTGCCGAACTCGATCCAGCTGATCGAAAAGCTGACCAGCCTCTTCCCTCGTTTACCGCAAATTGCCTGCTTCGACACAGCATTCTATCATGACATGCCTCGGGTGGCGCAGATATTGCCGATCCCGCGCAAATACGAGCGCGAAGGTCTACGCCGCTACGGGTTTCATGGATTGTCATATACGTACTTGTTGTCTCAGCTTCGCGACCAAGACGGCGAGGAGACAGCCAACGGGCGCGTTATATTGGCACACCTGGGCAGCGGCGCCAGTCTGACGGCAACTCATGGTGGGCAGCCGATAGATACGACGATGGGTCTCACGCCCGCCTCCGGCATACCGATGAGCTCCCGCAGCGGTGATCTCGACCCGGGCATCGCCTGGTATCTACACAACAAGGACGGACTCAGCGTCAAGGACTTCAACGACATGGCCAACAAACAGTCTGGCCTGCTCGGTGTCTCAGAAACCTCGGCTGACATGTACACCCTTCTGCAGAACGAACAAACGGACGTGCGAGCGAGTGAGGCCGTGGATCTATTCTGTTATCAGACCAAGAAAGCCATCGGCTCGCTGGCAGCAGTACTTGGTGGAGTCGACACGGTAGTCTTCTCTGGTGGCATCGGCGAAAAAGCACCGGGCCTGCGAGCTCGCATATGTGACGGCCTGGAGTTTCTCGGGCTAGAGCTCGACTCAGCCGCTAACGGTGCTAACGAAGCCACAATTTCGACTCAGGGCAGCCGCGTCAATGTCCGCGTCATGCGCACCGACGAGGAGCAGATCATTGCACGGCAAGTGGCTGATGTGGTAAATATTAACTCAGCTAATAAACATAATCAACATAACCGAGGTTTATAAATGGGTTCGACACAGTCGCCGTTATCGATAGAAATGCTAGCCAAGATTAATGCATATTGGAGGGCTACCAATTATTTGTCGGTCGGGCAGATTTACCTCCGAGACAACCCGCTGCTGCGTCGGCCACTCGAGCTGAGTGACGTCAAGCAAATGCTACTTGGCCACTGGGGAACGACGCCAGGTCAAAACTTCATCTATGTGCATTTGAATAGAATAATCAAAGACCGCGGTAGTAGTATCATCTACATTTCTGGTCCTGGACATGGCGGCCCGGCTGTTGTCGGTAACGTCTACCTAGAAGGCACCTTCAGCGATGTCTACCCGGAGGTCACTCAAGACGAAGCCGGACTTAAAAAACTATTTCAACGTTTTTCTTTCCCGGGCGGATTGTCCAGCCACGTGTCGCCGCAAGTTCCCGGCTCGATCCACGAGGGCGGCGAACTCGGCTATTCACTGAGCCACGCCTTTGGTGCAGTCTTCGACAACCCAGACCTCATCACAGCCTGCGTTGTCGGTGATGGAGAGGCCGAGACTGGCCCACTAGCGACGGCCTGGCACTCCAACAAGTTTCTAAATCCTATCAGTGACGGCGCCGTGCTGCCGATACTGCACTTGAACGGTTACAAGATCAGCAACCCGACACTCCTGGCCCGCATCGAACCGGAAGAGCTGGAGCAGTTGTTCCGAGGCTACGGCTGGAATCCACTCTTTGTCGAGGGCGACGATCCAGAAACAATGCACCAGTTGATGGCCTCGACTCTCGACACGGCCTTCGACGAGATCAAGCGAATTCAGACCAATGCCCGCACCAACAATGACGCGTCGCGCCCGCGCTGGCCGATGATTATCCTGAAATCCCCCAAGGGATGGACCGGACCGAAGACGGTCGATGGCCACGTCGTAGAGGGTAATTTCCGCTCGCACCAGGTGCCTATAACCATCGATGCCGCACACCAAGACAACGTCGCACTCCTAGAGACCTGGATGAAAAGCTATAAGCCCGAAGAGCTATTCGACGATCATGGACGATTACTACCAGAACTAGCCGAACTAGCCCCAAAGGGCATGCACCGAATGGGCTCAAACGTCCATGCCAACGGCGGCAATCTACTCCGCGAGCTACAGTTACCACCCTTCCGAGACTACGCCGTCGGTGTACCAGTACGTGGCGAGGGTGGGGTTGGCAATGTCCATGCACTCGGTCCATACCTTCGGGATGTCATCAAACTTAACCAAGAGCACCACAACTTTCGGATTTTTGCTCCGGACGAGACCCTATCCAATAGGCTGGATGCTGTGTTTGAAGCCAGTGACCGCCAGTGGCTGGCCCGCACCAAAGACAACGATGAATTTCTGGCGCCACGCGGCGCGATCCTCGACTCGATGCTCAGCGAACACCAAGCCGAGGGATGGTTAGAAGGCTACCTATTGACCGGTCGGCATGGCATACTCAACAGCTACGAAGCTTTCATCCGGATCGTCGACTCGATGGTCAACCAACACGCCAAATGGCTCAAAATGTCTTCCGAGTTGCCTTGGCGCAAAGAGATCGCATCACTGAACTACCTACTGACCTCGCTGGTTTGGCGTCAAGATCACAACGGGTTCACACACCAAGATCCCGGATTCATCGATCATTTGCTCAACAAAAAGTCAGCCATGGTTCGCGTATACTTACCCCCTGACGCCAATTGTCTACTCTCTGTCACCGCCCACTGTTTGCAAAGCCGCAACTACATCAACTTGACCGTCTGCGGCAAACATGACGCCCCGCAGTGGCTAACGATGGAAGAAGCGATTGAACACTGTACCACCGGTATCGGCGTCTGGAACTGGGCTAGCAACGAACAAGACGGCGAACCGGATGTCGTCATGGCCTGTGCCGGCGATGTCCCGACCATCGAAGTGTTGGCCGCCGTATCTATACTTCGCGAGCACCTGCCGAGCCTACGGATACGCGTCGTCAACGTCGTCGATCTCATGAAACTCGAACCCGAAACCGAACATCCACACGGCCTGAGCGAAATGGATTACGACAATCTTTTCACGACCGACAAGCACATCGTCTTCGCCTTCCATGGTTACCCGTGGTTGATCCACCGCCTGACCTACCGCCGCACCAACCGCAATATGCACGTCAGAGGTTACAAAGAAGAAGGCACGATAACGACAGCGTTTGATATGACCGTACTGAACACGATGGACCGCTTCCACTTGGTTATGGACGTCATCGACCGCACGCCGTCGACCGGCGAAGCTGGCACTCGACTCAAAGAGCTGATGGAGATGAAGCTGATTGAGCATTCCAATTACATTACTATTCACGGCGTCGACATGCCCGAGGTGCGCGACTGGCAATGGGAACGCTAGACGGAGCAATAGCCAAAGCTAAACTGAACGCACCGTCTTATGGTTAAGGCGGTGCGTTCAGTTTGAGGGGAGGGCGACATCCCACAAACTGGAACATGCATCCATCTCGTAGTCTTAACTCAGGCGCAAATACATGTCTGTAATAGACTCATTGTTAAGACCAATGTAAATATCCTCACTGAGCTTAAGAATCTGGGATGATTTACCGCGTCCAGCGTGAATGATATTTCCGCCTCCAAGAAGTTGTAGTGGCAACTTTTCTACCGAAAAGATTGGTTTATCACTCAGGTCGCCTACGAATAGCCTAGCTGGGATCGCTTTCGCTGGCAGCATGGCCTTATGGTCAACTTGTAACGTTTCAAAATACGGGAGATAGCCATCAAAGCTTACAACTTCTCCACTTTCTTGGTTGTAGTTGAGCACCAAATCTCCACACGTAAAGTAAGTGTTAGCCACTGTCGGGCCATCATTGATGGTGGCCAAATTATCATTCTGGTCTTTCGTAATACGCATGCCAGGAATGTTTGCGGGGGAAACTTCAATGAACACAAATCGCATATATATCTCCTTTAGTTACAATGATTTAAACATAAAATGTGTAATTTCTTTAGAACTTAGGTCTAAAGTCACCTCCCACACTCCTTGCGAACCGTTCATCTTACCTGGCACAGTCCAGTGCCGCCCTCTAGGTATAATCAAAAGTCCTTTCTTTGTCCATGTAGCTACCCGGCATCCTGATAGATTTGTAGAGTCCACCGTAACCACCTGTTATCATTTGATATTTACCAGAGGCGGCAAAGTTATCTACTTGACTAGGGGATCCATTTAATGTCCGCTTGTTAAGGAATCTAAATCCGCTTTGAACTCACTATTGAGCTTTTTGGGGACTCTACGGTGCCACCACGAAAGCATTGAATACGCGGATACACTACCCTCTAGGGTTAGATCAGTTATGTCTGTAAGCAGCCTATATTTATCATCTACCGGCTCAACAAGTGCCAGTACTTTTTTGCGTAGTTCGCTCGATAACATGTCAGTATAGCATTGGATGAAATCTCTAAAAGTCAGCGAATCAGTATAGTCGTACATTCCGAAATTGTAGCCATTCTGTATCTCGTCTATTAAGTCGTTCCAGTTTTTTATCCAGTACTCGGGAGAAAAGTCATACAACTCAGAGCCTAGCTCTGCCTTATCGTCAATTGCTTTAGCTGCAGCCGTTCGTATATCCTTCTCGTGCTTTATCATATCCTGGAGTGCCTGGTTGAGTTCTTTGTCCTCATCGTTTGTAAGCTCAATATCTAGTTTCATAACAAGTCCTTTATTTATTTAGCAGCCATATCCTCGTACAGTTCAGCATACTTCGTGAATATGCGCACCGTCCTTTCATCTTCGTTCATGAGTTTATCGTAAAAGTACTTATCTTCTGCCATCTCTGCAAAACTTTGTATCGTGATCTCCTTGCCGTATGCCTCATACGTACCTTCTTGCCAATCATTAGGAATCGACTTATCAACGATTGTGAAATAATGAGCGGGGATATCATAAATAGTATTGTTCGTATTCAGTCCCCATACATTGATCATATAACCCAGGTCATCAGCGCCCTTTGTCTGTAAGATCGCATATACGAAATGGTTTTTATCAGGTTCACAGACATACGCATAATTATCCGTTTTTCCTATAATTGGTTTTTTAAGTCGTACTATCATTGGGTCGCTCCAGATTTGCTTGAAGCAAATAGCTTCCGTCCTTAATTTTTTTAAGCAGATATGGGTAAATTAACGGGTCATCATTATCAAAATCATATGCAATTTCCCACAAATCGTCATCGATCGACATATCTGCCACGACCCTAAAAGCCATCAGCTCACGCTGTATCAAAAAGACAGATTTTAAAATTTTCGATTTTTTAGTGCCGTCAGATTGATGATTGATGTTATTTAGAAGTTCGGGCAAGTAGGCCCGTAAGCTCATAAAATAATCAGGGGCATAAGATTTCATTAATTCGACATTATCCTGAGTAGTTTCGATTTTCAGATTCAATTCTTCGACGTGTTCAGCTAAATCATCGTTCATTCGTAAATCCTTTTAATTATTGCGTATGCAATTTAAGCAATCGTCCAAACAGATTAATCCTGTATGACTAAATCGACTATGACAACGTCCACGTCTTTATCCGGAAGGCAGTTCAGATAATCTAATCCTGTTTGGACACTTTGTTGCGGATCGGTCACCGCATTGGCGGGTTCGTATGACCAATTGCCATACCATACATATGTTGAAGTATCCCGTTTTATGTATAGGTCTCCGCCCAAAACAACTTTTCCTTCGAAGTGATTCAACAAACTTACAGTGTCAGTAACTGATAATGACCATGAACTAAGCCCTAATGGTGCTAAGGAAATGGCTTTTGGCCGTAATGCTTGTGGTAAATTATTTAGTTGATGTGTGTACATAGTTCGTAAGAGATAAATATTCGGCGTGTGATGAAATCCTCGCCATTTACAATATAATCAAAAGTCCCTGCTTTGTCCATGTAGCCCGAACAGGCGTTTCAGGAAGCCGTTCTGCCACTTGCTCGAGATACTGTATGTTGCGCACCGGTTCAGACAGTGTGTTGATTATATCTAGAGGGTAACAATGTACTCGCCTTTTGAAGAGCTTACATACAAAGGAGAAGACGTATACCTTGTCGGGGTATTGCCTCAGGAGCTAGAAGCATAGTGAAATACATCACAATATTTGTAGCAGGGTACTAGGCATTCTGTACTTTGAAATTAAATCAAGGTTTTCCAGTAATACCAGAAGTGCGTCAGCAGGATCATGAATATCACGAGATACCAGAGCGTCAAAATATTACCATGGTGTCTCTGCAGATAGTCGCCTACTCTTGTGAGACGCAGCGGCAGCTGGATGTTGCCCTCGCGTAGATTATAGAGTGTTAGATACCAAAAGGTCGGGATGGTGATCATCCACACTACAAAGCACCAAGGACATATCGCGTTGATCCGGAAAACGCCCTGGAAAAATAGGTAGTGCATGAAGATCACGCCGACCAGCGCTACTAGTTCGGCCACAACCCAAACCCAGCGTTGGACTTTGGCACCGGCCGCCAGCATGAAACCGAATGTTATCAGAGCCGTGAAAGCCATCAAACCAAATACGGTATTTGGCACCCCAAACAGACTTGCCTGCTCGGTATTCATGACCGATCCACAACTGAGTATCGGATTGACGTTGCACGACGGATGGAAGTTCGGGTTGATCAGAATCTGTATCTTGTCATACATCAGGACAAAGGACGCCACAGCACCTATAACACCGGCAATTATGAATATGTACGGTAATATTTCCGGAAGCGTCCTCTGTTTACTCATAAATCTCCGTGGTCTAACTTCTACCTAAGCGTTTGGTGAATACGACTACCAAGCCGGCCGAACAAGCAGCGCCAGTGAAGGCGACGACGGCAGCAGCTTGGGCGATCTTACCGAAGGTCCAAAACGCAAAGCCGTTGCCGAGCAACATACCGCGCAGTGTCTCCCCCTGGAACAGTGTTTGCTTCTGCTGTTGCAGTTTGACGTTCGTCGGGTCCTTCTTGGCTTCGGCGCTGACTTCGGCGTACACTTTGCCGCCAGCTACTTTCTCGAGATGACGACCGATGAAACCATTGGCATATGCCTTTGCCTTGGGTCCATTATCGACAAGTTGACCGGCGTACTGTTGCAGGTCAGGAAATTCCTGTGGGTCTAAGCTAGGGCTGCCTTTGACGGGAAAATATATTTTCTGGGCCGCCAACTCAGTTCTGACCATTCCGGTGGTATAATTATAGCCCCACCATGCCAACCCGCCGATTGCTAGCAACGCAACGGTCGCCAACACGGCAAGCGACCGACACAGCTTGGTAACGGTCTGGTCTTGTTTGCTTTGTCTGTCTTTTGTTTGTCGTGACATATTGTCTCCTATTTGTTTGTATTCTACGAGCATATCTCAGGCATAAACTTGAGCCACGTACGTGACCGTAGTTATATCGCACCAACACTTATTATACTACACCCTCGTAGAGATTAGTGCGCGCTCGACCTGATCACAACCCACGATCATGCATTGAGCACGATCACAGACCACGCGTGACGCCTGGCATTGCAGAGATGCATAGACGAGCAGAAACTAAAATATTTAAGGGCTAGCAAGCAAGGGGGTTAGCAATGACTAACGAGAGCATTAAAGCAACGGATTTAGCCACGGTCAATCCGAACAAGTTCTCAGACAGAGAAAGACGCATTCACAACTTCCTCAGGCAAAATCCAGTCGGCATCCTGTCTACTACCACACCGAACGGCAGCCCACACGGTGTGGTAATTAGCTACACAGTCAATGAAGATTTTAGTATCTCATTTTTGACCAGGGCTGGCACTCAAAAATACAACAACCTTACTCATAACAATCGAGCTGCGCTTACCGTGCATGAACCAGCGTCGCTAACAACGGCGCAGATCAATGGAACGACCACCGAGATTCGGGATAGTCATAAAATAAGTGCTCTATCTATTGCGGTGTTTGGGTCCAGCCTAGAGTCGACCACATCTGGACGTCTGCCGATTGCCCAACTGAAGGCCGGCAAATACGTCGCTTTTACCATTCAACCGGACCAGATCCATTTGTCTACTTTTGCCGAACCAGATTCTGACAATAACGGCCAGATATTCGAATCAATCGAATCATTCGATCTCAATCGAGACTAGCGCTCGTCGAACATGCTATTAGATTTCAGCACCATGTAGTGCCTCGAGGGCTGCCAAATCATTGACAATCATTCCGCCGCGCACGACACTGACGAGGCCGTTGGTCTGTATTTTACGAATCTCGCGACTTACTGTTTCGCGGGACAAACCAGAGCGCGCCGCAATATCAACTTCATTGGTTCGCAGCACGAAGCTACCATCGGTCTGCTTTTCACCAAAGCGACGACACTCTATGATAAGTTCGTACATCAAACGGCTTTTGGCTGTTCCGGACATCAGATGCACAACCCTGCCAAGCAGACCATCGATACCTATGTAAACTCGGCTCAAAAGATCAAACAGCACTTCCGGGTCGGATTTGATAAATTCTAGAACGGCATCTACCGGCACAACGTACACTTCCGTTGTTTCCTCGGTTTTGTAAAAATATTGATTTTCAGTACGATTGATTGCCCAAGACATTGGAAAAAACGCCGGTGGAGTGAAGACATTGACAATAACCTCATCACCCCGATACGATACGTCATATTGCCTAACTTTGCCTTCGGTAATATAAAATATGTGCTCCGGCGTCTCGTCGGCAAACACCAAAATCTGACCCTTGTCATAGGTTCGTTTTGGAAATTTGGAAAAATATGTATGTATCTTGTCGGCCATTTGTTGATTCATATTCGCTTCTTGCTAGCCATATTGCTTATTAGTATACCAAATAATTTGCTAATAGTCGACAGATCTGTCTAACGTATGCAGAGCTTTGCTGTAGCCTCCCTCGATTCGCCCGTCTGATTTTGTCAGGCTCTCAGAGAACGCTGTGTACATGCAAGACTTAGAACGTGTTTAGAGTCAGGCAGAATAGTCATTTGAATAGCTGACGAAACGTGTCGGAGATTTCGCGGGCTATCGTCACTAGAACTTGTGCCGGTTCAGAGCGGCCGAACTGCTGTTTGATCCATGTAACTGCAGTTCGATATTGTATTTCCAACCAAGTGTCGAATCTCGAGGCACGTGGTTCCAGCCAGCGCCAGAATCTCGTACTCTGTACACGCACGAAAGTCGCCAGAGCCCGAGTAGTTATAACTGTTTTACGCCAGAGTCTGCTGGCAGATGCCCGTATGTGGACGGCCAGCCAGTCACCAACGATCGCTACGATGGCAATGAATGCGAAGATTATCGAGGTCAACAGCCGAAGAGTTCCTGTACCGATACCTTTCAGTGAAATAAACAAATATATTGTGGCCGCCATGATCACGCGTAAAACCGGTAACACCGCTGTTTGCACGCGATCTATCCAAGCATAATCAACAGCCCGGGTCGAGGATTTGCGCAGAAGTCCAGCAAACCATCGAGCCAAAGTATAGGTATGCGAGCTGGCAACCGAAGTCGTTTTCTTGAGCGAACGAGGTCTGGACGTTTTTGTGACCGACCCCGAGACTGCCGCGACCGGAACGGCGATGATTTCCGATGGTTCTAGCAGCGCCGGTAGCGTGAGCCCGACGTGTTTCATAGCCTGCTTGACAGCCACGACGCGGAGCAGCCAGGAGGATAACACGCCTACAATGATGAGCCCCAATGCCACCATTACTCCCGTTATCACAACACCCGGCGCCAACACATGATCCGTACCCGGCACTATACCACCAAAACAAAAGTCGATTATCGCCTCACTAGCCGTACGACTAGTCAGCGTAAGTACTACCGCCACCGCAGCAATTACGTATAACACGATCGTATAATTCATGGCCCGGAGAATCCGCAGTAATAACGTGTTCAAGACGCTCATAGCTACCTTTACAAAACAATTATAATATATTGTAACGCCTTTAGTCCTATATATCAAATTTAACACTAGACACCTTATTTGAGGGCTGGAATAGTCAACGCTTGCAGGAACTGATAGGGCTTCTGAGCGACGCCACTGCACGATATGCTAGGTTCGGTAGCCACACCATTCACACTAGTATCCGAGCAATCAGCATCACGACCAGTACTCCACATACTGAGCATGCCAACACCCTTTTGAAGCGCAAAATCTCGCACTTTCGGGGCATCGGCAAGCGTAAACGTCTCTGGCGCAGTGTTGTTGCGACCTATCATCACTGTAATTCCGATTGATTTCCAGATGTCGGCCTCTGCGCTGCGTGGGAACAACTGCCTCATCTGCCCAAAGGTTGCCCGAGACGCATCAATCGCTTGCCGTCCCATATCCTTGCTGCGAATATTGTAATTCATCGCCATGATATTCACACCACTAATAACGACACCTTGGTCACGCAGCTCTCGGATTACCGCTACACCCGGATCGGTCAGGCCTTTGGTATGGACCGGCAGCGTCACCCAAATCCTTAGATATGGATTGGCCTGCTGTAGACTGGCGATAGCCTCGGCTCGTCGCGCATTGCCGACGGTATCCTCCAACGTCAGGCCCTCTATGTCAAAATCAATCCGTCTCAAGCCATAGGTGTTGATAACATCCTGGTATGCAGCCGTTAGCGCAGTAGCTGTCGGACAAGCCGACGCAAGATCTACGCCGCCCGCGCCACCGAACGAAATCGCGACTTCCCCGCCACGTTGTCGAAGCTTGGTAATGTCAGATGCTATCTCCGCCGACCGCTGACTAGTCAGCCCTGCCGCCCCGCTACCGCCCCACGCCGGAGTACAGCCCTTACCGCTAATCATAAAAGCTGCGAAATACTGATTGATGCCGGTGGACTCCTGGGTCTGAGACAATGATCCACTATACGCAACATACTGATACGGTGCAGTACCTAGGCTAGTGGGCCGCAGCAAAGTCCGTTCGGGTACTTCCTGCAATCTCTCAGCTTGCGACGACTGGACCAGCGAAGTGGCCATAATATAACTTCCGACGACTCCGACACCCACAATGACGACAACAGCCGTGAGTAATCTGAGCATAGCCATTCTGCGGATTGATTGCAACATATTCGGTATTTTACTTCTCACTTATCCCTCTCACTTACTATACGTTCGAAATATATTGGTGCTCGTAACTCCCAGTATACAGACTATGGGCCCGATTTAGTACGCGGTTTAGGAGGCGGCTTTCTTCACGCTCCGGCCTATGCCTGTGCCCTCCAGAGCGCTCAGACTGAGCAGGTGACGAGTACGATAGTTATCAAATGCGGTCTTGTCGCTTCCATTGCGACGAATAAACTCGCTAGCCTGCTCACTTCCAATATAATGCGGCAGTAGCACATAGGAGGCTCCCTTTTCGTAGAGCAACACGGCTTCCTCCATTGTGGCGGCATGGCAGACGAAAATCGTTTCTTTGCCATGGCCCATTATGTGTTGTATAAGCAACAAATTCGCATTAATATCAGTGATCGTACTGACGACAAGCTTGGAATTATGCAGACTGATTTCGTTCAACAGCTCCAAATCAGTCACGTCACCATACAAGTGGCTAACATGCTGATGTTCGAGGTGCTCAATGACTTCTGGGTCGTAATCAATGACAATATAGCGTTGCTTCATTTGCCGGAAAGTTCGTAAGAACTCATAGCCACCGCCGCGATACCCTAGCAGCACCAGCGGATAGGTTTTGAGCGAGCGAACTTCGCGTCTGGTTTGACTACGTTCGAAAATAGACAATTGTTTTTGCCAGCGTTTGTACAACTGATCGTCGTATTTCATCAAGTACGCCGAACAGATGATAGTAATGATCGCTGTCAGTGTCACGATGGTCGTCGTCCGTGGGCTGATCATACCCGTACTGACAGCCAATACCACTAGCACGATCGAAAATTCGCTAATCTGCGACAAATGCACCGCCGATTTAAAGCCGGTCTGCTTGGTATAGCCCAGTGCGCCGAGAGTCGTCAGGATAGTCAACGGCTTAACGATCATCACGACCATAGATAGTACGAGTGCCGGAACGATCGCCGAACTGAGGTTGCTAAGGTTCAGGTTTTGCCCAAGCTCGACAAAAAACAGCACCAAAAAGAAATCTCGCAGCGGTTTGAGGCGCAGGCTGACTTCCTGAGCATACGGCAGGTGCGCCATACTGACTCCCGCGAACAACGCACCGACTTCCAGCGAGAATCCATACCAATAAAAAACGCTGGCGATACCGAAAGCCCAAGCCAGAGCAAATATGTAGAGCAGCTCTTGACTCTTCGCGAAAACATGCACTGTGCGTGGCAGTAGATAGCCGCCACATATTATCAGCGCAGCGGCGAGCACCAGGCCGCGTACCAACAACATACCGAAGCTGGAGCTGGCGGCACTTGAAATATCATGACCACCGCTGCCTCCGTTCGCCGATACAAACAACAGTGCCACCGTGGCGGCGATGTCTTCGACCAGCAGAATACCAATAGCAATCTGGCCGTACAACCTACTCTGTTCACGCTTATCGCTCAGCGAGGTAATAACGATAATAGTACTACTAAACAACAACGCCACGCTCAACACAACACTCTCGGTACGGCCAAGGCCAAGAGCCAGCGACGCGGCATACGACGCAGCACCGACGGCCGCAATGACGGCCATGAAACTGAGCAGCACCGGCTTGCCCGTGGCCCGAATAATACCGACATTCAGCCCGAGTCCGATGACAAACAACAACAGTGCGATACCGATCTGACTAAACGACGAAAAAGCCGCGTGGTCGCTTATCAAGTCCAAGAAAGAAGGTCCGACCAAAAAACCAGTCAGAATATAGCCAATGATCAGCGGCTGGCGAAAATATTTGAAGGTAATCGAAATCCCTGCCGCAAGGGCAAGAATGCAACTGAGTTGTATGAATATTGACTGTTCCATAACTAGAGTACTGCTTCTACCATAAGTAGTATGACAGATTCATCCTATGACGGCCACAAAATAACCCCGAAACTCGGGGTTATTGTAGACACACCAAATGCTGGGCTGCTAGTCATCCACTTTACGACTGTCACTGCCCTTGGCGCCTCGTTTTTGATGGAACGCTTCACCGCCCATCCTAGCGACCCGCGTCCGAGTGGCCTTACTGGCGCTCTTGAGTCCACGCTTGTCCTGGCTACTGCTTGCTGATCCTACCATGACATCCTCCTCGCTTTAGATTAGCACGTCGTACCTTTTGCACATTTTTTATTCTGCGGCCGGCGCGACCGTCTATCCCCTCTCGAATCTCAAAGAACTGCGTGCAATAGGCTGTCTATAGCTTATCTTGCACACGCCAAGTAGGCTATATAATTTTTCATAAACTCACCCCCAATAGACTTACCGTTATATAGCCCTCGAGCCATAAAATCGATGATTTTTGTCCCATATACTTGTCGGACGACAAGGCGTAACGGTGTTACGCCGCGAAGGCCGGCAGGCATATGGGGCAAAAAGGGCGGTTTTAGGGCTGAGGTGTTATATAGCGGCAAGCCTAATAGACCTCTGAGTAACATATCCCACTGTCAATTGTCTCGCGATAGCGCAGAATAACACCCATAACAGACGGAGATGCAAAAGTGGCGAAAATATTTATAGTTGAAGATGATCAAGACTTGAACGCGGCCTACCGCATAATCCTCACAAAGGAAAAATACGAAGTTGAAACCGCTTGCAATGGCGACGAAGCGTTGCAGCTGGTGAACGACTTCGCTCCAGACCTAATCCTGCTAGACTTGCTCATGCCGGTCAAATCGGGCGTAGAATTTCTGCAGGAATACGACGTAGTTAGCAAACATAAAAACGTGAAAGTATTAATTTTCACGAATCTAGAACACGCCTCAGAAATTCACGAGGCGTTTCGGCTTGGCGCCGACCAATGCATCATCAAAGCCTGGACAGCGCCGCAAGGTCTCGTCAAAATAGTCGCTGACGTGCTCAGTCCCGACGAATCGAAGAAATCCAAAGCAGTGCCTGCCGAAATTACATCCAAAATATAAGCGGCTCATGCGATGGGTGCCCTGACAGTAAACTTCGAACCGCGGCCTTCCTGCGAGACTACCTTCACCGAGCCGCCATGCAAGGCCATAATCTGCTTCACCCAATAGAGTCCCAGCCCACTACCCTCGGTGTGTGCCGAGAACTCGTTCGTCAGCCGTGAAAATTTTATAAAAAGCTTGGGGACTTCGCGCTTCTGTATTCCGAGACCACGGTCTTTAACAACCACTTCAAATCTATTTTTTGCCTCGTCAGCTCGCACTCTTACAGTAATACCCGTCTTGTCATATGAATACTTGACGGCATTATCGATCAGCTTTTCGATAACTCCCTGGAAGTAGTCACGGTCAACCATCGCCATAAGTTCCGGTGGCGCCTTGAGTGTCAGGGTCTGGCCATGCTTATCTATATGTTGGTCGTATTCCTTGACGACATGTTTTACGACCGTGACTACGTTAATTCGACGTTTGTGAAGCTGGATGCGCTGGAGGTCGATCTTCGCAACGTCAAGTAAATCATTTATAATGCGAATTTCCGATTCATTGTTTTTGTAGGCAACCTTCAGAGCGTCACGCTGTTTTGCCGTCACATCACCCAAATAGCCGTCGAGAATCAGCCCAACGTATTGTTTGACATTGGTCGCCGGCGTTCGCAATTGATGAGAAGCAAGCGATAAAAATTCGTTCTTAGTACCTTCGAGCACCCGCTCACGGTGTACAGTATGCTGAAAATACCATATGAGCACCAGACAAATACTCAATACGAACAGCGATACCACCCCAGCGACCGACAGTGCTCGACTCAAATAAACGCCGGACTCTAGTTGGCGTAGTCCAATATCATCCACGCTGGCAGTCGAAATTGTTTCAACATCAGTTCGTATCAGGTCCATTAGCCGGCTACCCTGCCCGTCTGCCAAGATGGCTTGAGCCGTATCAGTATCACCCACAGTCCGAGCATCAACTGTTCGCTTCAGAAGCGCCAATCTTTCTTGTGTCAGGGTTTTGAGTCTTGTCTTCTGCGCATTGGATAATTTTGTCTGCTGATTTGATTGCAGATTAGCCAGGTTTTTCGGTATATCACGTGTAGCCTGATCATATGACTTCACATACTGTGCTTCGCCCGTAATAACATAGCCGCGAGAGCTAGTTTCGGCATCAGCTAGATTGATAAACAAATCCTGTAGGGCAAGCGTCATGCTAATGCTTTGACCGCTTTTTCCGATCAATGAATCAAGTTTGAATAGCGTGTTGCTGAGAAATATAATAGAGGCTATCGTAGCCAATACGAGTACGGCAAGAATAGCAAACAAGCCTTTATTGATATATTTCCACGCAGTGGGACTGTTCATCTGTCAAAGGTCCTTAACCTCTTTACTATACCTATCCACCGAAAATATGCAAATTTTACATATCCGAGTCAATGACATACAATATTTAGCATGGCTAAAGTACTCATAGTAGAAGATAACGAAACTCTCAACGAAGCCTACAAGCTGATCCTCGAAAAGGACGGACACGAAGTCACAACCGCTTTCAATGGTGAAGAAGGGCTTGCAGAGCTAGAGAAACTGTCGCCGGATTTGATCCTGCTAGACATGTTGATGCCCAAAATGGACGGGCTAGAATTCCTCCGTCACTTCAAAGCCGACAAATTCCCTGGGACAACAGTTATTATTCTCAGTAATCTCAACGAAGACGAACAAGTCGAAGAAGCCCGTAAACTCGGTGCTCACCGTTACATCCTCAAAGCCAACACATCACCACGCGAGCTGGCAGCTCGCGTCAATCACATCGCCAGACATCTATAGACATGTTCTTATAACGTGTTTAGACTCGCAGCACAGCGTCAATTGAACAGCTATTGCTATTGTCATCGTCGCGCTGTCCAGGCCGAGTTCGTCTGTACCAGCGACGGCCAGTATCATGGCTCAAATTAGCATCATCAGTGAACGTCCGAGCCACTTTGGCGTCTTGCGCACTAGCATATAACTTATTCAGTTTGGATTTCAAATGCCGCCCATGCAGGCGCACAAATGCTTTCGTTTCGTAGCGATCAACCATCACCGCTCTCCCCTCTACGGTCATACCGTTCACATATTTCCCCCGCCTCCGCGAACTACCTTGTTGGCTGCACCACCGAAGCTATTTCTATGGTACGTGTCGGGCGTGATCGTTGCAGCGAATTATTTCGCACACGCTGTTAGGCGGCCTTAATGCCGTGGCCACACCACCCTCCCCAGGATCGTCGTTCCGAGTAGCCAGCCGAACTGCCGGCTGTCAGTGCTAGCTTCGTAGTTATCGCCTATGACATATATCTCGTATATCGGACCCAGAGTACGAAGGTCGGAAATCCGCTTGATCTTATCAAGGCCGTCATGCCTAAAAATAACAATGTCGCCTACCCCATACTGCCGGTTCAACGCAGTCGCAACCACTATCTGCTGCGGCCGAAGCGTCGGCACCATACTAGCACCACTGACACGGCGCACAACTATCGTGTGCCTAAGCCTTCTTGGTAGCCCAGAAAATTTCGGCAATTTCATCGATCATTTCCAGCAATTTTTGACCCTCTTCTGGTCCAGCATGATGCTTGCATTCACTAGCCTGCTTGATTGCCTTCCAAAATTTGTCGTGCAAATCCGGGTATGTCACCAGATGCTGCGGCTTGAAATAATCCGCCCACAGAACCATTAGATGGTGCTTGACCAGCTCGGCCCGTTCCTCTTTGAGTATCACTGCCCGCACCCGGTCGTCTCCCTGGAACTCAGCCATTCTTTCCTGGATAGCTTTGATACTTTGGGCTTCGATTCGGGCCTGGGCCGGATCATATACTCCGCACGGCAGATCGCAATGGGCGTAAACTGGTTTGATAAACGACAATAGTTTCATAATTAATTCCCCCTTATCTGATACGTACCAGTATATGATAGTACGCAGTCTAGTAACACCCGCTTTGCTTTTTCAGCCCACAGTACTATGAAGTATTGCTTCGCCATTTGGCAATTTCGGCGTGATGGCCATTCAGTAGGACTTCTGGTACGGGCATGCCTCGGAACTCGGCCGGGCGAGTGTACTGCGGGAATTCGATACTAACATCGTCGTCCTGGAATGATTCTATCTCGGTGCTGGTTTCACCGCCGAGGACACCAGGCAGCAAGCGAACGACTGAATCTACTAGGATCATGGCCGGTAGTTCACCGCCAGTTAATACGTAGTTACCGATGCAATATTGCTCGTCCACCCACTGAGTGACGCGTTCGTCGTAGCCTTCGTAGCGCGGGCAGATGATGATCAGACCCTTCTTGTCGGCCGCCAGACGTTTGGCATCAGACTGTTTGTATACCTTGCCGCGAGGTGTTGGCAGGTAGACTTGCGCCTCCGGATCCTGTGATTTGGCGTATTCGATAGCTGCAACGAGCGGCTCGGGCTTGAGCAGCATACCGTCGCCACCACCGTACGGCGTATCATCAACTTGGCGACGCGCACCCAGGCCGTAATCGCGCAAATTGATAATCTCGTACTGCACTATGCCCCGGTCGCTGGCTTTCCAAAGCATGCTGGTGCCGAACACTTGCGTGAACATCTCTGGGAATAATGTGATTATTTGAATCTTCATTTAACTTGTCTCGTTTTCACTCATAGCCATAATTATACCGTATGGAGACAAAATGACCCTTGCCGCATAGACAGGGGTCATATGGCCAGCAAAGCGCCAAGTGCGCACCAACCCGCCGCTAGATGTCGAGGTCGTCGTAGGCTTCGAGCTCTTTGCGGGTTTTGGCGATGGCATCGCTCTCTGGGATTTCATCGCTCGAAGTGCTTGTTGTCACTACATTATCGAGGTCATCGTCATCACCGTCATTATTCGAGGGTCGTGAGGCACTCGGATTTGTCGCGTCGTCGCTAGCAGAGTTGCTGGAGCCGACGGAGTCATCTCGCCTGTCGTAGCCGCTATTGCTCGATCGACCATTATCATCATGGCTGTCATGGCTGTCATGGCCATCGTGACTTCCATGGTCACCGACTCCATTATCAACAATCTTGAGGTTGTAACGGGCATCGTTCTTGGTACCCAGTGCGCGTAGTAGCGTACGGATGCTTTGAGCCGTGGCACCGCGTTTGCCTATCACCCGACCAAGATCTTCAGGGTCGACGGTCAATTCGAGCAATACTCCCTTTTCGTCAATACGACGCTCAATGACAACCGCATCCGGGTTGCTGACTAATGATCTTACGACAAATTCGACAAATTTCTGGTCTATGCTACTATCCATGGTCGGCCTTCCCTCTCTGGGTTATCTACTAGTAAACTACACTATATCAAAAACCTTAGAGTACTGATGTTACCTAGGTCATAGACGACTTGTGGTATAATCCGTAATTCTTTGTAATAAGTTAAATACGCCGACTAATTAGTCTGGCCAGGGAGGACTGTCTAGACTTCAGCGGCCTTTGGCTCGTCGACGGCTACTACAGCAGGCTGGTTCTTACGAAGTTTCTCGGGGTGACGAGTCTTACGGTTCTTGGCCGCAGAAAGCTTGACCCATTTCGGAAGCTTAACGCCTTCTTTTTGCAGCAATAATGCAGCGCGGCCGGAGGGCTGAGCGCCATTGCTTAGGTACAGGGCAGCCTTCTCGACATTAACCTGAGCGGTCCTATTGTGTGGGTCGAAACTGCCAAGTTGAGCGACGACTTTGCCGCTTGTCGGTGTCAAACGAGACTCCTGAACCACGAGACGGAACATTGCGTGTCCCTTACGACCGGTGCGTTGCATACGAATTGATAGCATAAAAGGCTGACTTCTCTCTTTCTTACTCTCGTCTCTGGTACGAAACGAGGGTTTATCACATTACTAAGGTATTCCACACTATTTTACAGATTGTGGCCTCTGTTGTCAAACTAGAGTTACACCAGTCGCTTCGAGATTACCAAGTAATCGTAATCGTAAGTCATCCAAGAGTCGCAATCGGTGGTTCACATCGCCTAATTTGTGTTTGACTAGATCATTGGCGTGTCGGGGCATAAGCGGATGCAATGCGCCCATTTTGCGCGCTTGCGAATATACTTCTTCGACCCGTTCTGAGGCAACTTCAGACTGTTTTGCCAACAACCAGTGGCCTAAATTATTTCGACGTCTTATGTCCTCTGTGAACAAAAATTCATCAATATAAATTTCTGAGATATGCCCAAGCGGTTGCTTGATTGCATACTGCTGGAAAAAATCACGTATAGGCTCATAGGCATAACGGAAATTGTTGTAACCCATTTTTGCTTGTTCTTTGTTGCGCCTGTTTAGCCTCTGGAGAACTTCACGATTAGTTTGACTGGTCAAATTACCTTCAACCCCAGCACCACCATGGGCGATCCTATATCTCCGGACATCGTCCAATCCCACTAATCGCGGTTTTGGCACAAGTCTAAATACATCGTATTCTTGGTTGGTCATCTGTCGAACCTTCGGTTCATCTCCGGATATATCAATAACCTCTTGAGGCAAATATCCACCACATGCTAGAACAATCAAACTAAACTGCGCATCTTCGTCATGTTCCTGCGGCAATACAGGTCCTTTAAAGTAAGTATGATAAGTATGTCGACCCACATTATGATCACGTACTAGCAAAAGCTGGACACGTGAATTGCGAAGCGCACAACCACCAACAGTGTGTAACTCCGCAGAATCTCGAGGGTGATACAAATGATGCCAGTTCGCTACATTTGGGTTATTTCGTGGAAGCGGCTGCAAGGGTGGTGCCACCGATAAAGGCATGCCAGATAGTGAATCTAAAGGGGTTACAAGTTCCGCCGCCATACAATTTCCCTTCTATTTTTCGATAATAAAAAAATTCCCGCCGATTTAAGGGCGGGAGATTTATGGGTCGACGCATGAACAGACTGCGCCTTGAGGAATAACGAGAATTCCTCCAGACCTTGCAAGTCCCCTCATATTCTTTTCCTCTTATGTTTGTTGTAACTATATAATAAAAACCCTAGCCAAAAATAGCAAGGGTTTTTACGCTTATGGGTACTTCCAGTATTATCAAGTGGTCTGCACTCCTCCCAGTTGGCGTACTTCAGGTTTTTAGCGTATTCCAACGATTCCATAATCTAGATAGTAAACAATACTGTTCGCCGCAGCCATAGGCGTTAATTCATCACTTCTAACAACGAAGGAGTCCGGTCGATGTACATAGAAACTCATCACTTTATCATACAAATCAGAAATTTTCGCTGGTGTTAGCCGACTGTTCTCATTCGCATCTCTCCGAAGCACTCTTTCTGTAACAGTAGCCTTCGGCGCATAAACGCATACGTCCGCAACCTGTGCCCCGCACGCCTCACCTAGGTCTGTCCAAGGATCAATCCACTCATCCTCATACAGGATACCGTCTACGATAACATCTCGATCTGCTAGCAACGCTTTTTTGGCTATTTGCCTACCAACAAAATTGACATCTTTCATAAAAGCAAATCGTTCATCACGACCCAACACATCGGGTATGAGCGGTTCCGGCATGGTGTCTCGTAAATCATCGGTGCTGAGTAGCACGGCGTTAGGCAACCGTTCGGCTAATACCCTTGATATTGTGCTTTTTCCAGCGCCACATGGACCATTAATCATCACAAGATGCGTATTATCCAATCGAGTTCGGGGTTGTCTGCATAGACCATCATCAATTCCATTGGTATAGACGGCGCTATGAGCGCTCGATTGTAGCCATTCTCCCCATGGCACTTCTATTCCGACCGGCAAGACAGTCTTGTCAGCGGTCAACTCAACTTTGCTCAAACTCATGGTACATAAAATACCACAAATTGTGCTATTTATGCATTGATGGTGTCTGGCCACCCTTCGCTAGTCGTCTGATGCGTTCTATTGCTCGGCGTAATACGCCAGTGCAGCTTCGGCGGCCTTTTGTTGGCCGGCCTGTTTGCTAGGGCCCGTGCCGCTGCCACGGAGGTTTACACCGACGAAAACACCGACGGTAAATATCTTATCGTGATCTGGGCCGACTTCTTCGAGAACCTTGTAAACTGGCGTGAAGCCTTCGCGGCTTTGAACGACTTCCTGGAGATGGGATTTGGCGTCCATCCACGAACCGCTGGACAGGATCTGTTCGAAAGTGCTAAGGATGGTTTCGGTGATAAATTTCTTGGCGGCAGCGTAGCCTTGGTCGAGGTAGAGGGCACCGAGTACTGCCTCGTATCCGTTGGCCAGGATCTGCTCGCGGGCTCGGTCACTACCGCGTTTCTCGCCCCTGCTGAGTCGCAGTAGCGGTTCGAATCCGGCTTTGGCGGCGGCAGCACCGATACTCTCGGTTCGCACCAATGCACTGCGCCAATTGGTCAGGATGCCTTCTGGGTCATCATAATTGCCATACAGATATTCGGTGACGACTAGCTCGAGCACAGCGTCGCCGAGGAACTCTAGACGCTCGTTGTGGACGCTGACTGTCTTTTTGTGCTCATTGACATAGGAGCGGTGAGTAAATGCCGTGATGAGCAATTCGATGTCACGAAAGGTGACGCCGAGTACTTTGGTTGCGAATTCTTGGTAGGGTGCGTAGTCCATTATTTTCTCATCTCTGTAGCGTTTATTACAATTTTGCGTCGCGTATTTTTTTCATGCCTAGCAGCATCAGTTTGCCGATGTCTTCGTAGGCGATTTTGTCGACGGCCTCGGCAGCTGGAAACCATTTGATATCCGTCAGCCAGTCTTCACCCTCCAGCTTATTGGTATCGCCCAAACCCTTCACGAGATAGATGTGCATAGTCATAAGTACCAAGGTGTGGGTGCGGCGATAGCGGAAATTGACCTTGCCCAGCCAGTCGTAGACCTTCATCTCCTGTAAGCCTGTTTCCTCGCGAATTTCGCGTTCCGCGGTTTGCTTCGGGCCTTCGCCTTCTTCGACATGACCTTTTGGTATCGTCCAACGGTTCTTGGCGTCCTGTATCAGCAGAATCTCGACCTTGTTGGTGTCGGAATTGCGCCGAAACACGATGCCACCGGAAGTCGTCTCGCGAACAACCTCGTCTATTGAGGGGCGACGCTTGGCGACAAAATCGCGAATACCCTGAATCGGTCCGGAATGTTTGCCGAACAGGCTGCGGTCCCTCGGCAGATCTATGCGTTGACCTCTACGCTGATCGCTGGACTGATCCCGCTGCTGGCCTTTGTTGGCGCGCTGAGAGTTCTCACTGCTCGGTTTGCTCTGAAGTTCGTCAGCCATTTCACGTAACCTTTGCCCTTTTGGTTTTTGGTGTGGTTATTGGAGCCGACTCTGGTTCACACGCCTGGTCCTCGGACGTTTCCGTCGACTCGTCATCCAATGAAGTTTCCGGCTTAGCCGTGTCGCCATCAGACAATTCGCGTTGCCGTAGCACCGTTCCAAGCACGCCATTCACGAATTTGCTCGAGTTTTCACCGCCAAAGGCTTTGGCCAATTCAACAGCTTCATTGATAACCACCTTCGGTGGAACGTCGCGGGCATACACCAGTTCGTATAGACCGATACGCAGAACGATACGGTCCATCCTAGCGATCTGGTCAATAGGCCAATCGGGAGCAATCGGCTGCAAGGTCGCATCGAGGTCAGCGGCATGCTTGAGAACACCATTTACTAAATCACAGATGAAGGCGACGTCGTCAACCATCTCCGAGTAGCGATCGATGTTGCGCTGCAACACCTCTTCGAGGTTAAAATTTACATCGGCGGCGTCGCTGCGAAACTCCTCCTCATACAAGGTTTGGAGTGCAATAATGCGACCGAGGTGGCGATTTGATGCCATATTGTTAAGGCTCCGTGCGATTTACAAAAATATTGGGTTATCCGTCAAACTACTTTCTAGTATAGACGAAGATGCTTAATAATGTCTGTGCTTTTACGAAGTCGGCTTAGACTTTTGCAACTCGTTTGCCTAAATCTTTACTAGACTCACGTCGGGTCGTGTAGACCTTGATCGGTGACTTAGCGTTGACGGCTCGGGCTAGCTTTAGCAACAAGTGACTTCGGCGGGCGCCGGTAGCGCGTGGACTGGTTCGTTTCTTTGGTTTTCCCATAACATACACTCCTCATTACCTTGTACGGCAATATATTAACATTAAGCTTTGCGCTTATATTACAGCATTCTACCTGCGATTACAAGGTTAGGATTTGCAATCTAGCTACTTGAGTGTCTGGTACTAGATTAGTCTAGAGCTACGAAGTTAACGAGCTTGCCAGGCACGTAGATCGTTTTGCGGATCGATTTGCCGTCCAGATAGGTCCGTACCTTCTGGTCTGAGTTGGCGGCGGCTATGACGTCCGCTTCTGCTGCATCAGTAGCCACGACAATCTCGCCACGAAGTTTGCCATTGACCTGGATTACGATTTTCATCGAATCTTGCCGTAGATATTGATCGTCGTAGACTGGCCAGACACTGGTATGCACCGAGCCGTCTTGGCCGAGCTGTGCCCAGAGCTCCTCGGCAATATGCGGGGCGAGGGGCGCCAGCAATTGTACGACATTTGCGAGCGTTTCTTGCCACTCAACCGAGGCGTAGTTGTCGGCGGCTTTGATCCGGAACAATTCGTTGACCAGCTCCATCAGCGATGCGATGGCGGTATTGAAGCTCATCGTCTCGATATCTTGGCTGACTTTTTTGATGGCTTTGTGTAGTGCCCTAGTCAGATCGGGTGACTGTTCGGAGCCATGCTGAGCGTCATAGTACTCTTGCACTAGTGTCCAGACGCGCTGCAGGAATCTGAATGCCCCGCCCATTCCCTCGACACTCCAAGCCGCCGATTGATTCCACGGACCAAGGAATAGTTCCATGATTCGCACACTGTCAGCACCGTAGCCTTGATCGATCAGGACGCTCGGCTCGATGGTGTTGCCCTTGCTTTTGCTCATCTTGGCACCGTCCGGCGCCAGGATCATACCCTGGTTGCGCAGGGTCACGAATGGCTCATCGAAGTCGATCAGACCCTCGTCATGCATGACCTTGGTCCAAAATCGGGCGTACAGCAAGTGCATGACAGCGTGCTCGGCACCACCGATGTAATCATCAACTGGCAGCCAAAACTTGGCTTTGTCGGCATCAAACGGCGCATTGTCATTGTGCGGGTCGGCGAAACGCAAGAAGTACCAACTGGAGCAGGCAAAGCCGTCCATGGTGTCCGTTTCGCGCTCAGCCGGACCACCGCAAGTTGGACAGGTCGTCTGAACGAACTCAGGCACGTTGGCCAGCGGACTGCGACCATCACCGCTCGGCTCAATCCGATCTAACTCCGGAAGAGCAACCGGTAGTTGACCTTCCGGAACCGCCACGACGCCATCCTTCGGGCAATGGACGACGGGGATCGGCGCGCCCCAGTAACGCTGGCGACTGATCAGCCAATCACGCATTTTGTAGTTCGTCACTTCACGGCCGACACCCCTTGATTCTAGGTCTGCTACAATCTTTTCCCGAGCCTCGCTAGCAGCCATGCCATCATAAACTCCGGAGTTCAGCATTTCACCTTCCCCGACAACAGCAGTTTCACGCTGCAATTGTCCCCAAACATATTTCTGGTGGTCAGGAGTCAGTTTGCTCAACACCTCGTTCTCGTCTACCCATACCAAGGCGTGCAGACTCTTCTCATTCTCATCGACTGCGACTTGATTTTGTAGGTTTTCGACCTCCGCCAGCAAGACGGTCGTAACGGCTGTCCGGTTTTGCTTTTTGTGCGATGCGCAGTAGCGAGCGCCAGTAATCCAACGCAGCGTCTTGAGGATCGAGATATCTCTAATACCAGCTTCTTCTTCAACCTCAGCCCGTGCCGCATCCTCGGCGGTTTGTCCCGCCTCAATCCCGCCCATGATTGCAGTCGTAATTCCTTGGAGCGTCCCATGCCAGTCCAGCAATGCAAACTTGCCGGTAGACTTGTCTCGCAAGTGGACAGTGACCGTATCGCGGCGAACGTCCTCGAAACCATCTTTCGGTGGATTGTTTGAATCGTCTTCCAGCGGCATTACCACTTGGACGATAGGCAGATCAAACTTGGTCGCGAATTCGTAGTCGCGCTCGTCGTGAGCTGGTACCGCCATGATCGCGCCAGTGCCGTAACCCATCATGACGTAATCAGCGATCCAGATCGGAATTTTCTCATCGTTGACGGGGTTGATGGCGTAAGCACCGGTGAACACACCAGTCTTCTCGCGGTTAGTTTCCTGACGTTCGATGTCGCTTTTGGCCTGAGCGGCCTTGATATAATCCGCGACCGCAGCCTGCTGATCTGGAGTTGTAATCTGGCGCACCAGCCCGTGCTCCGGCGACAGCACCATGAAAGTCGCACCAAATAGCGTATCGGGTCGGGTCGTGAAGATCTTCAATGTCTCGTCATGTCCGTCGACGGCAAAGTCGACTTCCGCCCCAACCGAGCGGCCGATCCAATTGCGCTGCATGGATTTGATCGAATCGCTCCAGTTAACATCATCCAGGTCTTTGGCTAGACGATCAGCGTAGTCGGTGATTTTGAAAAACCACTGCTTGAGCAGCTTCTTTTCGACTTGATTACCACAGCGCCAGCAGAGGCCAGCTTCGACTTGTTCGTTGGCCAGCACCGTCTTATCTACCGGGCACCACCATTGCAAACTTTCCTGTTGATAAGCCAGCCCGCGGCGCAAAAGCAGTAGGAAAAACCACTGCGTCCATCGGTAATACTTCGGGTCGGTGCTGTCGATCTCGCGCGACCAGTCGTAGCTGAAGCCCATCTGGATCAACTGCTGCTTGAACTTCGTGGTGTTATCGTCAATCGCTTGGCGCGGTGTAACGCCTGTCTTGATGGCATAATTCTCAGCCGGCAGCCCGAAGGCGTCCCATCCCATCGGGTGCAACACATTATGCCCAGTCATACGACTGTGGCGCGCCAACACGTCACCGATGGTGTAATTACGGACGTGACCGACGTGCATCGCTGCACCACTGGGGTACGGGAAATACTCCAGAATATATTTCTTGGGCTTTGACTGATCATTTGACGCCTCATAAATCTTGTCGGCCTGCCATTTGGCCTGCCATTTCGGCTCAATATCTTTTGGATTGTAACGCTGCATGTGAACTCCTTACAGTATCTTGAACGGACTCTATGAAGGAATTATATAGATTTATACACAGATAGGCCATAACTACGTCTACAATCATAATTTCAAATGCGCTATACTTCATTCTATGACAAAGACAAACGTGATAGTACTATCTGGCGGTGATTCTGATGAGCGAGCAGTCAGCCTGCGTTCAGGGGCAGCCGTATCAGCTGCTCTGCTAACAAGTGGATACACCGTGACTCAACTCGATCCAGCACACCAATCGGAAGACTACGAGAGCGTATTACGCGCCGCCGACGTCGTATTCCCCGTCCTGCACGGCAAGGGCGGTGAGGACGGTAGCATCCAAAAATGGCTGGAGGACCGCGGAATTCGCTACATTGGCGCCGATTCACGTGCTTCGGCCGACTGTTTTGACAAATGGGGCTACAAGCAAACGTTGCTGAGCGCTAACTTGCCTACGCCGCGCGGCGAATTGGTTGACCTGTCAGCGCTATGGGAGTCCGAACTTATCCAGACACCTTTTGTTCTCAAGCCTTTCGACGGCGGCTCCAGCGTCGATACCTTCATCATTCGCGATCCAGATGTCTACGACCGAAAGGCTATCGAAACCGCATTTGCACGTCACCCCAAAATGCTGCTCGAGGAACTTATCGAGGGCCAGGAAATCACCGTAGGCGTACTACTAGACGCTGCCCTACCCGTCATAGAGATTGTGCCGCCTACAGATGGCGAGTTTGATTACGAAAACAAATACAACGGCAAAACGATCGAACTTTGTCCACCACAATCCGTCAGCCAAGAAATCCAAACTAGGGCTCAAGATATGGCTCAACAAATCCACAAGTTACTCGAGGTACGCGATATGTCCCGAACCGACATGATGATCGCCCCAAATGGCTCGCTGTACGTACTCGAAACAAATACAATTCCCGGCATGACTGAGCAAAGTTTGCTACCGAAAGCGGCGGGCGTGGCTGGTTATAGCATGCCGGAACTTGCCCACGCACTGGTCGACGCCGCGCATAGTCGCCGAGGCCTTGATGCTAACCATAGTGTTTGAGCCACATTCCACTACCAAAGACAATGAGGCTAAGCTTGCTGCCGGATGGTACGACGTCGCTCTCTCTGAGACTGGCAAGAAGCAAGCCAAGCAACTAGGCGAACGTTACGCGGGACAGTCCTTTGACGTAATTTTTTGCTCCGATCTCCAGCGGTCATACAAAACGGCGCAGCTTGCATTTGGCGATAAATATCCCATCACTCAGGACAAGCGCCTGCGCGAATGCAACTACGGCGACATGAACCGAGGGCCAAAGGCAGATATAGATGGCCTAAAGAAGCAATCTATTACCAAGCCTTTTCCAGGCGGTGAAAGCTACGAAGACACTTCAAAACGCATGAAAGCTTTTTTGCAAAATCTTCTAAAAAACTACGACGGAAAAACCGTGATGATTGTCGGCCACCGAGCGACTCAGTACGGCCTCGACCAATGGATAAAAGGCGTAGGCCTAGAAGATGCGGTACTTGCCCCATGGCAGTGGCAACCGGGGTGGAAATACGAATTTATGAAGATTGCCGAATAGCCAAAAGCCGGCAGACGGCTCACTACTATCCGGCGGGCGGAAACTGCGATCGTTTAATACGCATCCAGGACGCCGTCTGGCGCACCAGTTTCTTGGTATCGGCCTTATGAGCCAGCAGGACTTTGAGTGATTCTTCGGCGAAGACGCCGTTTTGCGAGCCTTCAGCCAATATCACGGCTGACTTCTTCAGGCGAGCGCGGACGTACGCGCCAGCCGAGTATGGACTATCGAAACTTTCGACTTTGCAACCAGCGCCTAGGGCCGCTGGAGCTAGATACTTGGCGGCGTTTGGCCCGATAGTCGCCACGAGGTCAAGTTTATCGGCACGGCAATACTTGCCAACTTCCGTATGGGCTTCCTGACTATAATCTCCAAGTTCATTCATGTTGCCAAGGATTGCAATCCGCTGCGGCGCGGTCACTCCGTACAGGACGTCCAGCGCGGCTTTGACGGCGACCGGGCTGGCATTGTAGGTATCATCGATGATAGTACTACCATGAATGCCTGGCAAGACTTGCATGCGACCAGCAAATGGTTTGATCTGTTTGAGACCGTGGCTGACTTCCGTCGGACTTAGTCCGGCTAGCTGAGCGGCGGCTGCGGCGGCCAGCACGATTTTGACCCCTTGTTGACCAACTATGGCGACCTGGGCATCCAGAGCAATATCGTGCTGAAGATGAAGCTTCAACTTGGTAGCCTCCAGCCCCTGAGGATTATAGCCCGACGCTCGAAAATCATTATCTTTGCTGGTTCCAAATGTCAGAACTTCGCGGCCCTTCAAATATTTCGCCGGCGTGTTATCGGCACCTATCAGGACCTGTTTGGAAAAATCGCAAACTGTCAGCTCCTCAGCGGCCACGGCATCGAGTGTGCCAAAATATTCCATGTGCTCCGGTACTATGGCCGTCACTACGGTAATGTCGGGCTGCAGGTAGGCGAATTGCTTGATGTCGCCCGGGTGATCGGTACCTATTTCCAATACTGCAATATCGTAAAAATTAGGGCGCGAGATAGCTTGCTCGTTGGCTAGTAATATTTTGGTCCAGGCAACGATATTGAATAAATTCGGCAAACTTTGTCCGAAAAGTACCAACGGCACAGTGACGCGATCATTATAATTGCCGGTCTGATAGATGACGCGGCGAGTTGGCTCGAGACTGTGAGCGATTGCAAGTTTGGTAGACGTCTTGCCAATACCACCGGCCACCGCAATAACGGTAAACTTATGCTTCTGACGCAATCGCACAACCTGATTTTCCAGCAATTCGCAAAGTAGCGCCCGGCCAGCCACCTTGGGATGCGTCAACGTCCATAGAACCTTGTAGCCACCGTAGAAAAATCCAAGCATATGCGCCCAGACGATGGGGTACGAGATGATAAGCGCCAACCCGAACGGCAACGCCCCAGAATCATCGCGAGAGACGTCGAGACTCAGCGCATACACGATCATCGCCAATCCTAGCAGGGCCTGGATCAAGCTGCCGACAAAAACGAGCACCCACAGTACACGGTTACGCATAACTCGATGTGGACTCGTAGCCTCCAGCGTTGTGAAATCCTGCGTTGACCAATAGCGAGCCAGATAGCGACCGACCCGGTAATCGGCAAGTTCGAGCTGGCGGACCAAACCGCCGAGGTACTCTGGAGCGTATAGGCTACGGAGAGCTGTCAGAATTTGTTGGAATCGTTTCATATTGTACGTAATAGTATATACACACTGCTTATGATTTGTAAGACCCACGTGTATCCTTCGGCTAATTCGTCTGCAGCCGCTTTTGCAGTTCCTGGGACGAGATAGAACTCTTCGGCGTCATTATCTCATGTATCGTACCATATTCCGAAAACGTTATGGTGTGCCGCTTGGCCGTAAATTCGATCTTGCGAAGTCTATGCGACCGGACATCGATGTAAAATTTCATTTTCTCTGGTGACTTTTGGTCAAATGTCGCCACATTGACGCTATCGAGGTCCTTCGAGCCAGTTGCCTTGGCAGCTCGTTTCATGAACTCCAGATACGGGCGAGGCTGCACCACGACATCATAGACACGTACTGTTTTGCCATCAAGCAGCTGTTGCCGCGAGGCAGAGGCCGCAAAATCGGTTTTGAATACAGTTCCCTTTTTAACATCAGCCATAAGCGTGTCTGCCTGTCCATGATTGAGGTGTGCTAGCGGCACAATACAATTGCCAAACGCCGTCCGTCCAAACAGCGTCGGTCCCTTGCTATCGGGCGCTGCTTTGCCCCAAACGTTTAGCGCCTTGCTTAGGTTGGGCGTCTTGCCATCGGCATTTTTTTCAGTCGTTTTGATGGTGTTATAGCGCACAAATATTCCAGCCGGCGTGTCAATTTCTTCGAGCTCGACTGACGTGCCGGGAGTAGGACTCGAATTCAAAACAGAACGCAGTTTGTTCCTACTGACCAAATCAAGGCTAATCGCTTGTTTCGTTGTCGAGCCTCCAGTCGTTTCTTGCACTGTACAAGTCAGGTCGGTCTCCCTCAAACCATGTTGCACGGCTTGTTCAAAAACTGTTTTCGGATCAGTACTAGTGGGCCGTTGCCAAACATATATACCGACGCCAGCCAAAACAGCCAATGCAACCCATGTCACCATGGCCACTTTCGTAAGTGGTGTTCGGGCAAAGCTCTTGGATGCGATCATTGAAGCCTAGTCATTAGACACTGCTATTTTTGCCTTAGCAAACGTGAAACCAAAGGTGCTTCCTAGGTCTTCTTCACTCTTGAATATTAGTGAGCCATCTTGCGCAACAATAACCTTCTTTGCCATAAAAAGCCCAAGACCAGTACCGTCTGGCCGCGCCTTTTTCGCATTTTCTGCCCTGTAGAACTTGTTAAATAAGTTATGCTGTTCACCTTTTGGTACACCAATACCGTTGTCTGTTACCGTAAACTCTACGTCGAGTGTCGTTTCCTTTAGTTCTAAAAAGATCTTACCGCCGGAAGGAGTGTAGTGGATGGCATTATCGATGAAGTTCATAGCTACTTGGCGAGTTTTGGTTTCGTCCAACAAAAGAGCTGGGAATCTTGTCGGTTTTTCAAATACTAGCCGCAAGCCTCGGGAGGCGGCCATTCCGACCAACTGTCCGACTTCCTCATCTATCATGTCAGCAAGGTTACATGGTTTGGTTTCAAGCACAAACTTGCCGGTCTTAAGTCGAGACAGGTTAAGCAAGTCAGTAATTAGTCCCACCATATGCTGGGAACTAATGAAGCATTGTGTGAGAAATTTTTTCTCAATCGGATTCAATGGATCGCCCGCATCACCCTCCAATATCATACTAATATACCCTTTGATACTTGTTAGCGGAGTGCGAAGTTGGTGTGAGGCCAGACTAATGAAGTCATCCTTGGCTTCATCAAGGGCTTTTAGTTTCTCATTGGAACGTCTAAGCTGTTTCGTAGCTTCGGCAACTTTTAGTTGCAGTGTGGCGTTGAAATGTTCAATCTCATCAAACCGCAAGGCGTTTTGG
>JAYTAB010000012.1:0-18032 GCA_043737735.1 Candidatus Saccharimonadota bacterium | reverse complement strand
GTTGAAATCGTTGGTGAAACCTATCACCATACCCTTGCCTTCTTCTACTCACGGGCAGAATTTGAGATGCAGGTAAGGATGCACCGCGAGAAGGTGCAGCAACTCTTTGGTCAGACACCTAAAGTATTTCGTAATACCGAGCTGGCCTACAACAATGACCTGGCATATTGGGCCGACAAAGCTGGCTACAAAGGCATCCTGGCCGAGGGCTGGGACAAAGTTCTCGGCTGGCGCAGTCCAAATTTCGTCTATCGACCGACCTATACTGACAACATCCGTTTACTTATGAAAAACTACAAACTGAGTGACGATATCGCCTTCCGTTTTGGCGATCAATCATGGGAGCAATGGCCGCTGACGGCCGACAAATTCGCACACTGGCTGGGGCAAGACCCGGACGCTACGAACTTTAACCTATTCATGGATTACGAGACATTCGGCGAGCACCAATGGCACGAATCCGGTATCTTCAAATTCCTGGAACATTTGCCTGCTGAGTGGCTCAAGACCGAAGGCAACACCTTCATGACAGTAAGTGAAGTTATCGACAATTTTGATGCCCGTGATGAGATCAATGTGCCAGACACTGTCACCTGGGCCGATACCGAGCGCGATCTGTCGGCTTGGTTGGGCAATGCCATGCAACAGGAAGCGGTTCACGCCCTGTACGGCCTCCAAGATCGCATCGTCAAGAGCAAAGATCTGGCGTTGATCGAAGATTGGCGCCGATTGCAAACATCCGACCATTTCTACTATATGTGTACCAAATGGTTCAACGACGGCGATATTCACGCTTACTTCAGTCCCTACGCCTCGCCGTACGAAGCGTTCATTAACTTCATGAATTCATATCACGACTTAACGTATCGCCTGAACGATAATAAGGGATCGGGGGGAGCACACTAATGGGACGTCCTGTCATGCTTGGTAATGGTGCGCTCACGGTCGGGTTGAACGAACAGGGCCTGGTGCATGATTTCTATTACCCATATGTTGGTCTCGATAATCTGACGACCGCTCGTAGTACACACCACAAAATCGGTGTCTGGATCGACGGCGAATTTTCCTGGGTTGATAACGGCAGCTGGGACATTAGCGTTAATTTCGAAACTGATGCGCTGGTCAGCGATATCACGATGTTCAACAAGCAGCTGCAAATTGAACTGCACGCCGTGGATTTCGTCGATAACGACGTCAATGCCTTTTGCCGCCAGATCACTGTCACCAACGGCGCGGCTCAGGAGCGCACTATACGGCTGTTCATGCACCAAGTGTTCCAGATTTCGCGGGCTGGGCGGGCCGACACGGCGATGTTTGTACCCGAAGAAAATTATCTCTTGGATTACAAAGGCCGCTGTTGCCTACTGGTATATGGCCAAGATCAAGACGGACGGGTCTTTGACCAGTTCTCTGTTGGCAATTACGGCATCGAGGGCAAGGAAGGCACCTACCGCGATGCGGAGGACGGCGAACTGACCGACAATGCAGTTGAGCATGGAGGTGTTGATTCGGTTATTAGATTCTCGCAGACTTTTGCTAGCGGCCAGAGTGGTACTATTGACTATTGGATTGTGGCCGCCGATTCGCAGCAAAGTGCCGAAACGATACATCGTACCATCAAACAAGATGGTCTACACAAGCGACTCAATCAAGTTCGGAATTACTGGGAGGAATGGCTGGCAATAGGTACCGAACGCATCAAGCCGATGCAAGATGACTACAAACCGCTCGTCAAAAAGTCGCTGATGATCATCAAAGCACACACCGACCGACGCGGCGGCATCATCGCCTCCTGCGATTCATCGATCTACAACTATGGCCGTGATTATTACAGCTACGTCTGGCCACGCGACGGAGCCTATGCTATGTGGCCGCTAATCCGACTCGGCTACACCGAGGAACCCAAGAAGTTCTTCGAATTCTGTCGTGATATATTGAACCCCGATGGCTATCTGATGCACAAATATCAGCCTGATAAGGCTATCGGTAGCACCTGGCATCCTTTGCTACACGGCAAACACGCCGAACTAGCGATTCAAGAGGATGAAACAGCTAGCGTTATCTACATGTTGGGCGAGTACTACGAGCATACCCAGGACGATGTCTTTGTACACAGCCTGTATCAAACGCTGATACAACCAGCGGCAAATTTCATGGCTGGCTTTCTCGACGAGGAGACTAACCTACCCCACGCTACCTACGACCTCTGGGAAGAGAAGTTTTTGACGAACACCTATACTGTTGCTGTGACCTACCAGGCGTTGCTAGTTGCTGCCGAATTTGCTGAAAAGTTCGATTACCCTGATAATGCGCTGGCGTGGAGAACGGCCGCCATCATCATAGCCAAGGCGAGTGGTGTGCTGTACGACAATGAACGCGGATTGTATGGCAAAGGCTACTTGTTGCAGCCGGACGGCACACTAGCGCATGACACTACGCTCGATATCTCAAGTCTCTACGGTGTTGTGATGTATGGATTGAAGCCTTTCGACGCCCCGGAAGTACTCAGCACTGTCAAAGCCATCGAGAATAATCTGCTCGATAAATCACCGAGCGGTGGTTCACCGCGCTACGAACATGACAACTATTTTGCGGTGCACGGCGAGTTCAATGGCAATCCTTGGTTCGTGACCTCGCTTTGGCTGGCCCAATACTATTCCAAAATCAATAAGGTTGACGTAGCCCACGGCATCATGCGTTGGACGCTCGACAGGACGTTCCCGAGTGGCATCTTGAGCGAGCAAGTCAATCCCGTAGACAATACCCCCTTGTCGGTCGCGCCCCTGGTGTGGAGCCATGCTGAGTTCATCAATACTGCCATCGATTTAGCCGGTACGAGTACTACTGACGCTGCCTGATGCTCTGACGTCGACTAGATGTCAGGTTAATTGAATAGAGCCCGTCTTAGGACGGGCTCTATCGTACACTAGATGCTGGATGTCTACTTCTTGGGTTTGACTTCGTTGCGGCCGAGGCTCTTCTTGGTTTCTAGGAAGACGACGTGCTTGCGCAGTTTGGGACTGTACTTCTTGAGACTAAGTTTTTCAGGCGTATTCTGAGTATTCTTGGTCGTGTAGTAGATGCGTTCACCGGACTCTTCACTGACTAGTCCTATGATTTTTCGCTTATCACCTTTTTTTGCCATGACTATTCCTTGTTTTCCTTGCTTATGTCAATCGTTTCCATTAGTTTAACAGAGAACGCCTTCGGCTGCAAGTGCTGCTGGCCAAAGCAATTTTCCGTAGAGGGGCGCTTTACCATCGATAGTGCTTGTGGTAAGATAAAATAAAGTCCGACCAAATAATGGAGCACGTGTATTGCCAATGAAAATCTGGTCCAAGAACATCAATCAAGCCGGCGATACTATCGTTGAAGTCGTCATAGCAGTAGCGATCATTAGTAGCGTCCTAGTAGGCGCTTTTATAGTGTCTCAGAAGAGCGCGCTAGCCGTGAGAGACAGTCAGGAACATGGCGAGGCGCTACAGGTTCTCCAGGGACAAGTCGAGTTGGTTCGGGCTATGGTGTTAGCCGAAGATCATTCGACTAATCATATCTTCGACACGTCGCCAAAGTATTTTTGCGTAGACGGGGCTGACCCTAATGGACTAAAGAGAGTCGATTTCCAAAGTACAGTCACCGAATTGCCTTCGGCTGATAGCGATCCTTATGATTATTATGCTCCTGAGTGCAAAGACATCCAAGGCCGCTATAACATTGCAGTATCTTATGACGATCTTACCTACACATTTACTTTTCATGGGCGCTGGGACAGGCTAGGCGGCGGCAAGAACGAAGTGAAAATGGCTTATAGGGTTTACGCTGTCAACTGATAAGGTACGGCGTCGCAGTTGCTGCTTGATAGGCTATAAACCAAATCAAAAACCTCTGCCGATCGACAGAGGTTAAATATTTGATTACAACTTGGAGCCACGATTGGGATTTGAACCCAAGACCCCGATCTTACCATGATCGTGCTCTACCCCTGAGCTATCGCGGCATACTTGCCCAGCTCACACATCAGCCAAGTCTTAAGCTTCTTATTGCAAACATAGACTTGAACCACTCCATGCTTGCTCTTTCTGTTGTATATACCCTTGCCTTGTGGCGGAATAATCGAAATCGTTTTATGGAACGATTCTCTGCCACAGTGAAGTATATCTTGCCAGAATTGAATTGAATCATCTGGATCTGCATCGTTAAAAACCTGCAGTCCATATTTTATATCAGAATCAGGTACACCGCAAATTATTTTTAAAAACTTAACAAAGTTCACGATGACGTACGGATCAGTGTTGCCTAGTCTAACGCTGTTAGTATCAACCTTGTTACCCTCTCCCCAGTATAGGCCGAGTCCTAATCCATATAACATCAATTCATCCCGAGTTCGGGGCTCAATTATATGGCTAACTTTATTATGTTGGAGATATGAAGTTTCGCTTTTCGTACGAATTGGAATTTCGTATTCGACCAATTTATCAGTAATAATTTGACGTGGCAAGCCAAGAATTGTTGTTAGCTTTTGTATTGACAAGGACTGACCTATGTACAGATCCTCTAGTTGTTCTTTTGTAATCATTGCGAACAGTGCCCAACTCACTATCGACACCACTGATGATACCTCGAAGCATAGTCAGTAGCTGTATGGTGCGGGGTGTAGGATTCGAACCTACGAACTCGGAGAGGGCAGATTTACAGTCTGCTGTGTTTGACCGCTTCACTAACCCCGCACGTTTCTATATTGTTAAGTTCATGGAGCCACCTGTCGGATTCGAACCGACGACCTTCACTTTACAAAAGTGTTGCTCTAGCCACTGAGCTAAGGCGGCATACGTTTCCCATGCGAAATGCTGACGTCTATTAACAGATGTAGTGTATCAAATTGACGGGAGATCGGCAAATAGACTTCTTGTTTGCATGCTGTGCGGCTATATAACGACCCGCCGGGCCCGGACAATGCGCTTTGGCCGGCCGGCCGGCACTATGAGCTTCTTGATCTTGTCATCGACCAGGTCGGCTTCGGCTGTCATGCCGACCGTCGTGTAGGCTTTGTGAAGAAGCGTGTAGGTTTCCTTGTTTGGTTCGAGTTCGACCGCTTTCTCTAGCTCTTGAATCATCAACTTGTGGTTATTGAGTTTTTCCTGGACTTTGGCGTAGGCAACGTGTCGGGCTGCAAGTTTATCCTCTAATTTTAGAGCTTGTTCGAAGGCGATGGCAGCTTTTTCGTAATTTTCAGTTTCGTAATAGATGAGTCCGAGATTGTGCAGCGACGACGACGTGGCTTCGATGCTGGAGGCGATTTCAAAGCAGTCGATAGCGTCTTTGTACTCCTTTTGCTTGGCATATAAAATACCAAGACGGTTGTATGCAGCGGCGTTCTTCTGGTCGATTTTTAGAATCGTTAGCAATGCTTTCTCGGCACGAAGAAAGCGGTTCTCGCGCATTCCCTGATGTGCGATGTCCCAGAGTTTGCCAAGTCGATCACCGACTTTGCGGGGCACGGCACCAAATTCATCCTCATGCACCTGCGCGTGGTGATAGGCTAATGTGCCGAAACCGGCAATTACTAAGAGTTCAATCATAGGTACTTATTATTATAGCAGGATTTTACAACTCAAGCATCAGATTGGTCAGCACGAGCTTGGTCTGGGCATTGTGACCGAGTTGCTCGGTAGCTGCATACGTCACGCGCATGATGTGCTGCCAGCGCCGAGCGGCCTTCGGGTCGGCGGTACGCATCAGGGCCATACGTGACATCTGGCCGAGCACAAAGAGCACATCGAGACACAGTTGCTTCTGCTTGCTCAGGCCGTCGACCAGTAGTAGACGTTCGTATGACTTGGATTGCAGTATGCCACGAGCATGGGCTGTGGCAATCACCAAAGGGTGTTCGCTGTCCTCGGCTAGTAGCGCGGCACAAAGGCCTGGTAGTTCCCCGCTGAGCATCAGGGCTCGTTGTATGTTCGTTAGGCTGTAGCCAAGGGCCGTAAAATAAGCGGTCAATTTGTCGGCTGTTGGCGGTAGCATGGCAAGCTGCCTGACGCGTGATTGTATGGTTGGTAGCACCGATTCGGTGCTGGTCGCCGTCAACACTATGATAGTGCCAGCCGGTGGTTCTTCGAGGGTTTTGAGCAAGGCATTTTGGGCTTCAATCGTCAACAGTTGAGCGTCTTCGATGATGACAGCCCGGGCAATGCTGCCAGAAGTAGAGCCTGGAATTCTAAGGCTTAGGAAACGCTGTAGTTCACGGATTGTTTCGATAGGGATCGCTTTATTGTCTTCTGGGCGAATGGTGCGAACGTAGGGGTGTACTGCCAGTGCTTTGATTTTGTCTTTGGGCTTGTCCATCGGCAGCTGGAGGATTCGGCTGACGACGAAGCGGGCAGCGCTTGCCTTGCCGCTACCACTCTGTCCGGTGATCAGTACTGCGTGGGCTGGCCGGACAATAAATTCATCGACGGCTAGTCCGGTGAGTGGGTGGAAGACGAGTTCGAACGGTGGTTCCTGGGGTGGTACGTCGGACATTATTCCTCTGTGAGGTTTGGCTTCATGAGTTCCGTGAATTCGGGTGGAAGCGGCGCGCTAAAAACTTGGCGGGTTTTGTTTGGTAGCGTAAGTTCTAGCTCGGCGGCGTGCAAATACATGCGTTCGGCGATTTTCCCATTGTAGAGGGTATCACCGACGATTGGTCGCTTAAAATGAGCCAGGTGAACTCGCAACTGGTGCGTGCGTCCAGTCTCGGGTTTAAGGCGGAGCATACTGAAATCATCATTGGTTTGAACGGTTTCGTAGGCAGTGACTGCTGAGCGACCATTGATGCCGACTCGGAAGGTCTGAGGTTTTTTGGGATTTCGCTCAATCGGCATGTCGATGACGGCTTGTTCGGGGATCATGACACCTTCAATGACCGCGATGTACTGCTTTTTGACGCGTCGCTGCGAAAACTGTTTTTGCAGCCAAACATGCGCTTCTGGAGTCTTGGCGCAGATCATGACGCCACTGGTGGCGCGGTCCAGACGGTGGACTATGCCAGCCCGCTCGCCTTCCATGCTGCGCAACCGTCCACGTAGCCATGTTGCGACCGTTGCCTCGGGGTTGAAAGCACCTTTACTATGTGACAGTAGGCCCGCTGGTTTGACAATCACAACGCAATCGTCGTCCTCGTAGATAATCGGTAGGTCGATGGTTGGAATCTCGTAGAACTTGTCTTCGTCATGATCGATAACGACTTTATCGCCAGGGCGCATTTTGTAGCCAGCTTTGAGAACTATCTCGCCGTTGACCGTAACTTTGGCGTCATTAATTAGCTTCACCGCGTATGTGCGCGTTAGCGTCGGCATCTGCTCGACCACTCGTTGATCGAGCCGCTGGGCGCGGGAAATTGCTAAGTTACTCATGATGAGGTGCTAACTGGTCGGGGTCGGAGCCCGACGGCTTGCTGAGTTCGCAGGAGCACTTCGCTGGCTTGAGCGTGCATGACGGCTTCACTCTTCTCGAGTTTGTGTAATACGACCGAGTTGTCAACGTTCTGCAGCTTAGCTTGGAAGTCTGCCAGGAATGCACAAGTGACGTCGGCGACAGCGGATTTGAGCGGTCCGTACTGAGTCTGCCCCTGGTATTCCTGTCTGATGGCTGTCAGTGGGCGGCTCGAGAATAGCGCCAACAGGTCAAGTAGATTGGTGACGCCAGGCTGCGCCGAGATATCGTAGTTAATACACCCAATACTGTCTGTCGTGGCTGACATGATCTTTTTGCGAGCAATCTCCGGAGAATCACCGAGGAATATTACTCCTTTTCCTGTTTCGTCTGATTTGCTCATCTTCTTGACCGGGTCTACTAGGTCTCGGATGCGCAACCCTTGGTCCTTGCCAAAGAAAGCGTGTTGCTCTTTGACGGGCTTCGGTACGATGTACATTTCGCCAAATTTGGTATTCATGCGCTCCGCAATGTCGCGAGTATACTCGATATGCTGTGACTGATCATCACCAACCGGCACGTAGCTAGCGCCATAGAGCAGGATGTCGGCCGCCATCAGGACTGGGTAATTGAAAAGTCCGACGCTAATCCGATCATCGCTGAGTTTGGTCGACTTGTCTTTGAACTGCGTCATGCGGCTCAGCTCGCCAAAACCGGCGAAACAATCAAGAATCCAAGTCAGTTCGCTATGAGCCGGAATGAAACTTTGGCGGTAGATATGAACATCATCGTTGTCGAGCGGCAAACCGGCAGCCACGTAAATTGCCAAATTCTGCAAAACTTGATCGTACAATTTGCTATGGTCAACCGGAGTCGTGAAGCTGTGCAGGTCGGGTACGAAAATATTAATCTGATATTCATCTGATTTGGTCCGTGCCATATCGACGAGCGGCAACAGTGCGCCGAGGTAGTTGCCTATGTGTAAGTCGTTGTTGGCGCGCAGTCCGGTGAGAATTACGGGTTTATTAGGTTGTTTCATTGTATGTATTATAGCTTATGTGGGCTTATTATGCTGGTTATATCAGTCCTGACGCCCTGTTTTTAGAACTTTGCCCCAACAGGTGGGAGTTTTGTACATGCCGAGGTTACTATCAGGCCGAGGGATGCAGCGATCTCATGATACGACCTATCGTCAGCTTCGTGTCGCAACACTCCACTGTTAGAAAGAACACGCTCAGCTACGACCTCGCCATCTAATTGTTTTTCCATAGTTTCTCTCCGTTTGGTTGGTAATAAAAAACCGCCTGGCCTGGCGGTTTTTTCAATGAGTTCGTATTGATTTATCGTTTGGGATAAGTTGAGCGCACAGAAGAAACAGCCAAGCTTTTGCCGGTAAATATAAACCAATAGACAAAATTAACTAGCTGTCTCATTAGTTCTATAATAATTGAATGCTCATGGCATGTCAATCAGAACTCGTCAAAATTCTAGCCGTTATTCCACGGATATAGAAGGGGCGATCTACTAGAGAAGAATAGGGCGTATTCTGATCTGTAGATCGCCGCCAAGAGTCGTAGATTAACGCTTGGTAAACTGACGCTGTTTGCGAGCACCCTTGAGACCGAACTTTTTGCGTTCTTTTTCGCGTGAATCGCGTCCGAGTAGGTCGGCGCGCTTCAGCGTGGTCTTGAGGTCAACGTTCATGACTGTCAATGCCTTGGCGATACCGAGGCGGATAGCCTCGATTTGGCCGTCGTGACCGCCGCCACTAACGTGAGCGGTAATGGTGTAGGTGTTTTCCTGGCCGAGTACAGTGAACGGTTGGTTCAGTTTGGCTAGTAGGTACTTGCTGTCTGCGAAGTATTCTTCGGCTGGCTTTTCATTGATCAGGATAGTTCCCTTGCTCTTCTTGTCATTCTGAACACTCAGGCGGACGCGGGCGGTAGCGCTTTTGCGACGACCGAGGGCGTAGAAGTAATTGTCAGTTGAAGTAGTTGTTGTCGGGGCCATAATTATTTACCTCCTTCTGATGATGCATCTGGCTGGTCGGCTTTCTTGACTGACGGTCGATCACCTGGCTTGAGGGTAGTTGCGGTTGATTTGACAGAGATAGCAACCGGCTTCTGGGCTTCGTGTTTGTGATCTGCACCCTCGTAAATCTTGAGTCGTGCTAGACGATCGTCGCGCAGTTTGTTGACGGGTAACATACCGCGAACGGCGTGGAAGATAGCATGCGTTGCATCCTTTTCCATTTGTTCGTTGAAAGTACGCTGTTTGATACCGCCTGGAAAACCACTGTGTCGGTAGTAGATCTTGTCGGTAGCTTTTTTGCCGGTTACGACTGTGTCCTTGGCATTGACGATGACAACGAAGTCGCCACAATCAATGTGTGATGTGAACATCGGCTTTTCTTTGCCGGTGAGTAATGTTGCGACGCGGGCTGCGACGCGGCCAAGTGGTGCTTCGGATGCGTCAATGACGTACCATTTGCGCGTGACTTCACTAGGCTTAGCGCTGTAGGTTTTGTTCTGGATCTTCATTATGCTTTCTCCTCTGTGACTTCAGTGGACTTCGCAACTTTAGCTATGGGCTTTGCAGTCGATTTCGCTGTAGTTGAGACCTTTGCGGAGGCAGATTTGACTGTAGCTGCATCCTTGGTCTCGGCCGGTGCTACAGTGGTCTTGGCTGCTTTTGCAACTGGTGCTTCATTCAGGTCGTCAACGAAACTTACGCGTGCCAATTGGGCGTTGTCGCCACGACGACAGTGAGTTTTCTCGATACGCAGGTGGCCACTGGTGCGACCAACGAGCTTTGGAGCTATTTCGTCAACCAGTTTGTGCGCACTGGCGATAGTCTGTAGCTTGGCAATGATTTGGCGACGATTGTGTAAATCGCCTTTTTTTGCTTTAGTTATGAGCTTCTCAATGTATGGAACAATTTCCTTGGCTTTGGGAAGTGTCGTTTCGATTGATTCGTACTTCACGAGACTATCGGCCAGGCCCTTGATAAGAGCTCGGCGCTGATCGCGTTCGCGATTGAATTTCTTTCCTTTATATCCGTGTCGGTGCATGATTAATCCCTATAATTCCAGTTCCGCTAGCTTATCTTTTACTTCGTCGAGAGCCTTGCTGCCGAAACCTTTGAGGTCACGTAGTTCAGCGTCGTTCAGGGAGAAAAGATCTTTGATAGTGTGGATGTCATTGTTGATGAGAGCATTGGTCGTACGTGCTGATAGATTGAGGTCTTCTATTGATGTATTCAAAGCACCTGGTTCGTCGCCACTGACTTCGTCAGATGATTGCACGCCGGCTACTGCAGCGTGAGCTGCTTCGGCGATAGCGACGCGAGTCGTACCGGCCAGAGCCGTGTACTGGTTGACGAGGATAGCAGCGGCTTCCTCGAAGGCGTCCCGGGCCGTGATTGAGCCATCTGTTTCTATAGTCAATAGTAGTTTGTCGAGATCGGTAACCTGACCGACTCGGGTGTTTTCGACTTTGTACCGTACTCGAAGAACCGAAGTAAAGACGGCGTCGAGGGCGATCATGTCGCTCGCTTTGCGGGCCGTACCCTCTTCGATGGTGCGGTAGCCGCGGCCAACCTCAACAACTAGGTCCATTGTGAAAGTCGCTTTGTCGTCATCGACAGTTGCGATGATATGCTCAGGGTTGACGACTTCGACATCGGCGTTAGTCTCGATGTCCTTAGCGGTGACGGTGCCCTTGCCTTTTTTGACAATGCGTAGGCTCTGAAGATCGTCGCCGTAAACCCGGAAACGAACACCCTTAAGGTTCGACATAATGTCAACGACGTCTTCTTTGACGCCAGGGACAGTCGTGAACTCGTGGGTGACTCCTTCGATCTTGAAACTGGTAATTGCAGCACCTGAAATGCTCGAGAGCAAGACCCTGCGAAGCGAGTTGCCGAGTGTCATACCATAACCGCTGTGTAGAGGCTCAATAGTAAATGTTGAGCTTGAAGCGGTGTGGTCATCAACTGCGACGAGACCCGGTGTGTGAATGTGATTTGCCATTTGTTCTTGCATCCTCTCTTGAATGATTAGCGTGAGTAGTATTCTACAATTAACTGTTCGTTGATATCTGGTTCGGCATCGTCGCGGACTGGAAGGCCCGTTACTTTGACTTCAAATTTCTTCCGGTTAGCAGTAATCCATTCAGGGGTTGAAGGCGGAGCCGGGCTAACATCATCCAATTTCTTGAAGTACTCAGTCTGCTTACTGTGATCGCGCAGCGTCAGTGTATCACCAGCTTTCATACGAATAGATGGGATGTCGACTCGGGTGCCATTGAGCATGAAGTGACCGTGAGTCACAAGCTGTCGTGCGGCTCGGCGTGAAGGAGCAAAACCAGAGCGGTAGACTACGTTGTCGGCGCGGCGTTCCAAGAGCTGTAGCAAGATCGTACCAGATTGGCCCTGAGAGCGGTTAGCTTCCTTCATTAGATTGCTGAATTGCTTCTCAAGCAGACCGTATAGGCGTTTGACCTTTTGCTTCTCACGAAGTTGAAGTAAGTATTGGCTGCCTTTGCCGCCGCGGAATCGGCCATTGGCGGCTTGACCGGGTGGAGTGGAACGCTTTACGAGCGCTTTGTGAGCTTTGGGGTGAAGAGAGTAGCCTTCACGTCGGCTCATCTTTACGATTGATCCTAAATCACGTGCCATGGTTAGATTCTCCTTGCCTTCTTGGGCCGTACGCCACCATGTGGTACGCCTGTCACATCTTTAATACTTTCAACTTGGATGTCCATGCCGGCAAGTACGCGAACTGCGGAGTCTCGGCCAAGTCCAACACCCTTGATGAAGACATCGGCGCGCGAGAATCCGTACTGTTGCTTGGCAGCCTGAGCGGCTCGTTCGGCTGCAACTTGTGCGGCGTAGGCGGTACCCTTCTTGGAGCCGCGAAATCCGCAGGCACCAGCGCTGGAAGCTGTTAGAACGCCACCGCGGACGTCGCTAAAAGTAACGATTGTGTTGTTAAACGTTGCCAAAACATGAACCTGACCCTGAGGAACGCTGCGTTTAGCCTTCTTCTTGGTAGTGGTCTTGGTTGCTGTCTTTGCAACTGATTTATCTTTCGATTTTGAAGTATCTTCTGCCATATGAATAACCTACGTCTTAGACGCGACTTTCTTAGCCGTGCCACCGACAGTTAATTTGCGACCACGACGGGTGCGGGCGTTGGTTTTGGTGCGTTGTCCACGACTCGGCAGGTTCGCTTTGTGGCGAAGTCCGCGATAGGAGTTAATCTCCTTGAGGCGCTTGATGTTACCGCTGACGATACGCTGCAGTTCACCTTCTACGGTGTAGTCGTTGTTGATAATTTCTTGAATGCGACCGATTTCATCGTCGGTCAGATCTTTGACACGGACGGTTGGCTCGACTTTAGCACCGTTCAGAATGTCGTAGCTCGACTTCTGACCGATACCGTGTACATAAGTCAACGCGACCCAAGTCTGCTTTTCATTTGGAATTACAACTCCAGATATACGTGCCATGGTTAACCCTGCCTCTGCTTATGCTTAGGTTTCATTTTGTTGATAACATACAGTCTACCTTTGCGGCGGACAATTTTGTCATCAGGACTGATCTTCTTGACACTTGCACGTACTTTCATACGGATCATCGCTCCTCTAATGTGGTAATGACACACTGCTTATAGTTTATAAATTTACAACCTGATATTGTTCAGGATTTGCGATAGGTGATTCTGCCCTTAGTAAGATCGTAAGGGGTCAACTCGACCGTCACGCTGTCGCCCGGTACGATACGGATAAAATGTTTCCGCATCTTTCCAGCGACATGAGCTATGATTCTATGGCCGTTTTCAAGTTCTACAATAAATTGAGTCCCTGGGAGAGGCTCAATAATCGTTCCCGTCAACTCGATTACTTCTTTATTAATAGCCATAGATATAACAAGTTCTAACTATAACAGACTGATGCCCTGTTTGTAAAGCGTTAAATGTTGCGGTGATATAATCCATTAGAACTACCTTTTCTTATCGGCCTTATTATTTTTCATATTCTTCATCGTATTCATCCAGGGTAACCGAGGATACCTGAGTCGGGTGGCTGCTCCGGTAGCGGCCTCGCCGGCGTTCTCTGGCTCGTAGAAGAAGTCGGGCTGGCTATACTGGTCATAGGTAACCATCAAAGCTCGTGATTCCACGGCTCGTAGTGTCTGAAGAGCGACGGACACCAAGATCAGCACACTAGTGCCACCGATGGCGATGTTGGCGGTAGTCAAGAACATCTGGGCAATGATCGGCAGTAGTGCGAGCAGCCCCAGGCTAAGAGCCCCGAAGAATGTTAGCCGGTTTACAGTTTTTCCAAGATATTTCTCGGTTTGCTTGCCGCTGCGAATACCTTCGATGAAACCACCCTGTTTCTGAAGATTCTCGGCGATCTCTTTGGTGTTAAAGGTGATACTGGTGTAGAAGTAGGTGAATACGAACACTAGGAGGAAGTAGGCTGCCGGATAGATATACGAGTGAATGCCGCCGTCTGCAAATGCCTGGGCGCTTGTCGGTGGTTGGAACCAAGTCGTCAGATTCTGGGCGATGTGCTGCAAACGGGGGCTACTGGAGTTTGCGAACAGTTGACCGGCGAAGGTCGGCACACTCAGAAATGCAACCGCAAAGATGATCGGCACTACACCGGCGGTGATCAGCTTGACTGGTAATATGGTTGTAATCCCTCCGTACGCACGGTTGCCCTGTACGCGCTTGGCATAATTGACGGTGATTTGCCGAGCGGCTTCGTTGAGTTTTACTACCATCCAAGTCACTACGACGACCGACACCAAAATGAGGGTGGCGATTAGCAATGATTTTCCGTCAACCGGGAACGTATGACCAAATATCGTTAGGTGATGTCCCTTTGCGAAAATCGATCCCCCTAGCTGCGTCACTGTCTTCGGTAGACTACTGACGATACCGACAGTAATAAGCAGTGAAATGCCGTTCCCAAGGCTTTGTTCGGTAACAAGCTCACCGAGCCACATCAAGAGCATAGAACCGCCAGTCAGCGCACCGACCATTAATACCCACTGCCAAAGTGATGCATTGGCAGTTATATCACCGACACCACCGATACTTTGGGCAGTCTGACGGATAAGGTACACCGCGCCGATTGATTGTATGATAGCCAGCGGAAAGGTCAAAACTCTGGTCATCTGGTTAATTTTCTTCTGGCCGTACTCACCCTCTTTATGTAGGGTTTCGAGGCGCGGAATCGCCTTGGTCAGCAGCTGCATGATAATCGAAGCGTTGATATATGGTCCAAGGCCAGCGAGCATGATTGAGAAGTTTTCTAGAGCACCGCCGGATAAAACGTTCAGGAAATTCAGAAACTGCGGTGAATTACCGCCTTCAAAGATGTTGGATAGTACTTGCTGTAGAGTTTGGGGATCAGCAATGGGTACTGGAATATGTGCCAGGATACGAAAAATTAACAAAATACCGAGCACGGCAAAGATTCGCTTGCGCATATCTTGCGATTTCAGCGAGCGACCAATTACTTTCCAATTCACTTGTTTCCCCCGTTAGTGTATGATTGCGAACAATCAATGGTAGTTATGTTCTACAGTATAGCGCGCAAGTGGCGGGACTGACCAGGATTGCAGTAAAAACTACTTTTCTGTCTCGTCGACTTTAGCAGTTTTGGTTGCAGATTTGCTAGGCTTGACGGCGGCAGATTTTCGACCACGCTTGTCTTCGGGACGAATCGGGCGGGCAATCTGCGGTACAATCGTCACCGTTCCGCCAGCCTTCTGGACAGCTTCGATGGCGTGAGCACTAGCACCCTGCAATTGAACATTGACAACTTTGGTCACGTCGCCAGCCATGAGTAGCTTGATGCGGACGTGAGCGTTGCTGACTAGGCCAGCTTCGGCCAAAACGTGCCCGTCAATAGTCTTGGCGGTGAGGTCGTTCAGGTGGCCAGTGTAGACGTTTTCCATCGGTATCTTATGGCTACGAAAGCCAGGTAGCTTCGGCAGGGCCTGCATAATCGGGTTCTGACCACCAGCAAAGCCAGGTTTAGCCTTCGATCCAGTACGAGAGCCGTAGCCCTTGGTACCGCGACCAGCGGTTTTACCCTGGCCGGCAGCGATACCGCGTCCGACGCGCTTCGGTGATTTCTTGTGATCGGTAGTTAGTTCGTTAAATTTCATTTTGCTTCCTTATTTTCTTTCTGGCTTTCTGGTTTCTCGCTCTTTGCAGCGGGCTTGTCGTCAGTTAGCGTGGTCTTGGCATCAGTCTTCTTGGCTGCCGTAGTCTTGGCAGTTGATTTGCGATCTGAAGTTGTAGTGACCCATTTGCCAGCTGGAACGATCTGCTCGAGTGCTGAAATGGTAGCGTAGGCGGTGTTAGCCTTGTTGCTTGATCCGAGAGACTTGGTCAGTGCGTCGCTTACGCCAGCGACTTCCAGGATAGTCCGGACAACACCACCAGCGATGAGACCTGTACCAGCACTAGCTGGCTTGAGTAGGATCTTGGCGCCGGAAACTTTGGCTTCGATTTCATGAGGCAAAGTGCCTTTGTACAGAGCAACAGTAATCATGTGCTTCTTGGCAACATCGGTAGCTTTGGTAACGGCGGCGGTGACGTCGGAGCCTTTGGCGATTCCGATACCGACCTTGTGCTTTCGGTCTCCGACGACAACTAGTGCGCGGAAACGGAAACGACGGCCACCCTTAACGACGCGCGCTACGCGGTCAACATGCAGAGTGCGCTCGTCAAATTGCTTTTCTTCGGGTACCATTTCTGGACGACGTGGACGCCGGTCATTACCGCCGCGACCGCCTTGGCCACCACCGCGGTTGTAGCCACCCTGATTGCCTTGGCCACCTGCGGTTGTTGGTGCCGAAGCGTTAGTGACTTGAGTAGTTGTAGCTTCAGCCATGTTAGAACTCCAATCCTGCGTTACGGGCTGCATCAGCTAATGCTTTGACACGGCCGTGGTACAGTCTACCGCCGCGGTCGAAAACAATTGTATTAATCTTGACGGACTTAGCCTTTTTGGCAATTTCCGTGCCAACCCAAGTTGCTTTTTCAGTAAGACTTCCGGTAGCTTGTTTCTGGCCGACGGTTGTGACGTAAGCTAAGGTCTTGCTGGTTGTGTCGTCGATAACCTGAGCCGTGACATGGTGTAGACTAATGTGGACGCTCAGACGAGGTCGTGCGCTAGTGCCACTGACAACGCTGCGTATGCGGCGTTTGCGGATCATGCGAGTTTGTAGTTTATGTGTAAGGTTACTCATAGCGCTTGTCCTACTTGTCCTTTCCAGATTTACCAGACTTGCGGATAATGCGCTCGCCTTCGTATTTGATGCCCTTGCCCTTGTAAGGTTCGGGTTTCTTCAGTGCTCGAATTTCGGCAGCCACCTGGCCAACTTGTTGTTTGCTGATGCCGCTGATGGTGATCGTGTTTTGGACGACTTCCGCTTTGACGTCTGACGGCAATGCGAAATTAACGTCGTGCGAGAAACCGAGGTTCAGCTTCAGGCCATTGCCAGTCCCTACGTTTGCTTGGGCTACGCGGTAACCAACACCGTTGATTTCGAGCTTTTTGCTAAAACCGACGGTGACGCCCTGTACCATGTTGTTGATAAGTGCGCGCATCAAACCGTGCTTAGCGCGGTTTTTTGGTTCGTCATTCACACGGGTTACTGTCAGTATGCCGTCTGCTTGCTGAATATCGATACCTTCCAACGTAAACTGCGACAGTGTGCCCTTGGGCCCCACAACAGTTACGTTGTCTGGGTCGACAGTGATTGTCACGCCGTTCGGGATTTCGATCGGTAGTTTTCCAACTCGACTCATGATTATTCCTTATTCTTTCTAGTAAACTTTACAGATTAATTCGCCGCCAACGCCTTGGGCTTGGGCTTGCTTGCCAGTCATCATACCCTTGGATGTCGATACAATGACGACACCACGACCGTGCTTGACCATAGGGATTTCCTTGGCACCGACGTAGTAACGACGGCCTGGCTTGCTGAGGCGGGTGATTTCGGTAATGCGGGCATTGTCTGATTCGTTGTTGATCAGAATCGTCAGCGTCTTGCCTATAGCTGCGTCGGTTACCCGGACAGTCGACAAAAAACCGCTTGATTTTAGTAGTTGAGCAACTGCCTCTTTCGCCTTGGAATGCGGCATTGCTACTTCATGTTTGCGGACAGCAATCGCGTTTCGTATACGGGAGAGCATGTCAGCGATGGGATCGGTTGATGTTATCATATGCAAATTCTCCTTTCTACCAACTTGATTTAGTTACACCAGGGATTTCTCCCTTGCTTGCGTGTTCGCGGAACGACAGACGACTCAGGCCAAACATACGCATGTATGACCTCGGACGACCAGTCTCGCTACAGCGGTTCTTCCAACGGGTAGGGCTGGAATTGCGTGGTAGCTTGGCCAGACCTTCCTGATCACCGAGTGCTTTGAGTTCAGCGCGCTTGGCGGCGTACTGCTTGATCATTTTCTGACGTTTGGCGTCGCGGACTACAATTGATCGTTTAGCCATTAGATTTGCCCCCTTAAATCATACCTAGACTGTTCTTGAAAACGTTGTCCTTGTCTACGCATGTCGTCTTCCGCCTGG
>JAYTAB010000011.1:0-6407 GCA_043737735.1 Candidatus Saccharimonadota bacterium | reverse complement strand
ATGCGGTACGGTGACGACGGCGTATTGGCCAGCCTCATAACGATACGATCGATCGGAAGTCAGATCTCCAGTATACGGACGAAAGAAACAGCTGACGATCGTCTGGGCCTGATTCTCCCATTCAAATTTATCAAAAATTGCACGCATTATGTCTAGTGTAACAGACGGGTTGCCTTGGCCTTGTGGCCAAATAAACTAGACTTCTTCGTAAATAAAAATGCGAGGCTATGAATGATGGTTAGTGATGATTTTTGTTCAATAGACAAACTGCGACAAAGCGTAACTGTAGTTAAGGTGCGAAGCAATTTGTCTGTTCCCAGGCAAAAATGGCAATTTTGGAGCCGTAGAGTTATTTACGAAGAAGTCTACTATGCGATTTTGTGTTCGCGAAGTGCTGAGATTAGTTTGTCGGGATGGTCGGTGCATATCCATATACCGGGGTAGAGTCTCTTTAGAATCTGCGCTACGCGTACATTGTTGACTGTATAGACCTGGATCTGTAGTCCGAGCTTTTTGGCGGCGTGGTAAGTCAGTGGATTGAGCCAGATATAGTTGAGGTTGATACCGTCGGCTTGATGAGTGCGAATGCTACGCATTAACCCTAGTGGGCTGTAATGACGACCGACAAATGCTGGAATATTGGGGCGGAGCCGCTTGCATTCGCGGACTACTTTGTTGAGATGAGTGACGAAGGTAAAGTCGTTTTTGTAATCGTCCAGAAGAGTGCAGAGTTCTTCCAGGTGATGATTGAGTTTGAGATCAAGTACAACCGGCACCCCCGGAATCTCCCGCAGAACATCTCGCAGCAGAGGTATACCGTAACCGTTCTCGAGTTTGATCCGGCTGAGCTCGGCATAATCAATGTTGGATATTTTCTCTGGACGGTTAAGTATGCGCTCTAGGTTATTGTCGTGGCAAACCACAAATTCTCCATCTCGCGTACGCTGAACATCCAGCTCTATTGCATCTACGCCTAGTTTGCGTGCCATCCGAAAACTGGGAATTGTATTTTCCAGCGCTAAACCAGCTGCGCCCCTGTGCCCTACTATCTTGTGACCTACAATTCTGTGTCCGACAATTTTTGTCATATATCTACCCTAGAGTGTACAATATACTCGATATAAATACTATTTTGAATGAGGAGGCAATATATGGCAGATTTTAACGTGGTGCTTGAAACGGGTGATTATCAAAACGGTATCGTCAACACGGTAATCGAGATTCCACAGGGCAGCATTCTGAAGATTGAATGGGACCGAAAGCGGGCGTGTTTTATGCTGGACCGCGTCGAGCCGAGCATCTATGCCAAGCCAACCAACTATGGGTTTATTCCACAGACTTTGGACGAGGATGGCGACGAACTCGATACTCTGGTGGTATGCGGTGAGCCGATTCCTACGGGCGTCTATACTAGCGCCAAGGTCATCGGTGTGCTGAATTTCATAGACGACGGCGAAGCCGATCACAAGATCGTCTGCGTACCGGCCGACGACCGCGACACCGGCGATAGCATCAATTCGCTCGACGATCTCGGCGACCGCTGGAAGGCCAAAGTCGAACAGCATTTCACGCACTACAAGGATCTCAAAAAGCCCGGCAGTACTCTGGTAGAGGGCTGGGGTGACGTCGAGGCGGCCAAGGTGATCATTGCCGAATCAATTGAGCGCTACAAACAGCAAACCTAAACAGTGTAAGGTGAGCTGTGTAAATAAAACATAAGCTCTTTGGAACGAAGTAGCGTATGCTTAGGGTAGATGAATGAGCGTGCGCTGACTAGTTATTTGACGATATTTCCAGAAGCAAGAGCAGAACTGGGCTTGCCGCCGATAGACCCGACGGTACTAAACATTCCTTACGCGTACGACAGATTGCCTGGCTCGTCCGCCTGGAGTCCGGTAATCTTGTCTTCGGATTTGGATCTGCTTGTGCTGCCTGATCACACGCCTGTGATTTCGGATTTGCCGGGTGGTACATGTTCTACGGACGCACGAGACTGGTTTGACGAAATGAAGCAGCAGATCCTAGACACGACTGGTATTCTGGTCGATCATGCGCGTCCGATTGCCGGGAACGACCACACTGTACCATTTGATATCTGTAATAGGGAGACCGATGGGAGACGTCTCGAGGATTTAGACGCGACTACTCGCGAGTATGTACTGCATTACGTTTTTGTGGCCTCTCAGTATGAGCCAGTAATATTGTCGGTTGAGGCTGACTCTAGATCATTAGTGGAGCTCGATGATCCTCGGGCCAAAAATCTCTACCGGATAGTTGCGAAACTTCGCCAGCTGGAAATAGTAGATGTTAGTGTGCGGTTTCCCGAGTGAGCACTCCAAACGCGGGAGTGCACTAACTCCGAGGACCTTCGAACTCTGGCATATTCTGGAACATGTCTATTGCTCGGACGATTTCTATAGCTGCATGCTCACGTTGACCGGGCGTTAGATTATGTGAAGACTTGATATCCTCGACGAGTGCGCCGAGGTGCGCAGCACGGTCATGGATATAGCCCCGCATATAGATAGTCGGGATAAGCTTGGCGGCTTTGGCTTCACTTGTTAATCTTGCCGACTTTCTGAATATGCCATGAGTCAACGAAGAATGCTCGGCTAGGACGTGCACTTGCTGTGATCTCTTCTCGGATGCTATGTTCGTATAGGCGCTCGGGCGACTAGTCACGCCATAAATTGCTGGGCTGCGATCGTCGAGAACGCCTGCGGAGGTTAGATGTACAAAAGGCACGACAAGTCTACCGATACTGTGAGCCTGTGGAGGAATCTGAAAAAATCGAACTCCATCTATTGGCTCTATCGGTTGGCCGAGTGCATCAGTAGTGATATTTATATACTGAAGCCTGTTGTCTTCTGTGAGTTTAGGCACGAATTCGCTTAGTACTTTTGGTGGTGTGTCCCAGATCATCAGAAGTACTATACCTCAACGACCGGAATTGTCAATCCAGGTTAACGTTTCTGCTATTGCATGACAGGGACATAACTTCTACAATTAGTTGCATAAGCAATATAACGTTTAATTAGGGTGAGGGCGAACGCATGAAGACACGGGTGGCAATAAATGGATTCGGGCGGATCGGACGAAACGCCTTCAAGGTGGCATTTGATCGTAGCGACATCGAGATCGTTGCTATCAATGATCTGACGGACACGCGGACGCTGGCTCATTTACTCAAGCACGACAGCAGCTATGGTGCATATCAGCATGAAGTCAGTCATGATGATCAGAATATTATTGTTGATGGTAAGAAAATCCAGGTCCTGGCGCAGCGCGATCCGGCGCAGCTACCGTGGAAGGCTCTCGATATTGATGTTGTTATAGAATCGACTGGATTCTTTGTTGATCCGGCCAAGGCTCGAGCGCACATCGATGCTGGTGCGCGTAAGGTTGTCCTGTCGGCTCCGGCCAAGGGTGAAGGTGCGACGACTGTTGTGCTCGGTGTCAACGAGGATAAGCTGGACGGCGCAAGTGATATCATTAGCAATGCCAGCTGCACGACAAACTGCATAACTCCGGTGATGGCTGTCATCGAGGGTGCCTTTGGCATCGACAAGGCCATGATGACCACTGTGCATAGCTACACGGCCAGCCAAGTGTTGCAAGATGCACCGGCCAAGGATTTGCGCGAAGCTCGCAGTGCCGCCGAGAACATCGTACCGACGACGACTGGCGCGTCTATTGCTGCCGGACAAGCTATGCCAGCTCTGCAGGGCAAATTCGGCGGCTTATCTATCCGCGTACCGACTCCGGTTGTGTCTCTGTCTGATTTTGTGATTATCACCAAACGCAATGTCACGGTCGAGGAGGTCAACGAGACCTTCCGCAAGGCCGCCCGGGAGCCGTTCTTTCAGGGTATTCTCGATGTTACCGACGAGGAACTGGTCAGTAAGGATTTCATCGGTAATAGTCACTCAGCCATCGTCGACCTGAAGCTAACGGCCGTGGTCGCTGGCAAGATGCTAAAGGTCGTGGCCTGGTACGACAACGAATGGGGCTACAGCAACCGTCTCGTTGAAGTTGTTGCCGACACCGGTAAATTGTTGCACAAATCAGAAGAACACCAGCACGGATAGGACGGAATGTATGAAGATATATCTTGGAGCGGATCACAACGGATTTGAACTAAAGCGCAGGCTGTCTGACTTTCTGCGTCGTAGTGGGTATGAAGTAATTGATGAAGGTGATACGAAACTCGATCCGAACGATGATTTCCCACAGTTTGCTGGGCGGGCCGTGTCGGCGTTACTAGCTGACGATGACCCTACGGCCAAAGGTATTTTGATCTGCGGCAGCGGCCAAGGCATGTGCATGGCAGCCAATCGGTTCAAGGGCGTACGGGCTAGCTTGTGCTGGAATCTGACTGAGGCTCGATCGGCCCGCAACGACGACGACGCCAACGTGCTCTGTCTGAGCGCCAGTAGCCTGGACAACGCCAAGGCTCAAGCCATCGTAACTACCTGGCTTGGTACTCAGTTTGCTGGAGCTACGCGCTTCAAACGTCGGTTGCAGGAACTCGATCAGCTCGGATAGTATTAACTACTAAGCAGCGTGACACACATGAAATCGTCTATAAGCAAAAAGTGAGTATAATATGCGTATGAACCCAACTATATGTCCGACAGTTACAGCCGAAAACGCCCACACCTACCGGACGCAAATAGAGCGGGTTGCTATGTTTGCACCACGCATTCACATAGATATTTCCGATGGCATTTTGGCGCCGACCAAATTGCTTGAACTAGACAAAATCTGGTGGCCGGGCGGTGTGCGGGCAGACATACACGTCATGCTGGCTGATCCCTTTGCACACGTCGATCTGTACCGGGCACTTGGCCCGCAAATGGTTATTGTGCACGCTGAGGCCGAGGGTGATTTCGTGGAATTTGCCGAGATGATGCATCGGCATGGCATCGAGACTGGCGTAGCGCTGTTGCAGGATACGCCTGTCGATACTATTGTGCCGGCCATCGACCTAATTGATCATGTACTGATATTCTCTGGTCACCTTGGGTATTTTGGCGGTACGGCTGACCTGGGATTACTGGAGAAGATCCGACAACTACGCGCGCTGAAGCCAACACTCGAAATCGGCTGGGACGGCGGTATTAATGATGAAAATGTTAGGGCGTTGGCCGAGGGCGGTGTCGACGTGCTGAACGTCGGTGGCTTCATTCAGCGCAGTCCAGATGCCCAGGCGGCGTATGAGCAGCTCGTCAAAGCTTGCAGCTAGCCAGCTCTAGTACCCCGACAACCCTATCCTGATGTATCCCGCCCGCAATCAGCAGCACCAGTCACATCATCTGATCTGAAACGTAACTACGGTTACGTTTCAGATACACCTGATGCACCTAGCACTACTGCTAGCGACCGGTATATTCATCAAGATAGGGCGGTCGGGGCACTAATTACAAACAATTATTCTTGTCCGGGTTGGGTCCCTGGGCTGTCCCGGTATCTACTCTCCACCCCTTGCGACACCTCAGCCTGCGCTTGCACAACAGCGTAAAGTAGTGTAAGGTAGGCTTTATTTGCAACTACTAGGTTAAGGTATTGTATGTCCAGGCGTGAGTTTAGAAAATTTGAGTGGTTCTGTGAGGACAATGGAGTGGAATTGCCTCCTCTAGTGGACACTGACTTTGACATGGATCGAGCTACGGAACGTCGTACGACCGGTGGAGATATTTATGTTTGTGATTACACCACTGTATGGCCCGAGGCTGTTGCTGCAGCCGGCGCCGCACTTCGGAGAGATCCTAGCGTCAAGCTCGTCAATTCACCCATACCGAATGAGCTGATTGACGAGAATGACCTGGTGCAGGTTGCACTTTGGCGGATACTGAATGCCTCGCTGAACAGAGAGAGTGGCGATGGCGTGGTCCCGGCTTTCACCTGCGGTCCAGTACGACCCATAGATTGTTGCTCTGCAGCAGATGGGGGATTTGCACGTACGGTGCAAGCATGTGGCGGGAGTGACAACGGTTTGAATTGGCGAATAATAGTCGACGACAATAACCCAATAGCTATCACTAAAAAAAGTGGAGTGCAATCAACCCTATCGCTCGTACCTATACTAATAAACGGCGTTCCATACCCCGAGGGGTCTATATTGCGCATTGGTTTGGCACGCAGGATAGAAGGCGAAGGTCCGAAGAAAAAGGATTTACGAGTGACGGTACCTATCGAGGAAGTGTCGCGCGTCGGCTTTCCCAGGCTATCGGCTATTGCCGTATTTGAAGAATGGAGGATGCCAGCTGTCCGCGATGCGGTGAAATCAGCGCTTTCTTTATCTGAGCCAGCCAAGTTTGTGACGGAGTCAGATCCGCTTAGTTGATGTCCTGTCATTGGTTATGGCTTTCGTTGTGAGTCCAAAGGCAGTATAATCACTAGAAGTA
>JAYTAB010000010.1:0-7408 GCA_043737735.1 Candidatus Saccharimonadota bacterium | reverse complement strand
AAAGATTTCAATCAACTCACCGTATATCCGATACGCTTCATCGATTGAAATCTTTTCTGGACTCAGGACCTGGCATCCTGGTGAATGGGTATTTAGGAGTTGCGGTACTAGGGTTCTCGGGACGCGAAATTGGAGGTTTATTGACAACGATTCGCCTCTGTACGGTTTGTCGCTATCTCCTTACGTTATCCAGCTTGGGTCATCGCGAAGCCTATTGTCGAGCGGCTCGTCCTGGCGTTATAATCAGGCTTAGCATTGTGAGTGCTGGCTCTATGGTTCCCGTTTGGGGACTATCTGTTGCCTTCCTACTCACCTGCTTTACAACCAAGTAGCATACTCACTGGTTCGTCCCGGTCCCTACGCGACATTAGTCCACTAGGTCCGTGGTCGTGCAAAGCGTCCCTGCAAATCTTTTCAAGCAAGACATATGGTTCCTCTCAGTTAGCTCCTAGCTCCTCTAGGCTAGCTTAGAAAAATAGGTAGATTTCTGAACGGTAGATCTCCCCTCACCCATATATCTCTAGACCCTCAAAAGCCGCTTACTGATAGTCGCCCGCGTCTGTCAGCTCTCTTCACAAATCTTATTCTAGGAGCTTGAACCTTATGAATCATTCCCAAGTTATCAACCAAGAAGTCAATGTTACCAGTGTCTACTTTCGTCCCGGACGCCACCTAAAGGGTTTCCCGAAGCGCATGGAGTACGAAGGCCGCGAATATACCTTCGTCGAGTCCGGTTTGCGATATTTGGTCCAAAAGGGCCAGCAACTGTTTGATGTCTTCGACATGACCGATGGTATTCAGGATTTTCGCCTGAAGTTTGATAATGACGCCCACATTTGGACCCTCATCGGTGTACGGGAGAACAACCGTGTCCTCGCCTAGCGCCACTCTCGGTCGTCCGACTGTGTCGCCTCCGTCGGTCGATCCGTCGATTGCCCCGTCATATCACATGCATGACAATGATGTATTGCTGTCCGAGAATGACACGCCCTACGTCCTGCGGGTCCGGGATATGGACGACCAGGATAGACCCCGGGAGAAACTGCTCAAATACGGACCTGCCGAGCTGTCGTTGGCCGAATTGGTTGCTATACTGCTGGGCGTCGGCACCCGCCGCGAGGATGTGATGCAGATGGCTCGCCGCATCCTCAAGGAATACGGCGAACGAGCGATCGTGGATGAGACAAACCCGCAGCATCTTGCCGACAGTCTGGGCATTCCGATTACCAAAGCCTGTCAGCTGGTGGCTAGCCTAGAACTCGGTCGGCGTTTCTATCAGAACCGCGGAGGCAAACCGGTCGTCGTTCGGACGGCTAGCCAGGCCTACGAACATTTGCGCAGCATGGGTGAATTGCAAAAGGAACAGCTCCGGGCCCTCTATCTAGGCAGTCGCTACCAAGTCGTCCATGAGGAGGTGGTGTCTGTCGGCAGCCTGACGGCCAATATCGTTCATCCGCGAGAGGTTTTTGAGCCGGCGATCACCTACGGTGCCGTGGCGGTTATCATCGCACACAACCATCCGTCAGGCTCGCTCGAACCGACCGAGGCCGACGTTGATGTGACTTGTCAGCTGGCCGAGGGCGGCAAATTGCTTGGCATCGAGCTGCTCGATCATTTGATTATTGCAGAAGATTCATATCTTAGTATGATGGATACAGATAGCATAACCAGGGGAACTGTATGAACAACACGAGCTACCATTTACCAACTTTCGGCGGACTACTGATGCATTTTCCGCAATCGCAGCCCGTCGCGCGTGACGTGGCCTCTGATGTGGCTGATGAAGCGGATGATTATGATACTGCCAAGATGCTGGTGCAGGCCCGCATACGATCGGGTGATTATTTCGTTACGCTAGCAACAGAGATAGACAAGATGGCGCAGGGTCTCAATACCGTTCGGGCCCCTGAGGCTGCAGAATTGGAACGAGTTGTGTCCGAACTGCTCTATCTCCATGACAACTACCGCCTGACGCTTCGCCAACCCTAGGCGCCGGGTCAGAGTCCGCTCGCTATATTCTCAGTTTTCTGTTAAGATAAGGTATTATTTACGGCGCCTCTGGGTGCTCATATAAAAACTATGCTGCTATCAGTTACAATCAATGAAAAATCGTTCGGTGATAAGCTCCTGTATCAGGGGTTGCATTTTACTGTCCAAGAAAATGAGAAGGTCGGCCTGATCGGCCGCAACGGTACCGGCAAATCTACCTTGTTCAATATTGTGGCCGGCGATGACAAGGATTATGACGGCGAGATTATTCTGAAGCGGGGTTCGATCCTGGTAGCTAGTCGCCAAGAACACCATGGCCACGAAGCGAAAACGGTGCTGGAATATATCCAGGGCGACCTGCCGGAATATGCCCGACTGGCACACATTCTAGACACTTACCCCGAGACAATGGGCGACAGTAACCGTAAGATGCAGGAATACAGCGATGCCTTGGAGCGTTTCAGTGACCTCGGTTATTATCAGCTGGAAAACGAGATCGAACAAGCATTTGATCTGTATCAGATCGACAACACCAAACTTCATTGTCCGCTTGGCAGCCTGAGCGGTGGCCAGAAACGGATGGTGGAACTTATGAAGGTCCAGCGTTCTCGTGGTCACATTGCCTTGATCGACGAACCGACCAACCACATGGATTACATCGCCAAAGATGCTTTCGTTAAGTGGCTGAAAGCTGCCCAGGAGAGTGTTGTCGTTATTACGCATGACCGCGATGTTTTGCGCACCGTCGACAGGATAGTCGAGATTCGCGACGGATCGGCCTACGCATTTCGCGGCAACTACGACGATTATCTGCGCACCAACAAGAGTCAGGTGACGTCACAAGTCAACGAGTATGACATTACCCAGAAGCGTATCCGCAATCTGCAAGAGGACGTTATTCGGTTCCAACGGCTCAAGGAAAAGTCTCGCGACCCTGGCACTATTCGCCGATTCAAGTCTCAAGAACAAAAAGCGCGCGATGACTATACCAGACTGCAAGGACTCGAAAAGCCCTCGTTCTGGATCGATCAGGAATCGGCCAGCAGTATGAATGACAAGATGACGGCCTCGTACGAGAAATACAAAGCCCAAAACATCCGCATCCGAACAGCCACCAAAGAGTCGGATTCGCACCGATTGCTAGTGGAAGTCGAAAAGCTAAGCCTCGGATACGGCGATAAGCCACTGTTCGAAGGAATTAGCTTCGGATTGCACGAATCGGAACGCATCCGACTGCATGGCCGCAACGGTACCGGTAAAACAACCCTCATCCAGTCGATTATGGCGCAGTCCCACGGCGTAGCGCCGACTAGCAAGAAGTTCGCCGGTACCGTTGCCACCGAAAAGGATCTCAAAATTGGCCTCTACGAGCAGGAAATCAACGCCAAATATTTGCCGATGACACTGTCTCGGGCGCTCGAGCAGGTGCTGATGGACAAGGATACGCCATCTAGTCCGCAGCGCATCAAGCAACTTCTGAGTGACTTTTTGTTCAATCCGGCCTCTGATGGCGAAATGCCGGTGCATCGCTTGAGCGGTGGCCAGAAAGCCCGCTTCCAGTTGATCAGTATGCTGGCCGACGATCCCCTAGTTCTCATACTTGACGAGCCGACCAACCACCTCGACCTACCAAGCATCGAAGAACTCGAACACGCGCTGACGGCCTATCACGGCGCCATTATCTACATCTCGCACGATAGCTATTTTGCCAACAAGCTCGGTGGCAAGACTATCACTATCGGTGATTAGGAGCACTCTAGGCTTTGGTTTTGGCGGGCAGCTGGATGATAAAGCTGGTGCCGGACCCGAGCCGGGATTTCACATGGATTGTGCCATCGTGCAGTTCGATAACTTCTTTGGACCAATACAGTCCGAGGCCGGTCCCGCCGACTTTGACAGACAATGGGTTGTCGATGCGTGAAAACTTCTTAAAAAGTTTGTTGAGATCTTTTTTGGCGATACCAACTCCCTCGTCTCGGACATACACCGTGACTTTGCCGTCCCGGACGGGTGCTACTGTAACGCTGATTTGCTTGCCTAGGGGAGTGTACTTGCTGGCATTATCAATAATATTACCGAAAGCCATTCGGATGTATTCAACGTCGACGTTCGCTATGATTGGCACTCCGGGTGTGACAATCTCGAGCGATTGATCGCGGTTGGCGAGTAGCGACGCCATATCGTGCATGATATTTTCCACCAACTTGGAGATATCGGTCGAGGAACGTTTTAGAGTGATTTTTTTGAGATCGAGCTTGGCGACGCGCAATATGTCGTTGACCACCTGGATCTGTCTCTCGTTACTTTCGTAGGCGTTGCGCAGAAATTTCTCCTGTTCCGGTGTAATATCGCCAGCGTAGCCCTCCAAAAGCATGCCAATGTACTGTTTGACGGCAGTCGCCGGGGTGCGCAGCTGGTGCGATGCCAGCGCGATAAATTCGTCCTTGGAACGGTTGATCTCGATCAGTTGGTGAATACGTCTAGCCTCGATGCGCTTGCGCTGCAGGCTATAGTGCAGTACGCGTGACAGTAGCTCGCTATCGAGGGTATCCTTGATCAGGTAATCGGCAACTCCCAGGCTCATGGCGCGACGCTCGGTCTGTTCATCACTGGCGCTAGTAATAAGAATAAACGGCTCAGGTCGCTCCACCAGATCTATGTCACTGAGCAGCTCCAGGCCATTCTTGTCACCCAAATGATGAGATATAAGATAAATGTCATGACGAGCTTCGCCGATTATCATTTGAGCTTCCTTCGAAGTCGACACCCACTCTATCATCACTGGAAATTCGGGAATTTTGGCAATCAGATCACGGATGATGATGTAATCGTCCTCGTTGTTGTCTACTAGCAAAATATGAAGAGTTTCAGACACGGCCGTACTCCTCTCTAGTGGATATCTCGCCGTAAATCGTCAATGATCTGGTGATGGTCATCTGGTGCATTGTCGTGAATTCTTCTCGCTCAGCCATATATATCAATCAATAAGGCTATCTGTTCCTCATTCCCCTTCTAGATTAATCCTATTATAATATACGATTATTTTGCAATCTGATAAATATTTTACAGCGAGCCTACTATACGCGCAGGTAATATGCATATGTGCCTGGTCTGCAATTAGCAACTCACTTTACGCAAGCCTAGCACACCTCAGCCGCATCAGATGAGCGCATAAGCTATTTTTCTGTCGTAGCCGTATCTAAAGATACGCCGACGCCAGAGAAAATACCTTCTGCATCTCATCTGATCACGTCTGAGGATGCACTATGTTGCGTAAAGTGAGTTAGCAAATAGCGAGGCGTATTTCATTAATTACAAACAAGCTTGACAGACCAATACGTAATGCCACAAGAGCCTGCATAACGAGAAATTGAGAGAGCATAACCTCCCCCTTTGTCTTAAGATGAGGTGTAAAAGAAAGGACGAAATATTATGATCAAAATGCGCGTTCCAGTACTGGTGGTGGCTCTAATTGCCATCACATTCGCAACATTAGCTGTTATCAACAACTCAGGCAGTACCGCTACTGCTGATAGCCAAGCCGTAAAGGCTGCACATACCATACAGCCGAAACAGACGAAAAAACAGACTAAAGCCGAATCTCTGTCTGTTGCGACTACAACTTCCCGAAGTGACAGCAACACTACAGATCGAACCACTTCCACTTCTGGAGTGCCTGCCTCTATTAATTGGCATAAATATGTCGGTGGACGCGGCGATGGCAATAGTTATTCTAGGGCCAGATCAAACGTTTTGGCAATTGTCACTCGGCCTGTCGACATTGCGCCTGCGCCTGCCCCTGTCGTTCCTGTCGAAGTAGCTGTTGCTCCAGTGCCGGCCTCTACTTCTACGCCAGCTTCTACGCCCGCCCCAGCCCCCACTCCTATCTCTGTTCCAGCTCCAGCCCCAGCCCCAGTTCCGGCCCCGGCATCCCCAGTGGCAGCTACCACGGGTAATCTCGTCACTAATGCATCTGTCGAGGACTCTGTCAATAACGTGCCGACTGCTTGGACCGCGGGTGGTTTCGGAGCCAACGCCGCAACTACTAGCTACGACACTACCGGTCATGCTGGTGCGCGCAGTCTGCAGGTTGCCATAACTAGCTACACCGATGGTGACGTCAAGTGGGTTTCCGGTGAGATTCCAGTCACTGCCGGCAAGACCTACCAGATCGGCGACTTCTATAAATCAATCGGTACTTCACAGGTAGATTTAGGGCTTATCGCTAACGGCGTCGTTACCAGCCATGCATGGGTTGGTGACGCTGCAGCGACTGCTGATTGGGCAGAATTCAAAGGCCAATTCACCGTTCCTGTAGGCATCACGTCGGTCGTCGTTTTTCATTCGTTAACATCTGTCGGTAACCTGTCAACCGACGACTACTCGGTTGTCGAGAGCGTTGCCACGACTCCCGTCTCATCGCCTACTCCCACTCCCACACCTACTCCTACTCCCACTCCCACTCCTACGCCCACCCCTGTTCCCGTCCCAACCCCCGTTCCGACACCCGCCCCTGCGCCTAGCGCTAGCACAGGCTTTACTAGCGCACTTGTATCCTTGACGTTCGATGACGGCTGGAAATCAATCCACGCCAACGCGCTTCCGATCATGTCTAGCTATGGTTTCCTGTCGACGCAGTTCCTGAACAGTCAGCCGATAACCGAGGGCTTCGACGGCTACATGACCCCGGCTGACGTCAAAGATTTCGTGGCTGCCGGACACGAACTAGGCTGGCATACTCAGACGCATGCTGATTTGACGGCTCTGACGACAGCGGCTGCCGATACTGAGCTGACTATCCCGGATGATTTCTTGGCAAGCATAGGTGTAACGGCTGGCGCATTTACCAATTTTGCAAGTCCATTTGGCGCCTACAATCCTTCGGTCGTGGCTCAGATACGTGCCCACGGCTATACTCACCGCTCAACCGATGTCGGCTACAACACCAAGGCGAGCTACACCTCTGACAATATTTTGGTCCAAAACATCGTCAATACAACCACCCCTGCCGAGGTCCAGAATTGGATTGATCAAGCAGTCGTTAACAAGAGTTGGTTGGTGATCGTGTACCACGAAGTGTCTGATGTTCCGACTGATCCAGACCCTACCTACTCAGCTACGATCGCCAATTTCCAAGCCCAAATGGCCGCACTCGCCGCCGCCCGCAACGCCGGTAGTCTGAAAGTTGTCACCGAGCAACAAGCCATCAACGAGATCACTCCGCAGCTCGGACTGTAAAGTTGCTACCCACTCAATGGTAGACGACATTGGCTGATGATCGGTGACTCACTTTACGCAAGCCTAGCACACCTCAGCCGCATCAGATGAGCGCATAAGCTATTTTTCTGTCGTAGCCGTATCTAAAGATACGCCGACGCCACAGAAAATACCTTCTGCATCTCATCTGATCACGTCTGAG
>JAYTAB010000009.1:0-5596 GCA_043737735.1 Candidatus Saccharimonadota bacterium | reverse complement strand
TACGAAGTCGAAGAGCCAAGGTGTCGGTGGCATCTTTTGCCTTTTTGGGTGTTATGGCTGCTGGAGCCATCGTAGCACCTCGCGCCGTGGTGGCATACAACGGTCATAATGTTGCTGAGACAAAACAGGAACAACTAGATCACCCGCCGCTGATGGCTTCGGCTATACCATGCACGGCTGGCGGTGTGAAAGTCGCGGACGTAAAGTTTGATGCGGACACAGAGACAGGAATCCCCTTGCCCATAAAACTCCCAAGCGCCAAAAAATTCACCAATAGTATCGTCGAGGGGCCAAAGCTGCGCTTTGTATCCACTACCTCCATCAATGCCTGTGGTCTTCCGAACGAAAAGAAGAGTGTCCCGATCGCTACGTTCGATTCAGACAGCGATCGTTATGTCATAAATCGTGCAGCAGTTTTGATGTTATCGGCCAATATTGTCGATCCTAGTCCGCCATGTGACACTGCTGCTATCAGCAAGAACCCAAAGAACAAGCAAATTTGCTTCGTAGGCCCAGGTGGTAATGTCACGGTGAATGGAGTACCAGTAAAGAACCCGAAATCGTACCAGGCTGATACGAAAACAATTGCGCTAGTAAATAGCTATATCGGTAGGGATCCAAAAACACACAAACCAACTGACACCAAAGGTAGAAAAACGTTCGAAACCATAGTTCTAGTAAAGACTCATGCCAAGATCAGGAGAGCCATTGAAAAGCCGGATCAGTGTGTAGGCGTACAAGATGCCGTAGACAAATCGATAGGTGACTTCGTCGTTAAGAAGGTCGGGTCTCAAAAGTCGCTAGAGGACAAGACGGTAGACTTCAAGGGTAGCTATGTGACTAGCATTGGAGCCGGCTATGAACAAGCCAAGAAAACCGACATTGAAAACAAGACTATTAGTTTAGGAAAGGCGATCATCGAGTGCAGTGCTCAATAACCTGCGTCGGCACGATGCAACAACGAAACAAATTATTATGAACAAACCCCCACAACAACCACAACAACCATCACCAGAAACCCCGAGACTAAAACTAAATCTAGATGATATGCACCTGGAACTGGACTTGGGCAATATAGACTTTGGGCGACCGAAAGTGGATACACCCAGGGTTCCAGACGTTCAACGCGCACCTACTCGGCGCGCACCCGAAACCGTACAGCTACAACCCGGACTGGTGTATGCCGATACATATGGCACAGAACTTGCTGCACTGGAAACTCGAAAGATACTAGAAGGAAAGATACAAGACCGGAAAACTCACCACCGGGGTCTTCTAGACGAAGTGCGCCTTTTCCGTGAGCTATCCCAGCAACGTCTTGAAGAAGATAGAAATGTGACCGGCGTGGCCACCGATCTGTCGGGCTGGGTTGATAAAACAGCCGAGCAGCTAGCCATCGCAAAATCGAAAGAAAGAGAGCTGGTCGGTCAAAGAGCTCAAGCTGCCGAGTCCTTTGGGACGGCAGTTAGTCGAGTTGAGGCGAATGAGAATACTGCGAGGGCGTCTAGACTGGTACTACGTCGAATACAGTCTGAGGTTGGTGGCCTTGTAGACAAGCAAAACGAGGCTATAGACGAAAGACAAAAGATTCTCGACGACATAGAAGACTATGAGTTGCTAAAACAGAGACATCAGCAGCGTGGTATTGAGTTAAGTCGCGAGGAAACAACCGACGGCACGAAGATAGACGTATCAAACACCGCTGATCCTAATGGCCTTTCAGACTCGGAACGTAAGGAGTATCAAGTACCGGAAGAGCTAAATTACAAGATACAGGAAGGGATTGCTGCCGATAGATACCGACAGCGCAAGGAGATTGACCCCAATACGCGAATTAATCCTCATACTATACTGAATCCGCGAACCGAAATATATTACGTTCGGAAATACATAGATGACGAACTTGTTCCGGAGATAGATAGAACGATAGATTGGCTCATAAATCATGAACTTCTTAGGTACGACGACAATATCCTTCCCGGTATCAAACGGCAACTTAAACAAAAGATTGCCGAACAGGATGCCATGGCTGCTGATATGCGTGCTGACGAAGGGAGCGTTGCTGATAGTCAAATGGCAGCCAATGCACTACGACACGTGTTCGAATTTGCCTATGACGCCGAACAGCGTGCAAAAGCTCGACTCGGCGAGTTAGATGATGCGCAAAAAGAGCTAGGGAAACGAGCGAAGCTGCTACCGGATCCGGATAGTACACCGACTAGCGCATTAATGCTAATCAAACTTTTCGGCGATAGAGGCGAAGATGCCGTGGCGCAGCTGGAGCTAGAGAGTCCCGGGCGGCAGACTGCAGTGTCTGGGTCTGGCGGACAACATACCGAACAGTTAGCTATCACGGCCGGTGAGCCAACCGCCCGGAGCGTTACATTGGGCGGACTAGCTAGGCGACTAGCCAGGCAGCTTAGGCCCAGTGAGGTAGCGAAGGCTCTTGCTGACAAAGCACTCAACAGAGATGTTGTATCAAAGATAGAAACAGATGATTAACCATATTGCATAGAGGGGAACATAATATGGGACTGCACCATCCAAATCGAGAACAAGCACAACAGCAGCCGAGGGAATTTGAATTTGGACATAACAATCCAATACATAATCCCGAGGCAATAAGGTATTATCAGGAAGACCTTACCCACCTGCTAACGAACCCCATCTTTACGCCGCAACTCCTCGTAAACCGTGCCAATGATCCCTCGACTAATACTCCGCTGCACGAGATCGATTTTCACCGCAACGGAGATGGTTTTGGTGACGTTTGTATTATGCATTCTCTGCGCTCTCAGGGCGTGGATTTCCGACAACACGAAAACCCAGACGTACGGCGTAGGATTGACCAGACACAGGATAGTTATTTGGAGCGGGTCGACCAGCTGTTTGTGCAGCCCGGAATTCGTACAGAATTGTCGAGGCGTGTGAGAGATGTTGTCTCCGACAAATCAGAGGACAAATACTTGGAACTGCTGGGCGTACTCGAGGGCTATAGGCCGGTAGATCCGAGGAACTCATGGTTATTAGCAAAAGATATATTGCTTGGGCATTATGCGGATGGGCATTATGATCGTGAGGATAATAGGGGTAAGACAAAAAGGGTTCCGTATGAGGAGAGAGAGCTGCACCGACTCGCTACATTGTATGCGAGGACGTCACGTGAAGACGGACGACCTACCTACGTAGAAATTGGCGTAAAAACCGGTTATCTTGATGTTGGGACAGCCAAAGGTAGGTTGGCGGATAGTGTTTTTATAGAATGCGTTGGCAAAGGACGACAAAAAGAAGTCGAGCGTGCCGGTAGTCTGTATGCGCCTGTGTATGAGAATCTGGGTCGCAACCCACCTAGGTTTGTGTACAAAAATCAGCCTACCAAGGCGGGAGAGAGTTTGATTGTAGCCACAGCGGTAGCAGCGCAGGCATCGGAAGCCGCCAGAAAGGGTGCCGACAGAGCTGGCGAAGTAGCAAGTGCTATTGCCGACAAAGCCCCCGACGCCAAAGCCGCCGGCCGCACTCTTGGCGTCGGTTTTCTGGCAACCACTATTGGTTTCAGCGCAATCGGGAATTCACCCAGAGCCGAAGCCGCCTCTGTATATCACGGTGCCGCCGTCACTCTTTCGGCGCCAGCAAACTTTGGTACGCAATCTATATCATTGGGGTCTAGTGTTTTCGAGGCTGGTTCCCAGAGCAAAACAGAACGCATTGTCTATGGTCCGAAATCCGAAGCGGCCATTACGGCTATGATAAAAGCGGGAGAGCGAAAAGGCGACGGCGTGGCAGTCCGTTCCGCTGAAGCGTTACGCTTTTATATGAAACAGGGCTTGCCGTCCCATCAGGCAGTCGCCCCCCCTGGCAGCTATTTCGTTGAATCCGACGAAACGTTCGATCCAAAAATTAAACAAAGAGGTCGTGGGCCGGGTCGAGGTCTCGCTCAGTGGGAAAAGGGCGGTCGCTGGGACGTCTTGCTGAAGTTTGCCGATGACCGTGGTATAAATCCCACCGATCTCGATACTCAACTGGAGTTTTCCTGGTATGAATTTGAGCACGAAGAACACAATGCGCTGAGAAAACTAAGAGGAGCAGGTTCGGTCAGAGAGGCGGCAGAAGCCTTTGGTAGATACTACGAACGGCCAGCCCGCCTGAGTGATACCTTAGAAAGACGTATTAACTACGCAGAAAAGCTCCACCGCAGATTCCTAGACTACTATGGCGATGCGCCATCTGGTGACGCACCATCGCCTACTCCGACCCCACGTCGAAGTGCAGCTCCTAGTAAACCAGACCGCCCTATACGAGCTGCGCAACCGCCTGAAACTCTCTTGAGTCTGGGCGACGCTTTGTTTACTGAGCCACTACCTGATCCCGAACAGCCTAGATCCGATACTACGCCTGGTGAGTTGACGAGTCTAGGGGGTCTGTTTGGTGGTGATATCGAAGCCCCTGAACCTACTCCCCCAACGCCCGCCCCTAGGACTACTCCGACTCCTTCCTCGCCTAGGCCGCCCGCCCCTGCTCCGCGGCTAGAATTGAACCCGCCCGCTACGCAACAGCCTAAGCCGACTCCATCGCCGAGTACTGCTGGGATAGTACCTCCAGACGTGGCACCACCGATGGTTCCTGATCTAGACGTATCAAAGGAAGATGCATCGGCACCAATTCCAGATACCCCACCGGAGGTTTCCCCGCCCGACCCAGACAGTTTGGATAGTGCGGTTACTCCACCCGTCGTCGATGTGCCAGAGCCAGAATTTGGCTCGATTGGCTCGATACCGACTCCAGGCGCGCCAGGAGCTAATGCTCCTCGACGATCAGATCCTTCTAATAGAGAACGGCCTCAAAAAGATCTTTCAACCCAAGAAAAAGCTAGGGTAGAGTGTAGTCGGCTAGGTATTAAGTTTACCGGTCAAGCCGAGGGTTGGAGTAAAGGCGAGAAATCAACTATTTTTCTTTGCCAAATTCCTGAAAAATATTGGGAGGGCAGCAAGCAGCGCGACGTCAATATAACTATCGCCGAGCCCATTATAAAAATAATGGAGGAAATGCACATACGAGGGTACGATATTCGCCTATCGAGTGACTATCGCAGCATGTCAGAGCAGGAAGCTGCTCGTGTACGAAATGGCTGTGGTGGCCCCCAAAACCCTTCGTCGGCATGCACGGTTGATCCTGTCGCAAGACCAGGTTGGTCAAGCCATCAAATGGGCACAGCGGTTGATCTTGTATATGAAGGTCAACTAATTCGTGAACGCGGTACCCCAGTGCAGCGCAATCTCATAGAAGTTGTGCGTGCGAATGGAATGACCGATATTGCTGAAGAAGCTTGGCATATACAAGAATGATAAAACGTATCAGAGGGGGGGGTGCTCCGGAGAGCTATAGCCACTAGCAAGGTAGTTTGGCGGGAATATCGGGCGTAGTCGGCTTCTGTACCTTGCAAGTATTCATGCCTTTGGCGCGAATGCTTTTGATCATATTTGGAAGTGCTTCGAGTGTGTTGAGCCCATCAATATCCATCGATACGACGCTTCCGAGTTTTACCTCGCTGAGTACCTTCTTGTTGATTTCTTCAGCTGAAGATTTTTTCCAATCGCCG
>JAYTAB010000008.1:0-16670 GCA_043737735.1 Candidatus Saccharimonadota bacterium | reverse complement strand
GTCAGATCACCGAATAGGATAGGGGTAATCCACTTCTCAAGCACCAACCAACCACCGAGGTTAACTCCACGCAGCGGCGGATGGTCGACGAGCTTGGCTTTACGCCCAAACATCATGGTACTGTAACTCCGTCATACCTTGGCATTATACACAGCTCAGCAGGCTAGCCAGCTTGGGGTCTGGCATGGATTTAATCGGCGCTGCCGCTCGCTAGATGCCACAACCCACAATGTCGGCATTGGTAAGCATGCACGGTCGAGCCGTGTTGGTAATATACGACGTTAGCCGAGGCGTTGGCCTCGCGCCTGGTATCAAACGCCAGTTTGTCCTTGCACGGCAATTCGTCTGGCTCATCATAATCGGCATTCGTGTTCATCTGACTATTATACCAACCATACCTCAAAATCGCTCCGTGTGTCGGAGTTAGTTATTTAATGGTCTTCTGCGACCCCAGACACTAAAATGGGTAGTGTAAGAACTAGGAGGAACGAGGCGATCGTCATGAAACGAATAAAACGAATATTTGTATTGCTATTGTTTAGCGCGGCAATCACCGCGTTAGTCATGACTACCGGCACCGGTGCCGCGCATGCCCAAAACCAAAGCATATACGTTGCTCTCGGTGACTCAGTGGCAGCTGGGCTTGGACTGCCTGCTGCGACCACACCTGCTGGCAACGATGCTCGCTGTGGACGCTCACCCCAGTCATACACCTACACAGTCGCCAAAACCATGAAATTACCCATATTGCGCGCCTCCTGTAGCGGCGCGACCATCGGCGATCTATTTACCAAACAAGCCGTCAGTGGCCCAAACATTACCGCCCAGCTGACCACTGCCTACGCCTACGGCACACCGCAACTTATCACCATTACCGCTGGCGCCAATGACGCCCACTGGAACGAGTTCATCCGTGGTTGCTACGCTACCAATTGCGCTAATCAGTCCACGACGCTGCTTGCCAATGCCTACCTCATTGCGCTCCAAGCCAAGCTGCACATCGCATTTAGCTCTATCGCAGCGCGCAGCGGGGACAACCCACCGACCGTCGTCATCACCGGATATTACAACCCACTGTCCGCCAACTGCACCAATCTCCAATCGAACATCACTGCCGACGAAATCACCTGGCTGACTGCCGAAACAAAAGCGCTCAATCAAACCATACAGGACGTCAGTAGCCAATACTCGTTCGTGCGGTTCGCTCCCGTTGATTTCACCGGACACGACATATGCTCGAGTCAATCTTGGGTCCAGGGGCCGACCGCCGCGGCACCATTCCACCCGACTGCTACCGGTCAGCAGGTCATCGCCCGATCCGTCTTGCACAGCCTTGACCACTAAATTGCAGATGGTGATGCTTGTTACTTTGCGTAGTACGTGGTACTAATTATTTCATGAATCATTCAAATCCAGAACGAAATGCCGTTGAAACAACATGGCTAGATGAAAATCAGATTCCCTACCAACACCTGAGGCTAGCCGTCAAAGCTATCGAATCTATCAGTGACAAATTTGACGTCAACCCCAGTTCTGTTAGGGCGATACCTTTAGCTTATGGGGTTGGCAATACAGAGCTAGCAGTAGTCTACACTGGTACTGGCATTGCGCTAGGCAGCTGGGACGACATCGTAAACGCACCTGACACTGATTACACAATAGATATTGGCGGCGCGACTATGGACAGTCGCTGCGGGATGACCTTCTCCGTCTATCAAGCAATGTACCGAGTATTGAATGCCGAGTCAAAAGCTCAAGGACGACCCTGCATGCCAGACAGTCTACCAAAAGACGATCCGCGATATGAACCTCGAACCTGGACATGGCTTACCGGAGAAAACCCTACTGCTAATAGCCCTTTGGCGCCCATCGGGACTGTTCGCTTAGATGGTCAACATACTGAGGTTGAATTACGCAATCGAGGTGGTAATTTCGAAGCTATTTGCTTCCGCCCAGCTATTGTCATAGGCGACGAAGCAGCAGCGATTTTTGAGAGCCTACATCCAGACAAAGACATTTGACACTAGCCTACATCACGCCGCGGAAAAGCCACCAGCCCGATAGCCGCGAGGACGAAGGACACAAACAGTAGTAGCACTGCATGAGTCAGACTTACCGGAGTTGGGTTTTGATAATAGTGAAACAGCGAAAATTTCTCGTACGGTTGCAGCACGGTGGCGACGGCCGCCAACGAACTGATAAGATAGCTCCCGAAAGCGAACGCCGTGGCAACGGCGGTCGCACCGCCCTTCCAACCAAACCCGCCGCCCAGCATGAACACCAACAGTCCAAAATCCAACGCAATCAACAAACAACCACCGGTATGCTTAAGTACCCCTAGTACATTAGCACTATCGTGGATCATAGCCAGGCCGACCACTACTCCCAGCAACATCCCCGCAGTCACGACCATCATAATTATCAGCGCGGCCAGTAGTTTTGAGACGAGTAGCCGCGTTCGGCTGATCGGCAGACTGAGCTGCGTCATGAGGACACCGCGGCGCTCGTCGCCGACGGTAAGACCATTGAAAAGTATGATGCTGAGAACAATGTACAGTAGCGGCATGCGCAACCCAAATAGTGCACTGCTGACGTAATTATCTATGGTGCTGAAACTGTCCTGTCCACCGGCCACCTTTTGCAAAGCGGGTGACATATTCTGAAAAAGCTGGCCGATATCGCTGTCGTGGAGCGGCGGGTACATCAGTAGCATAAACAGTGACATGGCGAAAAGCCCAAGGGACCAGCCGATCATAAACTTGCGTTTTTGGTACAGAGTTTTGGTGACAAGGTTTGACATCATTTTGTTTTTTCCTCGTAATAGCTCATAAACACCTCCTCCAGCTCTGGCTCCTGAATCGTTAGATCATCGAGTTTATACTCCGCGAAAAATCGCAGTATTGGCTGAATATTACCACTGTGTGTAAACGTCAATCGTGTCGGCTGGGATTCAATTAACTTGAGATTAGCTAGGCTAGCAGCCTTGTGTTTAATAACTACGGTCAAGTCGCGGCTGGCGCTAGCTCGAATTTGCTTGGCAGCAGTCCGATTGAGCTCGTCAATAGTCGTAACACCGACCAACCGGCCATCACGAATGAACGCCACTCTGTCGCACAGCCGCCGGACCTCAGCCAGAGTATGTGACGAGATAAATACCGTGCCTCCAGCCCGACGATAATCCTCGATCAGATTAATAAACAACTCTTGCATCAACGGGTCAAAGCCGGAGCTCGGCTCATCCAGGATTAGCAATTCTGGATGATGCATCAACGCCGAGATCAGCCCGATTTTCAATTTGTTACCGCGCGAATAGGCACCAATCTTGACATTCAGATCAGCTTGCAATTGCTCGGCAAGCTCCGACGTGCGAGCCCTACAATCAACGCCATACGTGTGGCCAACAAACTCCAAATACTGCCGCCCCGTCAGATCATCATCGAGCACCATCTCGCCCGACAGATACCCCACTCGGCGATGCGTCGTGGCCGTCAATCGGTTACTAACGCCAAACAGCTCGATCGTGCCGGCCGTCGGCCTCAATATATCCAGAATCAGCTTGATGGTCGTCGTCTTGCCCGCGCCGTTCGGCCCCAAAAAACCAAATATCTCGCCGGCCGTGATCTCGATGTCCACGTCTTTGACAGCAGACATGTCGCCAAATGTTTTCGTGACACCACGGATAGCCAATATCGGAGCCATGTAAATCTTCTGCATATATTTATGCTACCACACATGGAACGCATAAATTTTATTGTCTACCGCCTAAGTGCGCGTTTAGATCATAGACCGATTACGAGACGAGTATGGCTCCTCTCGTTAACGTCCGCAACAGACAAATGATGGTCACCATCGACGTCCTGTAGTGTCCGAGGGACAACCGCAATCGCAACTCCATTACCGACGTAGGATCTAGTCGGTAGGTCGAAGTGTACAATATACTTTTCTTCATTCGGATTGCCTGCGCTTATAGTCACTTCGGGTACCTCAACATGGTCACTTTCCAGAGCACGACGCGTACACCAGTGTGCAAAATCGTCTAGCACCCTAGATGGCTTCAAGAATGGGTGTTCTTGTTGGATTTTTGGTAGCATTTCAAGCTGCTTCCTTACGGTTCCGTACATATCAGGATTAGCTTTGTTTGGAAACAAACTTAGTGCAAATGGTCTTACATCGTTCGGATCTATCCCTGAGAGCATCTGCCTGATACGATGCTGGTCGTCGGTTACATAGTACGGATCAAAACCACGGGTACTCGCATATTCATGGGTACTCGCATTTTTTCCGGTTAACCGAGCCGTTCTAGCAATGTCTCGATGAGTAGGTAGCATATACGGTGTTGGGGTCGCCACTACCGTCCATTTCACCCCTGGATCACGTTCTTGCGAGGTAGCTACATAGCCCAGTATCTGGGAAGTGATACGCCTATCGAATTCTGACACCAATCTACTCTCTTGCGGTAGGGCTACCATGTCACCCACTTGACTGCTAGTATTCAATGCCTCGGCAACTTCTACACAACCCCTATAAGCATAGTGTAGCTGTGCGACTAAAGCTGTCCTGGTCTCGTCTAATCGATCTGCCGCCTTCGTGCTAACATCCATAATGCTTATTTCGCTACTCATAACCTATATAACTCCTCTCACAATTGATATATTCGCAATATTATAAAACTTTTTATGGATTTTTCGTGTGATCTGTGTCAATGCGTGGCCAGACTATGGGGTATACACCCACCATTCCCCGCCTCAACTGTCCTATCAACAGAAGAACCCAAGACAAACAAAAAGACCTCTGATAACAGAGGTCTTGATACTTATGGAGGAGCTGGCGGGCACCGCCCCCGCGTCCGTCAGTTTATCTTGTTAGTCTATCCTACAGGCATAGTCTCGCTCTTGTCCCCTTGCGAGGTCTTTCGGAATGGACATATGAACGGACAAGCGGTTCATCCCGGCAATCCTAAGTCTTAACACATGCTATGGATGATAGCCTGTGAGCAACCAGATGAATTGGCGTGCGTTATGGATATCTGATGTCTCCACATACACGGCAGTCTAGAAAACTAGGCTGCTAGTGCGAATGCATCTTGAGGAGCCAGGCGTGAAGCCAGGAAATCCTTAAGTGCAGTTACGCGATCAGTAGTATTTGCAACTATTGAGTTTTGTCTATTCGAAACGCACCGAAGCACATTTCACGCTGACAAGCGACCTGCTGATCTAACCGATAAAGTCCAACGTCAAGCTTAAAGTCAGCCCCATACGTGTTTACCCGGTATCACTACCAAGCTAACACGTATTATAGCACATTCGTCAACATATGCATAAGTATTTCGTAAGTTTCCGGCTCGAATAGTTTCGACTACTCTAAACGAGCTTGATACAACGTGTGCCAGTCGTCGAGCGATAAGTTCTGGGCGCGGAGCTGCGGGTTGATACCGGCCTGCTCGAGCAACGCCAAAGTTTGCTGTTTGTCGAGATGGAGTCCGGCCCCGATAGAATTGAGTAGCGTCTTGCGGCGGGCACCGAAGCCGGCTTTGACTATGCGGAAAAATTCGCGAACGTCGACGCCAGCGAACAGTGGATTGTCACGCCGCTTCAACACGACAATCTGCGAATCCACCTTCGGTGGCGGCGAGAAGAGCTCGGCGGGCACGACCGGGCCGAGGCTGATTTCCCAGTAGAACTGCGCCGTCACGCCGAGGATCGATAGCTCGCCAGGCGTGGCCGCCAGTCGCTCGGCGACTTCCTTTTGCACCAGTAGCACCGCTACGGATGGGCGGTTGGTCGATTCGGACAGCACGCGGACGAGTTTGCTGGTTAAATAATATGGAATGTTGGCTACCACCTTGTAGTCCGGCGCGAGTGTCGTCAGGTCAAAACGCAAGATATCGCTGTGCACAACCTGCAGATTAGGCGACGGCACACGCCGAGCCAGGTTGTTGGCCAGGATTATATCAAATTCGACAGCAGTAACGTGGGCGGCTGCCTTGACTAGCAACTGCGTAAGCGACCCTAGCCCCGGACCGATTTCCAGCACCGCATCCGTGGACTGCACATCAGCAGCCACCAGCATGTTCTGGAGACTCAACTCATCATTCAGCCAATGCTGTCCGAGCGATTTCTTGGGTATTGGTTCGTTCATACGCTAATGTAATTATGCATCTTATTCTCGAAATCCGGTAATGTCGTGTACTGCTCGGCGTGTATTCCGTATTCCCTGGCGCTTTCGACGTTCTTCAATTGGTCATCCCAGAACAGTATTTCTTCCTTTGCAACACCCTTCAAATCATCAACTATGGTCTGGAAAAATGCATGATCAGGCTTAGCTACACCGAGATTTCCGGCAGCGTACAATTTATCAAAACTTTTATTAAAACCTATCTTTTGGAACATGTACTCGGCCCGATATTTTTCTTGATTTGTGGCAATCAGGCATACGACGCCCTGCTCACGCAAAGTATCAATGCACGCGATAAGTTCCTTGTCGACGTCCGCTTCAGCCTCAAACCAGAATTCCAGAAGTTCATCCATTGTCCCTGTCCAGTTCCATGCCGCCAAATACGGCGCGAGCGCTTCCTTGAGGTCCAACTTTCCCATCATGCAAGCCTTGTACGGCCCATCAAAGAACGGTAGAATCTTTTCAATCGGCAAACCAAGCAATTCAGACAGCCGTACGGAAAAATATTTTGTAAGCGGGAAAAGAATCACCCCATCCACGTCAAATAATATTACTTTTATCATGTGCTTAGATCATACCCCAGGGTTAGTTATATAGTCTACCAGTTGTGGTGACTTAACCAGTAATTATAGGCCCCTGCCCAGCCTCCGTGGCGCGAAGCGGCGTAGTTGCGTGACAGGGTTAGTCGCCCAAAAGATTATCGTGAACGCATAGTGACTCTCTTGCGCAATAAAAAAATATACTTACACAGGACACAACACGAGAATATACTGTAAACTATTATAAAATTTGGAGGTTAAAGCATGACAATGGAATCGCCACAGATGACAAAACACGCAACTAAACCCAATACCGATACTGCCGATGCGGCACCAGATATTAATAATGTCACTCCATTTTCCGAGGACGACCTGCCCTGTTTGTCGGAGGTACGAAGCGTACTAGAAAAACACGGCAAAGTAGGGAGATTTGCTATACAACTCCGTCATCAGCACTTTGATCTGGGAGAAAATGAAGCATTACTCGAAACAGTCGATGATCGTACTCTAACAAGCCGAGCAGTTGATCTTGATGAAGTGGTACTTGGTGAGGGCGAAGGTCTAATGATAACTGCGATTGACCTGCTGAAAGAACCGAACGCAGAATCTATTGGTCAGACAGCCGGAAGGCCGCTATGTAGGTACGTTTACGTCGACACGCCCGAGGGTTCTAAGCATCAGCATGTGCCTATATTTGACTGAGTAACACGAATATGCGCCCGCCTGATATCAAAAGTGCTTTGAACCAGCAAAATCCAATAATATGGAGAGGGCTGCTTGTGAATAACGACAAAGAGATGATTGCTCAAGAACTCACGGGTGGCTCTGCTCTGAATACCGGTCTAGAAAACAGAGCTGTGGCCGTGTTTAATGGCACCCATCTTAGCTATCCAAACACGCGTGATGAATTCCAGAGATTATGGGAACAACAGCGAGGACACATAATTCAGGATGTCGATACTAGCACCCTAGCTATCAGTGGAGTAAAACACGCAATCGAGCGACAGTCGCTCACACGATTGACTGTCGCTGCCTACATTTCAGAAGCCGCTCACAGCGTCCTACCTATGCACAGTGATACGCGACCCGTTCTGGCACTTCAGGTGAAAGGCAAAAAGAAGTTCGATTTAGTTTCTGATGATAATCAGTCAACAGAGGTAGTACTACAATCGGGCGATGGTCTATATATTCCTCCTGGCCTACGACATCGAACAACGACTATAGTCGATTCGATGCACTTATGCGTTGAATTTCATGAGACCTAAGAACGACTATGGCGTGTCGACAGATACAGTCAACTCTTCATTGCAAACGATCGCTTTACTCCTAGTGGCCTTCTCTCGCCAAACAAACGAAACAGCACCATCTTTCACGAAAGTTTCGCGGTTGCCACTTATGATTTTCATTAGCTCACCGTCACGAGTTTCGGTTGCCAGGCCTAGTGCGAATGGCCTGCCGACGAGTCCCGCCTTCTTGCGTGTCTTTTGAATAAGGTCCAGAATTGGCCGAAGTTTATCCTCTGTAATACTAGTCATGTCACCCTCCACTTATACATACATGATACCATCAGATGCTTACGCTTAGAAGACCAAGTACGCGCCTACCAGTTGTGGTGACTTAACCAGTAATTATAGGCCCCTGCCCAGCCTCCGTGGCGCGAAGCGGCGTAGTTGGAACACCAGCGTAGTTGCGTGACAGGGTTAGTCGCCCAGTCGGCACCAGCCGAGGCCATCTTGTTGCCGGGCGTTGATTGGCAGAGTCCATAGCCGCCATACGACGGCACACTGCCAGCATACGGTGGACAGCTGCCGTATTGGCCCTGGGCTTTGGTCGGGCACCAGCCGGACTCGTGGCTGATGATGTAGTCCGCATATTGATAATCCCCTGGTGCGATGCCAGCCAGTGCCATATCCCCCTTAATGCCACTGAGGTTGGCACCCTGGACGGTTATCTGCGTCACCGGAGCTTGGACTATAACAGTCTGGATGGCTTTGCGGCTAACTTCCTTGCCATTTTGAGTGTTTATCTCGTAGGTCACGGCTCGTTTGCCGGGCGCACCTTGCTGGCGCACGGCCGACACACCATATGACAGTGAATTGTCAGGTATCAATTGCACTGGCGCCGGAATATCCTCCTGAATCGTCGTCGTCATCAGTCCATTACGAACGACAGCTATCTGGGCATTTGGCGTCACGGGCGTATCTATGTTGGGTGTTACAATATCCTGCTGCTTGAGAACTACCCTTTTCTCGGCCAGCAGGCCACGAACTGTCGTGGCGTGCGTTCTCATGACAACTGGGGCGCCGTAGAGATTCACGTTGACTGGTGTCGCCCGATCGACGACGACCTCTTGAGCAATGCCGCCGTTATTGACAAAATCAGTCACCGGACGAGTTTCAATATTATCTTCCGGATAGACTGTCAGGCCAGCCTGCCGGGCCACACTGCGCGGCGTCGTAGCCGCACTAAATGCAAACTGCTTTGTGGCGCCATCGACAAGCTCCACCGGCGAGGCGCGGTAAATATTAATGCGAAAATCATCCTGCTGAATGGGTGTCGTCAGGGCTGGCTCGACTACGTCACCCTGGTTGAGTTTCAGGTCAAGCTTGCGTAGCAACGCCCCTACCGTCGTTTCCTTGCTGGAAACGATTTGCTGCTGGCGGTCGTGCGAAATCAAAACAACATTTGAGCTAATGGTGGCCGGGCGCCGATTGAACACGGCGAACAAGACGCCGGTAACCACAGCTAGACACAAGATAGTAAATACTGGCACCGCAAACGGATGCCCGGCGGCCATTCGAGCACGATGGACACGCCTCTTGTGATTTCTACGATAGGTAACAGAGTACCGTTTAAGCCTTTTGTGCATATACACCAATCATACCCCAAAACTCGGTATTTCTGATGTGCCGATCGCCTCGAGGACATCCGGCGCGTAGTGCGCTGGGCCGACCCGGTCAGGCTTGACCCACTGGGCACCGCTGATCTCGAATCTTTGCAACATGATGACGGGCTTGGCGGAAAGTTCGGCTACGAAGTAATGACATCGAAAACTCAAACCATGGCTGTGAAACCTAGCGTTAGTAGTGGTCAGCGGTCGAATATCCTCCAGCCTCAGTACAATGTCGGTTTCCTCGCGCACTTCACGAACAACACCATTCAGTGGTTCCTCGCCGCGGTGCAACCCTCCACCCGGCAATGACCAACGCCCATCGGACAGCCAAGTCCGCGTCACTAGGATCTCGCCATCAACGCACAGCAGTAGCCGAGTGCGGGTAGTCCACTGCAGATAAAGCCACAGCCCGGGCCAAGTCACCCAAAATGCAAGTATGCCCAGGCGTTGCCATGCACTCACGACCCGTCCCGCGTCATCCGACATTATAGTTTTTCCAGGGGCGCGAAGCCAATGTTAAGCTTTTTGGCGCCTTTGCCTTTGAAATAGATCGTTGCTACATCACCGTCCATTTCCATGATCTGGCCGAGGCCAAAGACTGGGTGGCGGACGCCGTCGCCCTCGCCGAGGTCAGGGACATAGCGCGGACCATCGTCTATCACGTCCTTCGGTGCACCGAGCACTCCTGGTGCTGGCGTATTGAACAAACTAGTTCTCTCCATGCCACCAAATGATCCGCCGCCTTGCCCGTGACCGCCTGACTGACCGTAGACGCCACGTTCCCCGCCGGAAAAGCCGTAACTGCCGGCGTCGGACTGCAATTCGCCGCCGATTTCGCTGAGAAACCGTGACGGCGGATTGTGTTGGATGCCCCCGTACAGCATGCGGCTGCTAGCGCACATCAGATATAATTCTTCCCGCGCCCGGGTCATGCCGACGTAGCACAGCCGGCGCTCCTCTTCCATCTCACTCTTTTCATACAGCGCCCGCGAGTGCGGGAAGATGGTTTCTTCGAGTCCAGCCATGAAAACCACCGGAAATTCCAGCCCCTTGGCAGCGTGCAGCGTCATGAGTGTCACGGCGTCGCCGGCATCAGTCATACTATCTACGTCGCTAACCAGGCTGATTTCCTCAAGAAATCCATCCAAACCGACCTCGGCGTAGCTCTGAGCCACACTCAGCAGTTCGCGGACGTTTTCCTGGCGCGATTCGCCCTGCGGAGTGCCATCATCCAAAAAATGAAGATAATCAATCCGGCGCAGCAGCGAGTCGAGCAACTCGGTCACCGGCACTTCGTCGACCTGACGGCGCAGGCTGAGCAATATGTCACCGAGCTCGGTCAGGCCTTTGCGGGCTTTGGCCGTGATATCCATGCAGGTCGACGCCTGAGTCAGTGCCTCGGACAGACGCAAATCGAGCGACCGTTGCCAAACAAAGAAATTTTGCAGCGACTTGGCGCCGATCCCACGAGTCGGGAGGTTGACAACGCGCTCAAAGCTGATCCGGTCCTCCGGTTGATAAATCAGCCGCAGATAGGCCACGATGTCCTTGATCTCCTTGCGATCATAAAATCGCTGGCCGCCGACGATACGGTACGGAATACCGTAGTGAATGAAAGATTCCTCGAGAGACCGACTCTGGGCGTTGGTGCGATACAAAACGGCAAAGTCGCGGTAGCTGCGAATGCCGCTGTCTATCCCACGGCGCATAGCGATGACGATAGCCTCACCCTCGGCCCGCTCGTTCAGAACCTGCTTGAGCTGGACCGGCAGCCCATCGCCAGCTTCGGTCCAGAGTTCCTTGTCAGAACGCTGCGAGTTCTTACTGATGACGGCATGGGCGGCATCCAAAATGTGCTTGGTGCTACGGTAATTCTGCTCCAGTTTGATGATGGTACAATTAGGATAATCCTTCTCAAAATTCAAAATATTGCGGAAATCAGCCCCTCGCCACGAATAAATCGAATTGTGGACCACAACACCCGACGCCACATAATTATGCACTTTATCGATGTCAATATCATAGACAGGACCATCATACGCTTCACGGGTTATCGACGTTACGGTATCAGCGATAACCTGACTGTTTTTGTCCAACACGGGCAGCGACATACCCGGGTGCAGATGCGCCGCTGGGGTAAAGGCGAATTTTTGGTCGGTCATATAGGCATACTTGTTTATGTGTACGTCAGGACTGATCTCGGTTTTCAGATCCTCCAGGATGGTTTCAATGCGACCATAATCATTGCTATGAATTTCGCTCCGAAATGTATTGGCTCTGCCCGGGCGCACAGTGTAGCCGAGTTTATCAAACAAAGCCAAATCAGCCCTGTCGGTAGTGTTGGCAGAAATTCGACTATCCGACCACTGAGTTGACTGCGACATGCGACGCGCCCCAAACAACACAACATTGATTGCGAGTCGTTTTTTGCCATGCTTGGTCGTAGCTTGCGGAACAAAATGCGGATATTCGTAGCTCAGCCCCAAATCCTTCAGGACCTGCCTGCCCCGTGTTTCGGTATCAATTTCCCGGTAAAGCAAATCTATCTGCTCCTGCGAAATGGCCATCGCCCGGTTATTGAAGGCGTGAAATACCATCATCGGCACACCGTATTTGTAAGCGAAGAATGACTCGTTGAATTGGGCATCAGCCCGAGTAGCACAGACTTTGATAATCCACATCCGGTCGGCCCGTTCCTGATTGGCGCGTACCCTGAGCCCAATATCGTCCTTTTTGCCGTCAAACCTAGTGCCCTTGGTTATGCCTATCCGAAATCCTTTGTCCCTGGCGTACATCAGGTAGATAAAGTACGAGTCGGTTTTGTCCCAGCGCGCAAATAGCATGTGATTGGGAGTACAGTCTAGTTGCCGGCCAGCCGCCGTCTTAATACGCATTATCTCGCCCTTGTGCGGGAACTTTTTGTGAGCCGTGACCGTGAAGTCCGCTGTATTTCCATAACCACTCGCCGACCTAACAACATCACCGACAACAATGTCTTCGATCTTTCGTTGACCCTCGCTGGTCTCGATCAGACTGCCAGGCACCAGACATTGCCAGTCATCCCCGACGACAGCGATATTATTGTCGGCATTTGTCAACAGCTTGACGAGTTTGTATTGGGCCAGGTTGGTATCCTGGTATTCGTCAATCATGATGTATTTGAACTGAGCTCGCCATTTGTCACGGACTTCGGCGTGATTTTCCAGCATGCCGACGGTGCGATTGATCAGATCATCGAAATCGAGCGCTGCTGCATCACGCAGTATCCGTTGGTAAATAGGAAACACCTGGGCTGCCGCCTGCTGGGCTGGGCTGCGGGCAACTCCCTTGTATTCATCCGGTGACAGCATTTCGTTTTTGGCGTTGCTTATCAGCCCGGCGATGGCGCGGGCCGGAAAGGCCTTTTCGTCGAGCATCAGCTGTTTGCTGGCTTGTTTGACCGCCGATTGGCGGTCGGATTCATCGAAAATAACAAAGGTCTTAGGGATGCCGATGTAGTCGCCGTCCTGACGCAACAGTCGCACGCATATCCCGTGAAAGGTGCCCATGTACGGCATAAACCCACGGTTATCGGAATTTTGGCCGACTAGCTCGCCGACTCGGTGGCGCATTTCCTTGGCGGCTTTGTTGGTAAATGTCACGGCCAGGATGTTGTACGGCGTAGCCCGGCGGCTGGCGATGAGGTAAGCGATGCGGTGCGTCAACGTCTTGGTCTTGCCGGATCCCGCGCCAGCCTGAATCAACAGCGGTCCCTCGGTCGTCTCGACGGCCCGCCGCTGCTCCGGATTTAACCCCACTAATAAATCATCAAGTTCCATAGCCATGCCTCTATTTTACCAAGCTCGTGCGCCTTGGGGGTGTTGTAGTTTATCTAATTACGGAATAAATGCGTAATCGGCTGTACGCCCGGCAGACTGATAAACCCAGCGTCCATGGCGACGTCAAGCCAGGCAGCGGCCAAAATCACGATGAGAATAACACCGAATATGAAAACGTGCTTGCTACGACGCTTCTCGACGGAGTTAATTGGCAAAAAGTAGGTTTTTTGATCAACAAGAGTATCGAGTTCGTCCTGGGCCTTGGCATCGGCTTCCAACCGCGCGGCTTCTTTATCTAAAACAGTCTGAGGCGTAGCCACATCACCGTCGGCATTGTCTGCATCAGTCGACGCCCCAGCACTAGATTCGGTATTGGTCTCAGACTTTGGTACCGACTCAGCAAGCTGAAGCGCATTAGACGACTCGGCGGCTGGAGGTTCCGATGGAGGCTGTTTGGACTCGCCAGCAGGCTCATCAACTACTGAGTCCTCCTGGCCGACAGACTCGGTAGGCTCATCTGCCTGATCAGTAAGCGGTTCGATAATAAGCCTAGTGGAGAGTTCGGGTGGGTCCTGGGCGTCTTTGTCTTTGTCGGCCATTTCGGGGGTAGACCTCGGTACCATCATCGGATCCTGCATCACCATCCGATTGGAAACGATCACCGGTCGAGCCGTGGCGTCGGCCGGTGGCAACGTGCCAGGTCGAGCAACATCAAAGATACGTGACAGCTCGGCAGATGTCGTCTTGGTTTTTGGGGCGGTTTTGCTACTGCTTTTTGCTTTTTCGTTTGCCATAATCTATAAGTCCTAAACCTGCTCGTGATTGAGTCGATGAGCACTGTCTACGATGGCGCTAAATTTGGCATAATTTAGGCTAGCAGCGCCCACGAGGACACCATCGCAACCCGGTAATTCGAGGTAGGCTCGGGCATCCTGCTCATCGACGCTACCACCGTAGAGCACCCGCACAGCCTCGGCCGCCCGAGCGCCGTAAAGCTCCTTGATCTGGAAACGGATGTAATCAAAGGCTTTTTGAATATCGTCCGGCTTGGCGATTTCACCTTGGAATGTCGATATCGCCCAAACTGGTTCGTAGGCAATAACGATATTCTCGATGTCATCAGAGGTGATATCGCTCAGTGCTGTCGTCAATTGGTCGTGGATGACTTGTTTGGTCTCGCCAGTGTCGCGCTCTTGCTTGGTTTCACCGATGCATAGCACAGGCGTGACGTCATTGCGCACGGCGGCACTGACTTTGTCGCGAATCAGCTCCAGCGACTCACCGAAATACACTCGCCGGGCAGAATGGCCGATAAGACTGTAGTGGACCAGGCCATGCAGCATAGCAAAGGAGACCTCACCAGTGTATGGTCCCTCGTCCTTCGGATAAGCATCCTGGGCACAGAGGCGGAACTTGCGGCGATCCAGCTCGACGCTGAGCGGTTGCAGGCTGAGCATACTCGGCGCGACAACGACTTCGATGTCGTGATGGGATTGGATATGTTCGTGATACCGATGCAGTAAAGCACTGGCCTCGTGAGTCGTGAGGTGCATTTTCCAGTTGGCGATGATCAATGTTTTCTTCATAATTCTAATGATTACATTTTACACTATTGTACAATGGACAGCACTATTTATGGCCTTTCGCCGGCAGCAATGCCTCGACACCCGGTAATTTACGACCAGCCATCAGATCCAGGCTAGCACCACCACCAGTTGACACGTGATTGAATGCCTTAACAAGCCCACGGCTCTGGATGTAGCCGACGGTATCGCCGCCGCCCACCAGGCTAAATGGCTTCGACGGCGACCCGCCGCCACCAAACTGGCCAAGCATCGCCTCCATGATCAGATCAGTACCGTGCGCAAATGGCCCAACCGGTCCCCGTAGCCCTCGAGTCTCAGTGACGCCCATCGTCCCATTCCAGACAACCGTGCCGGCCAGCTGCATGCTGCCAGCGATGAAAGCGCCTGTGAAAGGCCCAATGTCGAGTATCATTTCGTGCTCGGCGATTTGGCCGCTGCTGGCCGGTGGGCGCCGAGGGTAGTTCTCGATATCCGCGATGACATGAGCGCTCCAATCCACGATTCGCGTCGGAGACGCCACATCGATCCTATGAGCCACCACACCGTCCTGTGGTATGTAGAATACGAACCGGCGTTTCTGTGCCTCGGCCCGCGCCCTGTGCATAATATCCTTGGCTACACCCAGCTCGTCGCTATCATACAGACTATCGGCGATATCAACACCCTCGGCCTTCAGGAACGTATTGGCCATAGCCCCACCGACAGCGACGAAATCGGCAATCTCGATGAAACGCTGCAATATGTCAATCTTGTCGGCAATTTTGGCACCACCAACGACAGCTACCAACGGTCGCTCCGGTTGCCGCATCACTCTAGTGATGGTTTCAACTTCCCGCTCCAGCAGTAGCCCGGCAACACTCGGTAGATAATGCGTCACGCCCTCGGTGCTAGCGTGCGCCCGATGCACGACGCCAAATCCATCCTGCACAAACACGTCCGCCAAACTCGCCAGCTGCTTGGCAAATGCTGGGTCATTTTGCTCTTCCTCGGGGTGAAAACGCAGATTTTCGAGCAACAACACCTTGCCGCGCGGCAATTTCGCAATGGCCTTTTCCACAGTGGGACCAACGCAATCCGGCACAAATTGTACCTCGGCGCCAGTCCCGACAGCTGACCTATCGGCTTTATGGTCAGGCTCATCGGCAGCCAACAGCTTCTCCAAGCGTTTAGCAACTGGCAGCAGACTATATTCGTCGTCTCGTGGGCCAGTCGGACGTCCCAGGTGTGAACAGATCACCACCTTGGCGCCATGCCCGAGCAGATATTTGACCGTTGGCACAGATTGCCGGATACGATAATCATCCGTAATCTTGCCATCTTTGATCGGCACGTTATAATCAGCGCGCAGTAGTACCGTCTTGCCCCTAAGATCGATATCCCGAATTGTTTTTTTGCTAAACAAGCTATCGGCCACAGTATATTCCCACCCTATTTCCGTCCTATTGTCATCCTATGTGTTTACGCTTATTCTACCGCACAAATTGCGTGGTGCATAGCCCAAGCTCTACTGAGAGCCTGACAAAATCCCCCAGTCAGCTAAAACAGCAGGTCAACCACTTTTCGATTGTTTTTTGCTTCGCAAGGTAACTATAGTTACCTTTTGTCACAAGAAAACAATCGAAAAATCATGGTTGCTGCTACTGTTTATAGCGGTAGACTG
>JAYTAB010000007.1:0-4762 GCA_043737735.1 Candidatus Saccharimonadota bacterium | reverse complement strand
CCCCGACTAGAACCATCGAGCCAACGATTTCTGGGCTTCTTCAAACGAAAACGCAAGATTCTATTTTAGGGATTAGGGCTTAAGTTAATGGCAGTGAGCCGTAGCTACGTTTCGGAACAATAAAACTGCTAGATTGCCCTGACAAAGTGGCCACAGACCGGGGGAGGTTGCGGGAGAAGTCTAATATGTAGTTTGTACCACACCAGACTCATGTTGGCGTCAAGACAAGAAGTCAAGCTTATGCTAAAACCTGGCCAGACTGTCCAAAATGTATTTTAGTATTGACAATTGGCAAGCGGTTTGCTAGAATAACGCTTTGTAAGGTCCTTGCAATATTCTTGCAAAGTGACCTAAGTACCTTATACCCCCCAATTCTAACAATTTGTTAGATTGCGTTAGAGCGTGCTACGGCCCCAAGTTGTTACCCTCCACTTGTCCATAGCTTGCGCTCGCCTCGGCGAACACGCGAGCGCTCTAAAGCATACTAACCCCTTTAACCCCGCATTCTCCCCTCGTTTTTTTGAGTTGGCGTAGAATGACGGTAAACCTCTGAGTGGGCCGCTTGAGTATCTTTTGCGAGAATACTTAAGCGGAGGCCTTCAAGGTGGGTTGAAGGGTGTTTCTGCGGGACAATCCCTGCTTCGGCAGCCCTGGTATTGTCCCACGAAATAGCCCTACAAGCGGTGCCCACCCCCTCTTGTAGGGCTATTTTGTTGCCCACGATAACCAGACCTTTTCTAGAAGCGGTCTACTACATAATGTACTTGAGATTATTCCAAAATTTATTCATGTGTAGTAAACTGTCCATAATTGACACATAAGGAAATCAGGTATGCAAATTGATCGCGAAAAGGGCGTAATAATTGTAGAAGAAACTGACGTGAAGTATGCGTCGCTTCATCTCGAAGAAACTACTTGGCCGATAGAAGAGGCTCACATACTCTATGGGCAAATAGCAATTCAGCAAGATGAATCTCTGCAGAATCTTGCGCGAGATGCCGGCGTACTATATGAGTCACTAGTCGATGACTCTGACCGGTTGGGGTGTTTCCAAGCTAGTAGGAACGCAAGGTTCGCCGGGTTATTACTAGGTCGGTTGGCTCCGTTACTGCCGAAGGTTTCTGAAGATGCGGAGGCCTATCTACGAGAAGTAAATAGATCACAAAATGGTGAAAATCCGGATTTGGAGGAGTAATAGTATGCCGTGTAATGAAATGATCCCACTCTCTGACCTCGACAGGAGTCTTCTCGGGGCCGAAGGTGCCGGAGACTGGCCGACTAGCATGTCGGAAGGTGTTCTAGAATTAGCCGAGCGAAAACGGGCTGAGCTGATCAGATATGATCATGCCACAGACGTCATAGTGTCTGAGCCACCGATAGGACGGAGTGTTCTAATCGCACGTATCTGCCAAATTGGTAAAATTATAGACTCTGTCGCACCGTATCTGCCATCTGTTAGCGACGATGTAGCACGGCACACGCCAGGAATAGAGTGCGATTCGTAATGTTTGCCACCATACACCCAGTGCGTTGTGTAATTTAACCAGGAGATGACTGCAATGATACCAGAATTACCCTATGCAAATGAAAATGACAGGCGTGCGATCGAGGCCGGCTATCTGAGTGCTGTCGATGTAATATTCAACGGAGGTAGTGCGCCGTCTCTTGAACTAAAGGCTGATATTTCAGATCTTCATAAAGCCGCGTTGCTAGACCAAGCAGCTCAAGTCGCTGGTTGGGACGGTGCGACTGGTAAATGGTCCACTTCTCCTGGTTCTGGCCCTGATCGCGCAGAAAGCCCGTACGATACGGATAGGCTACATGAACTAGGTAGAATAGCCGCATTTAATGCTCAAGCAAATCCCGGAGATCCTTCGATCCCGGTAAGGCCGACATATCCGAGGAAGGCCTAATTTAGATCAGGAAACTGCGGGTTTCGACCTGTAGTTCGGCGCCGTAGATGAGCTCGCTGAGGACGGCGTTCGTTTCGCGGGTGAGCTCGGGCATGTGGCTGAGCTCGTCGCTGCTGAACCTCTGGAGGACAAAATCGGCGCTGTCCATTTGCTCGGGCGTTTTGGGACCGATACCGATGCGGATGCGGCCGTAGCCTTCGGTAATGTGTTGCGACACGGATTTGACGCCGTTGTGACCGGCTGCCCCGCCCCCGATGCGCATCCGCATCTGGCCGAAGGTTATGTCGAGCTCGTCGTGTACGACGACGGTTTTTTCGAGTTGGATTTTATAAAAATTACTGACGGCCTGGACAGCTTCGCCACTGAGATTCATGAATGTTGTTGGTTTGATGACTATGACTCGGGTGTCGCCCATTTGGCCGGTGGATACAATGCATTTCAGGTCCTTTTTTTGGATCCATGGCGTCATCTCGCTGGTTGTTTCGACGAAGGCGTCGATGCAGGCAAAGCCGACGTTGTGGCGCGTCTGGTCGTACTCTCGACCGGGGTTGCCGAGGCCGACGATGAGTAGCGTCTTGTTGAGGCCGACGGTGGTGTAATTGATAGGGTTGCTGGCCTGAGGCATGCGTTGGAATAATGACATAGTGTAGGCCTAAGTATAGTCGAGATATCAACAATTGACAAATACAACCGGGCATAGCATAATACGCGTCATGTATACTCGAGAGTCACGAGAACCTGTTAGTTCGTTTCGTCGTATGGCGACGACTCGCCTTACAACGGAGCAGATCAAGGTACTACTTCGCGAGAGTGGTTCGATTATTATGGGAGGTGAAAAGCCCAACCCCTACGCTGCAGCCTATCTATTACGACTATACGGCAGAGTTGACGAGATGGAATCGGGTGATGCTGCGACAGAAGTCGACGGTGCTCTCGCGGCGTACGATCGCAGCCCAGGCATATTCGACACAACACTATATGAAACGACAAAGGATATTTTGGTTGCCAATGGAAATCCTCCGATTGATACTGAAGGATGGAAGGAAATTATAGATGGTTCAGTTATCGCCGGGAAAGCACTAGCGGATGCATACGAGCAAGGTTTGCGGCGTAGTAGTTAGCTCACCTTGCCGGATTGCTCTATTTCGGGCGCATTAGGCCGGCGCGGGAGTTGTTCTTGCGTGGGGCTAGGGTCGGGCTGTTGCCGTGTTTGTGGGTTTCGTGCTTTTCGATGAACCAGAGTTGGACGGCGGTGCCGGCGTAGCCGAAGCGTTCGCGTAGATTGCGCTCTAGGTAGCGCTTGTAACTCCAGTGGATGAACTTGGTGTGGCTGCTGAAAATCTTGAAGGCCGGGGTGCGGTTGTCAGTTTCCTGGGTCATGTAGTTGAGTTTCGGTAGGCGATTTTTGAGGCCGGCTGGCGGGTGTTTGTCGACCATTTCGCGGAGCCATTTGTTGAGCTGGACGGTTGTGATGCGCTTGCGGCGCTCGGTGTCGATATCGACGGCCAGGTCGAAGATCTTGGTGACATTGGTGCCGGTGACGGCGCTGGTGAACAGCAGTGGCGCCCATGGCACGAAATCGTACGTCTGAGCGATCTGAGCCGCCATGTTGTCGCGCTCAAATGGGTCGGTGACGCCGTTTTCGTCCTTGACGGTGTCCCATTTGCTGACGACGAGCACTAGTCCCTTGCCCGATTCCTTGACGAGTCCGGCTATTTTCTGGTCGAGTTGGACGTTGAGCTCATTGGCATCCATCAGTAGGAAACAAACGTCGGATTGCTCTATAGCGGCCAGGGCTCGGACGACGCTGAATTTTTCGATACCGACTTCGATTTTGCCGGAGCGACGGATGCCGGCGGTGTCCATGATCTCTACCTCGCGGCCCATGTAGCGGACGATGGTGCGGTTGATATCACGGGTTGTGCCTGCCCTGTCGGCGACGATGGCTTGTTGCTTTTTGGCCAGGCTGTTGAACAGGCTGGATTTGCCGACGTTCGGGCGACCGATGAGGGCGATGTGTAGGCGGTCGTCGTCTTCGAGTTCGCTGACGGCTGGGATAATCTTGCTCAGTCCCTCGAGAAGTTCGTCAACTCCCCTGTTCTGGGTGGCGCTGGTGTGGAAAATCTCTTTGATGCCGAGCTTCACGAATAGTGTCAGGTCTTGACCCTTGGCTCGGTCGAGTTTGTTGACCACTAGGAATACTGGCTTGCGGCTTTTGAGGGCCATTTTGGCGACGCGGCGGTCTTCTTCGGTGATAACGACATCGGCTTCGACAACGACCCAGATGACATCGGCGCTTTCGGCGGCCTGCAGGATTTGTTCCTGGATGGTAAATTCGAATTCGTCGTCAGGGTCCTTGATGCCGGCTGTATCAACCAGCCAGAATTGGCTGCCAACACCGTCGCCGAGCTGTGCCTTGGCCATGATGCTATCGCGCGTCGTACCGGCTTCGCGGGCGACGATGGCTTCTTTGCGCTCCAGGACGGAGTTAAATATGCTGGATTTGCCTACATTGGCTCGTCCAACGATTGCTACGATTGGTAATTTTTTGCTCATTACCGTCCATTATAACAGATAAGCGGCATTGACAAAAGCACAATAATAATGTGATTTAAAGCGTTCGGCTCAGGGTAGACCGGAGTTCGAGGATGGGTCTGTTGCTTGTCCTGTTTCTTTTTGCTACTATAAAATTTGCTTTTCGGCTTAAAGCTTGTAAAAGAATAGCCTTGAGGAGCACTTTTCCAAATCAATCACTCACCTTACGCAGCAAAACCTCCCCGCAGCCGCTCCAGCTCAGCCATGCTAGCCTGTAAAGCCTTGATGTAGAGCTTGGTCTTGAGGGCAAACTG
>JAYTAB010000006.1:0-5005 GCA_043737735.1 Candidatus Saccharimonadota bacterium | reverse complement strand
ATTTGGCTGCAAGCTCCTGCCGAAACTCGGCTGGAAGCTCAAATTCCCTCCTGCGTGGCCATCCCTCCGCTGTAGGTTCTACGTTATGTGGTGTCATCGATGTTCTCCTTTACTAAATCATACTCCACGGTGATTAAATGCGTAAATAGGTCTGGGCCATTGTTTGGACTAGTGGCAGGGCCATGTCGAGCTGATGGTCGAGGCCGGTGATTTTTTGCATGACGGCCGGGCGATTTCCGGCAAAGCCGACGCGTAGGAATTTGATATCATCGGCAGCATATGGGGCATCCAGCCGCTCGGCGAATGCCATATCATCGAAACTAAAGGTGTACTTTTGGTCGGCCTGCAACTTGGCGCCGGCAAGGTCGGTCTGCAAATTGGGGGTATGCCCGTCGATGCGCAGCAGCTGCATGAGGAACCACAAACGCACCAGGCGCAGGTCGATGGCTGGATCGTCGAGGGCTGCAAATGCTTGCTCGATGAGCTCGAAGTATTCGGGCTCCGGTTGGTCTTCGGTGGCCTTGTGCAGCTGACGAATGAGCTCGTAGCCGAGCATGGTGCGGTCGACGTCGCTGACGATGTTGCCGTAATGCCGGACTAGCCTAGTCGAGATAAGAGTGCCGATATCGCCCCTACCCCGGACGTACGATATGTCGCTGACGCTAAATAGTTCGATGCCGCCAGCTAGTTTGGATTTGATGCGGCGGACGCCCTTGGCGATGAGGCTGAGCTTACCGTGGTCCGGCGTCAGCAATGTCAATATGCGGTCAGCCTCGCCGTACTCGATGCGATTGAGGATGACTGCCTGGGTGTTTTTGGTAGATCGGGGGCTACTCATGGCATTGGCTCATACTATTTCTAATGCTGGCGCGACTCCTGGCACGACTTCGTCGATCGACCGAAGAAGTTTCGCCAGGCTGGTGTGCGGTTTATACAGGTACTGACGAACGCCAAGTTTGTCGCGCAGCAGGTTCATACTGTCGCTAAATTCGTTCGGCGGCACACAGCTGTGAATCAGTACCGGGATCTTCTGCCATTCGTGGTACGACCGTAGTTCGTACAAAAACTCGATGCCGCTGTGTGCCACCAATTGTAGCTCTACGATGACAACGTGTGGCATCAGGGTGTCAACTTGAAAGACAGCATCCTGGGCGCTGACCGTCCGGCGCACGCTGTGACCGACATGTTCGAACGCCCGCATGTAGGCATTGGCGAGAATAGCATCCGGCTCGAGCAGTAGAATATTGGCCATGTCTATATTAGTTGTAATTGGGGGTTAGGTTGCAGTACAGTCCCAAGTCCCGACCGGCTGTTGTGGTGTGAAACTTTCAGCCGGGCGCCGATGGCATTCAGGATGGCATCGGCCACAAAGACACCGGCCCCACCGGAGTGGCTCAGCGCTGGCAATGGCTGCCTGGTGTCACCTACCAGTCGCCTGCCCTGGCGCAAGGCTTCGGCCGTCAGGCGGTCGACATCGGCATACAAACCAGCGACTATGCCATAGCGACAACGATGGGCGGCCAACTCCAGCTTAAGCTGAGGCGCGTTGGTCGCCGGCAAGGCCTCGATGAGTGCATATCCTAGTGTCACCAGCGCGCTCTGCAATCCCTGACGATGGGCCGTCACCGGACCGTATTTGCCACCGAGCGATAATTCTAGCGTCACCCCATACAGTTGAGCGATGGGGTGCAGTTCCTGAGCCGCATCGTAGAGCACAGATGATATCGACACCGATTCCTGCTCGATATTGTACGATTCCTCGGCCGCCAATCGCATACTGAGTAGATAGCCGTCGATCAGCTTGAGTGCGACGTCGGCATTGACCCGGACCTGGCCGAGCTGCTGATTGGCGGTCCCGAGCAACGCACCGAGCTCTGCTTGTTTGAGAATCTGTAACAGTGGTAATTTCATTTGCTCGGCCAACGATAAAAACAGTTGTTCAGACTGTACTAACGCTTGTTTTTGCTCTGCCAGAGTAGACTCAATCACCAAATACATCCCTCGCTTACTTGCTACTTCGTAGTATAGCACCTCGGCAATAATGCGGGACGATGTAATAAAACCATTGGGGCAGAATTAACAAAAAGTTTATTCAATTTCCGACACGCTCTGATGGATTATTACCCCTGCAATGCGGCCATATTCGGGTGAATATTATGGCGAGAATGTGATGTTTGGCAAGATGTATTTGGTAAAGTCGGCGGTATAAACCGGACTTTCGTTCCAAACTTGAAGTGTCTTGTCGCGTATTGGCACGATCATCATGCTACCGACGGTCTTTTTTTGTGCGTCTAGTACGCCGTCGAGTCGAACCCCTACTACATTTGGAACCTTCGGAAAGGCATATGGTGTTGCTATCAACTCACCCTCGGTAATAGCGTTGTCGAATTGATCAAGAGCGGCTGCATACGGCTGATTGAGCACCTGTACGCGAACAGCGAAGGTCGACGTCTGACTGGAGATGTCCGGCACGACGCCGGGGTGAAAGTAGCCATCGAGTGGTTCGTTAGAATTTCCGGTGTCGCTGACGTAGCCACTCCATGTTCTAGGGTAGGACACGTGGACTCCACCAAATTGCTCCGGCCCTATGTATGTCCTCAGCGGGTTCTTGTCGATTTCGGCGTGTTCCTTGTCCTTGGCGATGCTCTCGTCTTCTTTGGCAATCTTGACGGCAGCGGCAATCTTGCTGTTGACGTTGAGTCGGAAGTCCTCGCGGCTAGTGTACGACCAAAATGCGAAACCAGCCGTGCTCACAAATATTACCGAAACCAAAATCAGAGGTATCAAGAGGATATTCATCTCTCCTCTGTCCAGCGTTCTTCGATATGCCAGTTTCATATATTGCTAATGGTAGCCGACTTGGGTTTATGATGCAAGCCCTACTTGTATTCGTAGAGGAATAAACCCTGCTTTGACATGACTGCCGGTTTGTTGGGGACTTGGAAGGCAAAGCTAACGAGTTTGATCGGTCGAACTGGCGACTGTGTAATTTTTGTATCCAGCTGAGACATATATTTGTCGAGGAGGAAGACGAAGATTCCCTCGGCCGGTGGCCATGGGCGGGTCCAGAAGTTGCCACAGATTACCCGCACCCGTGCGCCATAGCGCCGGGTCCGTAACCAGGCGATGAGCGCCAATATCGGATTAAGCTCATAGCCGACGACGTTCCAGCCGCGGGCAGCCGCTGCTAGTAGGACTTTGCCGTCACCACAGCCTAGTTCCAGCAGCGTCTGCCCCGTCTGCAAGTCGACGAGATCGAGTGCCACCTCAACCTGCTTGCTGAGCGTCGGTAGATACGGCGCACCGTAAAGCAGTACGAATCCAAAACACAGCACTAGAACGCCTACCACGACAAGTAGCCATTGCATGATGAGACCTATTCCTCTTCGTCCGCGCTATTGACGACCGACGCGGCCTTGAGTTCGTTGACTCGATTCTCGGCCTTCAGCAAATGCTCCTCAAGTATCGTAATAATCTGCAAGCCGCGGTCGTAGCTGGCGACTGCCGTATCGACGTCCAGATCACCCTGCTCCAGTCGGGCCAAAACTTCGCTCAGTTCTCGGCTTAGCTCGGTGTAATTTGCCTGCGTTGCTTCGGTCATTGCCCTGGGTGTTTTATGGATTGCCGTACTGGTGGTCGTCTTGGTGGTCGTCTTGGGTTTAGTCATAATTATGTCCTATTTATCTACTTTCTGCACATTCGTGATTTTGGCTTCCAGGTGAGCTCGGAGGAGTTCTATACGTACTATATCACCCGTCGCCGGCAGTGCCGAGCTGGCCGCGGCACCGATGGCCATGCCGCGTTGGTCACGGACGACGGCATAGCCGCGCTTTAGCGCGGCGTCTGGGCTCAGGACCTCGAGTAGCTGTCGTGACGCCTGTAGCTGATCGTGGCGAGCTTGCAGCAGATCCGATACAGCCGTGCCCAACCGGGCGATTAACCCGTGGTTGATTGCCCGGGATTCATATATGCAGTCTTGAACGGCATCATACAACCGCTCCGACAGTGAGGCCAATGTTTCCAATGTAGCTCGTTTGTCAGGTGTCAGCAGCTCAGCGGCGTTGCTCGGCGTACTAGCCCGGCGGTCGGCGGCCAGCTCTGCCAGGCTGATGTCAACTTCGTGACCAATAGCCACCAGTGTCGGCACCCGACTGGCCGCGACCGCCCGCGTCACCTGCTCGTGACTCCAAACGGCTAGATCATCGGCACTACCGCCTCCTCGGATGAGCACTAGCACTTCCGGTGGTTCAGCTAGCGTATTAAAACGTTCGATAGCCGCAACGATCTGCCCAGGGGCGGCCTCGCCCTGAACTTGGACGTCTATGAGGTCGATCTCCAGGCCACCCCACCGCGCGCCCAGGATCTTCACAAAATCGGCGTAAGCTGCCGACTGCAACGACGTGATCAGCCCGATGCGGCGCGGTGGATACGGCAATACCCGCTTGCGGCTGGCATCAAACAATCCTTCGGCCTGCAACTTGGCTTGCAGCAAGTCAGCGGCGCGGCGAATCGAGCCTGTGCCCACCGGCTGGATAGTCTGGACATTGACGCTAAAACCGTACAGCTCGTGCATGTGCGGCACGCCGCGGACATTCAGCAGCATGCCATCTTCCAATGGCCCCGGCAGATGATAAACCGTCCCAAAGAACTTGACGCTGGCGGTGTCATCCTTGAGATCGAAGTACACCCATTTGTTCTTGGACACCCGCAGATTGGCCAGCTCGCCGCTGATGACAATACTGGGAAATGCAAATTCATAAGTCTCGTTCAGCAAGTCGACAAATTCACTAACACTCACAGTAACGCCCGGCAGATTGTCTAGCATATGCGCTCTCGACGTACGGAATTGACTACCTTCCCACACGGCACGTACGGGTCACCAGATGTGCACCACAGGGTGGCACATCTGCGCAACATCCTCGGGGTGCTCGGCCGGGTCGGCGCCTCGCTGGGGGCGCGCATCCTCTCGGTCCGCAAGGAGGCGCGCGATCTCATGGCGGCCATC
>JAYTAB010000005.1:0-7237 GCA_043737735.1 Candidatus Saccharimonadota bacterium | reverse complement strand
TGGGTTGTGTTTGTTTTGGCATAGCAGAGTCCTTTAAGGTTATCTGCTTTTTAGTATGCCTCAACTCTCAGGATTTGGGGAGGGGTGCGTAAGGTGAGTCAATCAGCCAAACTCTACGTACGATTGGAGTAGTTATGTCTGGCGACGCCAGCAGGTTCGACCCACCGAGGTTTGGAGCAGCTGACGACGCATCGTCGGTTCCAGCACTCCGCGCCCGCATCAACGACAATATGCACGCAGCAAACAGGGAATTCACCAACTTCATAGCAGAGGTACGAGCAGACGGCAAACACCCATGGACAGAGCCGATGTCGACGATGACAATGGCACACGGCCGTTGGGTGTCGCACATGTTGTGGCTTATGGCCTTCGGTTACTTCAATAGTGTGGTTCACACTCATCAGGGGAACGAATCGCTCTCGGCTGGTGCCGAACGGGCCTGCGCTGCAATGTGCGACGCTGCGACCGATTGGTCGGTGCATATCGTTCACATGCAAAATGAACTCGACCGAGGCATCAAGCCACTGTTGAGTCCTTCGCTTGATCTGTACGTTCCAGATTCACCACAAGATGCATACGAAGGCATCTGGAGTATCTGCGACACGATAAATTATGAAGTGTTCATATCCCTAGAGCGCTTCAAGGAATTAGGTAGTGTCCCGGAGCGTTTTCAGTGCGTCTATGTCGAGCTTCTGGCTCGATACAACGCCAACGTTCCGTCGGTGCTTCGGTTCCGAGAACGCTACGATACCGATAAGTCCGCTTACAACCGCAGACAAGTGATTGCCTCCATGCTGGACCTAATGAGGGCTGAGTTCGCTATTGGCCAGGGTCTGTGGGCACCATACTTGCTCGGTCAAGGCTTTGCGGAAGTACTTCGGCGTCAGAAAACGCTCGACGGTTTGGATCTTGGTTTCGATCCCTGGATCTTGACCGATCCGGACCAGCGAGTGCAACACGCATCAGATGCCACTAGCCGGAGAGAGCTGTATGAATTCTGGAAGTCCATCGCGAACCCCGCGGCGGCCTATCAGGTCAATCAGCAACTCAGCGACGCGCTTCGCGCTCGTCGTATCCGACGACGGACTGGACACGGTCACATGACTGTGCCCTGGCAGTCGAACTTCCTCGTACGCATCCCTACTCAGTTCGGGCAGCGCATGTTTCAGGCGGGCGACCAGATCGTGTTGTATGCGTCGCAAGATGACGTAGGCAGAAGCGTTCTGGACGTTCGTCGCCGTGCCACACGTCTCACTCGGATCTCTGACCTACTTGGTCACTGCCAGAAAACGTGAGTACACAGTGTGCAATCTGCGATAGAGATGGTTGATTGATGTGTGATCTGTAGCTTCGGCCGCAGGCACACCGGCAGGTGGTTTCTTCTTCGACTTTACGTCGACCAAGAAGCCACCTGCTACAACCATCCATGCTTTATTACTCCGGATTTTTGGCTGTCTTGGCGCCCATTATGCTATAACGATGCACTTCGCAGTATACTTGATAACGGCCGAAAACAATGGTATAGTCGGTCAGTTATGTCTTATGCGACATGCACTTTAACAGTGTGAGTTATCCTAAGCACGTTCTAAGTCGAGCGGGTAAGCGCCTGCCGTATATATTGTAGGTTTGTACCGCACGCGCTTACCCGCTCCTGGAGAAGCAACCCCGCAATCCCTACGACTCAGAAGGAGTCAATCATGGAGAAGCTCGGCAGACTTAGGTATTACCTCGTTAGTCTAGTGCTGACGGTCGGGATTTTGGTCGCCATTGGCGTGACCCATCCGCTAGAAGTTCTTCTCGTGACTCTCATGTTGGTCGCGCTAGAAGTGTCATTTTCGTTTGACAACGCGGTGGTCAACGCCCTGGTGCTGGCGCGAATGAGCCACTTTTGGCAGCTCATGTTCCTCAGCGTCGGCATCATCATCGCCGTTGGCGTCGTCAGGTTCGTCCTGCCTATAGCTATAGTCATGGCTACCGCCGGAATGGGCTTCGGCCAGGTCATCGACCTCGCTCTGCGCCAGCCGCTGGTCTATGCCGCCGAGCTAGAAGCTGCACACACCCAGGTCGCAGTGATAGGAGGCGTCTTCTTGCTGATGATCTTCCTGCAATTTATCTTTGAAGAGAGAGAGCAGGTTTGGATCGCTCCGCTCGAGCGCCCACTCGCCCGATTCGGGTGGAACGTCTGGGTGTCCGCAGGCATCGCCTCGGTAATCATCGTCGCCATCGGTGCCCTCGAGCACTTCGATACATCCGTGTTTGTCTGCGGATTCGGCAGCCTCGCTGTCTTCCTGTTCATGCACTGGCTAGACAGTCGGCTGCTGAACGAGGATGTTGAGGAGCTCATCACCGATGGAAACGCTGATAGCAACACCGGCAGTGGCGTCACTAAGCCCGTTGCAACAGGCAGGGCCGCCGCCGGGCTGTTCATGTACCTGGAGTTTCAGGATGCGGCATTCAGCCTAGACGGTGTGTCAGGTGCCTTCGCCATCAGCAGTGATGTCGTAGTCATCGCCGCCGGATTGGGCATCGGTGCACTTTTTGTGCGCGCGATGACCGTAGATCTGGTGCGCACAGGCACCCTGGCCGAGTTCCGATACCTGGAACACGGTGCTCACTGGGCTATTGGAACGCTGGCGGCATGCATCCTGGTGTCTCCCTTCGTGGAGATCCCAGACGTTTTCACCGGCAGTGTTGGCATCGTTTTCATCACGATCGCAGTGCTGCACTCGGTGCGCGAAAACCGTCGTGACGCCCGCGCTGCCGCCTTGGAACACATCGAGAGAACCGATCCTGACACGTAGTTGGATCAGAAGTGTGCAGGGGTGGTCTCCGAGCACTCCCGTACAGGAGACCACCCCCCCCACTTCCCCCGCTTCAAACTCACACTGTTATTTCACCACCTGTGTTTATCCCGCCTATTTTCTCCTCTGATACTCAACAAGAGATATCACCCAGATCAAATAGCATTACAAGAAAAGGTTGATAATGAAAAATCCTAACACTATGCACCCCGTGCTGTACACCCCAGCAACTACAGATGTCGATAAGCTATTAGATGTAATAAATGGCTCCAACCCAGACATACATCGTATGGTGGTTTGTACGGAAGACTCTGTTAGTGAGGATGATGTCCCTCTGGCACTGGATAACCTCCGGAGGATGAGCGAACGGTATGATCCGGGTCACAATCCGGGTCAAGGGGTTGAAGTATTTGTACGGGCTCGCAACCCAGAAGTGCTCGGTCAAATCCTTGACAACCCAACCATTGAGCGTGTAGCCGGTTTTGTTGTTCCCAAAGCCGACCCAGTTGATTATCCTAAGTACGCTGATCTTATCAACAAGCGTGATGCTGATTTACGCATCATGCCCATACTTGAGTCTCCCGAAATGACTGACGCTGTCTACAGAGCTGACCTACTGGACGTTATAAGTGCTTCGGAGTACAGAGATGGTATAGATTGCTTGCGTATCGGCGCCAACGACCTGTTGGGTCATCAGGGTATGCGTCGACCCCGTAAAAAACTTACTATATACGGTACAGTAATCGGCAGGCTTATGGACAATATCGTGAACGAGTTCCGCGGGAATGGCGGCTTCGACATTACTGCACCGGTATTTGAATGCTTCGCTCCCGAGGACGATCCTCTTTTTATGGAAGAGGCTGTACAAAACATCGCCAATCGACTATTCGGCCAAACTGTTATTCACCCCCGCCATGTTAAAATTCTCAATAATTTATACAGGGTATGTAGTGACGACCTTGCGTCTGCTCGAGAGATGTGTGGCGCAGAAGGCGTAGATGTAAAGGCTGTAAATGGCAAAAACGGTAGAATGGACGAGGTGACTACCCATTCAAAGTGGGCAGCCAACATCCTCCTCCAGGCCGAAATGTTTGGGGTAGTTGACCCACCATCTGCCTCTGTCAATACTGTACCTACCCACAGCAGAGCTATACGATACTGTGACATGTCAGGTGCCCTACGATAACCTGTGCACGTTCTTATAGCTGTATGTATAGACACCTAGAATCAAAATCCTAATTTTTGAACATGCCCGAATGGCTCAAAGAACCGTTTCCTGCGCTCAACATATCTACAGATATGTCTCACTCAGAAAACGATCCTTTGATCTTATCCGGGTCATGCTCAAATTCTTGGGGTTTTGTTCCTAGGTGTCTATAGTTCCCTGTTCCGAGGTCGTACAGTTTGTATGTGCCGAAATTCGTGCGGTGTAGCGACGTGACGTGGTAGCCGAGGGCTTCGAAAGTTCGGCGGATCTGACGGTTGCGGCCTTCGTGCATCGTGATCTTCCAGCTGGTGTCGTCACCGTCATGCAAGCGCTCAAGTTGGAGTTTGCTACGCCCGTCTTCTAGGCTGATGCCGTGATCGGCAATCATTTGCCAGTGGAGTGGTGCTAGTGCTCGGTCGATGACTACTTCGTAGGTCTTGGTTTTCTGGTACTTTGGGTGCGTCAATTCTTGGGCGAGCATGCCGTCGTTGGTCATTAGCAGCAGTCCACTGGAATCTTTGTCGAGGCGACCGACGGATTTGAGCATGTGGAGGTGCTCGGGGATCAGCTCGTAGACTGTCTTGTTGCCCTGACCTTCGCGGCTGCAGACGTAGCCAGTCGGTTTGTTGAGCATGATGGTGATGGTCTCGACCGGTGGTGTGATGATCTCGCCGTCGAGCCTAACCTCATCGGCTTCGACGACCTGTTGGCCGGGAGACGGGGCGCGGCCGCCCACGAGCACACGGTTGCGATAAATGGCGTCATCGGCCGCGCGCCGGCTGAGACCGGTCGAGAGAGCTATGTATTTATTGAGGCGCATGATTACATTATAGGTGTAATCCGGGTCGATGCCTACAAGGAAATACTATTTGGGTCGATAGCGGGATCGTAGGAAGTGCGTGGCGGCTGGACTTGTGCCGGTTGTGGCTGCCATGTTTGGCCGGGTTGCGACTGAGTTGATTGTCCGTCTGATGGAGTATCTGCCGTGGTCTGTTGCGTGTTGCTGGCTTGGATAGCGGCTGCCTTGGCATCTTCCATGGCTAGGAGTTGATTGATGTCAGGTCGAGGGGAATTGTCGAGCGGTGCGATAACAAGCTTGTGAAAATTGCTGTCATTGGATTCTGGTGTTTCAAATCTTGGGGCTTCAATCGGCTGCGGTGTTTCGACAACTGGCGAGGGCGACGGAGCTGTGGTAGGTGTAATTTCTACGGGATACTCGGATTGTGGGGTTGGTTCGATGACCCGTGGAACCGGTGCTGCTGCGGCGTACATGTCGTTGATAGCGTCCGAAACTACCTTGTCGCCCGAATATTGCTGAGGCTCGGCTGGCGCTTCCTGGGGTTCGGGGGCGATTTCCTGTAGTTCGGGGGCGACTTCTCCGTGGATCGATAAGTTTCCCATGTCTGGAATACTGTTGTCTTTTTCGTAGACTGCGTCGTCTTCGTCGGCCGGCGGTTGTGTGGCCTGATCCGGTTGAGCAGACTGAACCGGTTGGTCCGATGGTTGTGTTTCGGCGACGGTCGGCTGATCATTTGAGTCGGATGGATTGTCTGGGTTGGTAGCGACTTCGGGTTGCGTGTTGGCGTCCAAAAACTCGTCGATCTGCTCACGTATGACTGTTTCTTCTTGTGCGATTGGCGCGGCGTCTAAAATTTCTGGCTGCTCGACGACTGCATTGGGAGCTGGTAATTCGGCGATGGGCTCTACTGCATCGTCGGACGTGACATCGTTATTGATAACATTATCGCTAGTAGCAGTGTCGTCAGGAGTTGCCACGGTGTCGTCCTGAGTAGTTTGTGCCGACTGGTCGGTTGTCGTAGCGGTAGCATCGGTGGCCCCGACAACATACGAATTGCCCTGAGAAACGTCGATGAAAGGTGTCTCGGGCTCACTGGGTAGATCAGCCTGTAGATCAGTCTGTGTAGTCGCTGATGAGTCGATCGGTGGTACAACTTCGATGTGTGAGGCTGTAGAATCTGGTGCAGCCTGATCTATGCTGACTTCGGCAGTTTCTGAAGAAACATCGAGAGGTGTAGGATCGTTCAATACTTCGTGTGTTGCCTTGACGATGTCTTCCAGTGTCACCTGTGACTTGACCAGGTAGCGGTCGGCGCCAAGTGCGTTGGCGCGAGCGTTGTCCTCGGCTTGTCCTAGAGCGGTTAACATTATAACTTTGATATCGTGCAAACTTGCCGTATTACGCAGGATATCGAGCATCTCAAAACCACTGATTTTGGGCATCATAACGTCGGTGATAACGAGGTCGGGGCGTTCTTTGGCGGCCATCGCCAGGGCAGCTTCGCCATCATGCGCTGATACAATGTCATAACCTTCGGCGGACAGGCGGGCTTCGTAAATCTCACGGAGGTTATTGTCGTCTTCGACAAGCATAATTTTTGTCATCTGGTCGGGCCCTTGTATAAATGAATTTTGTATAAATGATTTTTTGAAGCGCTAACGTTTAGCTTAATTGTACCATAGCATATATCTACCGCGTCGTGACTGGTTATATTGTGTGTGGTCGTTTTGATAGTCATGAATGAGCCAACGATGTTATAGCTGGGAGTGCCGTGCTGCCGGCCTCGGCTGCCTGGTACTGTTCGGCCTGCTTCGTACTGAGGCGCGGCAAGTTGATGAAGAATGTGCTGCCCTGTCCGAGCTGACTTTCGACCCACACCCTGCCCTGATAGAGTTCGACGATCTTGCGACAGATGAATAGCCCAAGCCCGGTGCCACCGATGGTGCGGGTCGTCGAATTGTCGACACGGTAGAACTTCTGGAACAAGTGCGGCAGATCGTCGGCTGGTATGCCCGGGCCGGTGTCACGGACATAGAACTGGACAACGTCATTGTTGCCTGTCAGACCGATGGAGACCTTGCCTTGGTCGGTGTATTTGACGGCGTTGTCGAATAGATTGGTGATGACTTCGCGCATCCGGTCGGCGTCGGCTAGGACATAATACAGCGGTCGGACGACGTGGCCGGTATCTTCGCGTGCGTTGATGAGCTGGTTGGAACCGACGGTAAATTCAACCGCCAGACCCTTTTTGTCAGCCGAGAAGCGCAGATCTTCGGAAATTTGCTGCAAGTATTCGCCCATTTCGACAACGGTCGGGTGACTACTGAGACGGCCGTCCTCGGCTTTGGCGCTGGTCAGTAGATCCTGGAATAATTTGCCTAGATGTTCGGTGCTGATGTGGGCCTTTTCGAGGTAATCGCGGGCTCGGCT
>JAYTAB010000004.1:0-7155 GCA_043737735.1 Candidatus Saccharimonadota bacterium | reverse complement strand
TATCATCGACACGCCCGGGCACGCTGACTTCAGCGGGGAAGTGGAGCGCACGCTGAACCTCGCTGACGGCTGTTTACTGATCGTCGACGCCCAGGAAGGCCCGATGCCGCAGACCAAATTCGTCCTCACCAAAGCCCTCGCCAACGGCCTGAAGCCGATCGTCGTTATCAACAAAATAGACAAGCCCGGCAGCCGCATCGCCGAAGTCGAAAACGAGCTGGCTGATCTGTTCCTAGAACTGGCCGTACACGAAGATCAGCTGCATTATCCTGTCTACTACGCCATCGGCCGCGCTGGCAAAGCTTGGGCGACGCCGCCAGCTCACCCCGACGAAGACGGCGACCTGGAAGCCATCTTCCAGACTATTATCAATGATATCCCAGCACCAGCCGTCGAACTCGACAAACCATTCCAGATGCTCGTCACGGCGCTGGCTTGGGACAATTTCAAGGGTAAATACGCTATTGGCCGGATAACGCGCGGCCGCATCCGGGGCGGTGACCAAATCACATTGTGCAAAAAGGACGGCACCTTCACGAAGTCCAAAGTCGAACTCGTATTCATGAGCCACGGCGTCAGCAAATTCGAAGTACCCGAGGGCGTGGCCGGTGATATCGTCCAGCTAACAGGGGTAGGCAACGCCCAAATCGGCGAAACCGTCTGCGACGTCGACACGCCAGACGCGCTGCCAGTCCTGGAAGTCGAAGCCCCAACTCTGCAGATCTACCTCGGGCCCAACACCAGCCCATTCAAGGGCCAAGAAGCCGAATTTAACACTTCTCGCCAGATCAGTGATCGCCTGCAGAAGGAACTCGAAACCAACGTCGGCCTCCGCGTCGAAGACGAAGGCATCGGCTTCAAAGTCTCCGGCCGCGGTGAACTCCACTTGTCCGTCCTGATCGAGACCATGCGCCGCGAAGGCTTCGAATTCGAAGTCGGCCGCCCACAAGTCGTCACCATAGAGGAAGACGGCCAGATCAAAGAGCCAGTCGAGGAAGTTATCATCGAAATTCCAGCCGAACACGTCGGCACGGTGCAAATGGAACTCGGCCAGCGCCGCGCCAACCTCGTAGAACAGTTCGCTAGCCCGAAGGGCGTCACCAAGCTAGTCTACGAAATCCCGACCCGCGCCCTGATCGGCCTGCGTAACATCCTGATGACCGGCACCAAAGGCACCATCGTCATGAACAGCCTCGTCACCGGCTACCAGCCCCTCGGCGCTAGCCTACAGCAGTTGCGTAACGGCGTGCTGATCAGCTTTGAGCAAGGCCTCACCACCCCATACGCTTTGCAAAACGCCGAAGCCCGCGGCACGACATTCGTCGGTCCAGCCGAAAAAGTCTACGCCGGCCAAGTCATCGGCCTCAACACCCGCCAAGAAGACATGGAAATCAACATTTGCAAGCAAAAACACTTGACCAACATGCGCAGCTCATCCAGCGACGGCGTCGTCCAGCTGACCCCACCCACCATCTTCAGCCTCGAACAATGCTTAGATTTCATCGAAAACGACGAACTGCTCGAAGTCACTCCGAAGTCACTACGACTCCGCAAACGCGAACTCGACCCCAACAAGCGCAAACGCCAAAAATAAGCCGTCAGGCCGAAAAGCTGCATGTCTCAGCTATTTCTAATGATAGCTGCTATATGATGTGCCTAGATTAAATAAATTTAGGTGCTGTCGTATATGTGGCAACATCTGAGCTAAGCAGAAAAGATTATATGAATGTTATAACCCGTGGTATTAGAAATGCGTTCCGAAACGTCATCAGAACTTTTTCGCTAGTCGGCATCCTAGGGCTCAGTATCGGCCTGGCACTGGCGATGTTGGTGGCCTATCAGGCAGTCGGCAAAAAGATAGATAGTGTCAAATCATCGATCGGCAATACTGTCTCGGTCTCGCCGGCCGGTGTTCGTGGCTTCGAAGGTGGCGGCGACGCGCTGACGGAGACACAACTTGCCAAAGTCAAAACTCTGGCGCACGTTACGGCCGTATCGGCCAGCCTCAACGATCGACTGACGACTAGCAACACCAACATCGTGTCAGCCATCGATGCCGGCTCACTTGGTCGGCGCAATGCCGGCAATAACGGGCAAGGCTTCAATGTCCAAAACGGCGGTGGGGCGGGACGTCCATCTCTCGAGGGCGACGGTGCGATGCCCACCATCACACGTACCTTCACGCCTCCCGTAACTCTGGTCGGCACGACCGACCCAACGAACTTATCGGCAGCCAGCGCCCAAGGAGGTGGTAGATTCAAACTGAAGAGCGGCGCAGTCTACAGCGCAACTAGCACCGAGAACGTAGCACTGGTCGGCTCAACGCTTGCCACCAAAAATAGCCTGACCGTCGGCTCCACCTTCACCGCCTACGACCAGACCGTGAAAGTCGTCGGTATATTCGACGCCGGCAACGCCTTCAGCAATAACCAGATAATGATGCCCCTCAAGGCGGTCCAAACACTCTCCAGCCAGCCTGATGCCGTCACTAGCGCCACGCTGACCGTTGACTCGATCACCAATGTCGCTGCCGTCACGACAGCCACCCAGAAGGCGCTCGGCACGGCCGCCGATGTCACCAATGCCGCTGCAGCCGCAGAGACGACCATCGCGCCACTCCAGAACATTCGTACCATTTCGTTGTACAGTCTGATCGGGGCTGTCGCCGCAGGAGCTGTCATCATCCTGATGACCATGATCATGATCGTCCGCGAACGTCGCCGCGAAATCGGCGTCCTCAAAGCCATCGGTGCCAGCAACATCAAGATCATGTCCCAATTCATGGTCGAAGCCGTCACGCTGACACTATTGGCGTCATTCGTTGGCATACTGCTCGGCGTTCTGGCCGGTAATCCTATCACTAAGTTGCTTGTGAGCAACGCGACCAGCACAGCAACCACCGCCAGCGCGGCCGGTGCGATGGCGCGAGGCCCGGGTGGATTTGGCCGCGGTGCCGAACGAGCATTCGGAAGTGTCCAAAATAGCCTAAGCACCATTCACGCTGCCGTCGGCTGGAGCATCATCCTCTACGGCCTAGCAGCCGCTCTCGTCATCGCCCTCATCGGCAGTGCACTAGCCTCATTCTTTATTGCCAAAATCAGACCCGCCGAAGTTATGCGGGCCGATTAACACCCCTTGCAACCGCCCAAGACTAATTAGACCAAGACAGGAGATCACATGATACAAGTCACCAACCTCAAACGCAGTTTTCAATCCGGGGACACCACCGTCCATGCCGTGCATGATGTCAGCTTCAGTGTACCAAATGGCCAATTTGCCAGCGTCGTCGGCCGTAGTGGCAGCGGCAAGAGCACTTTGCTCAGCCTGCTCGGCGCACTCGACAAGCCAACTAGCGGCAGCATCGTAGTCGATGGCCAAGATATCACCAAATTACACGACCGCCGGCTCATCAAATACCGCTGTGATCGTATCGGCTTCATTTTTCAGGGGTACAATCTCGTTCCCAATCTAACCGCACTCGAGAATGTCATGCTGCCGATGGAATTCGCCGGTTTGCCTCGGAAACAACGCACGGCGCGCGCCAAATCACTGCTGCTACAAGTTGGCTTCAGCGATGATCAATTGACCCGCAAACCCGGCAAATTGAGTGGCGGCCAGCAGCAACGCGTCGCCATCGCCCGAGCCCTCGCCAACAAACCCAGCCTCATCTTGGCCGACGAGCCGACCGGCAATCTGGACAGCCAAACCGGCAAAATGATATTCGACTTACTCCATAACCTCGCCAAGAGCGAGAACACCACCATCATCGCCGTGACACACGATCTCGGCATCGCCGGCAAGACCGACACGACATTTCGACTGGACGATGGCAAACTAATTGCCGGCCAGGAAAAAGGAAAGGGCCAAGGAAAGGGCCAAGGCCAAGGAAAGGGAAAGGCGTAACCGTATGAAGGAAGCCAACAACAACGTAGACAATCAGGACGGACAGATCAAACAATCCGCCAAAGTAACATCCTCATCTCAAAATATGATGTCGTATATAACACCCAGCACAACCCGACTACTGACATTCCTAGCCGTAGCCCTCCTGATAGCCATCAGTGGATTTGCCGGCGGCGTGCAATATCAAAAATCCAAAAGTCCCTCGACCAAGACGGCAGCTGGCCAGTTCGATGCAGGGATGGGCCAGGGCCGATTCGGTGGCCGACGCAGCCTGAACGGCAGTGTCGGCGCAGTTACAGCCGTCAGCGATTCCAGCATTTCAATACAAGATCGACGCTCCGGATCGATCAAAACCTACAGCATCACCAGCAGTACCGAGATTACGAATGCCGGTGTAGCCGCCAGCGCCAACGACATAGTCGTCGGCGACAATGTCATCGTAACCACGGCCAGTTCAGCCTCGACCACAGCCACCCGCATCACCCTGAATGCCGGTCCAAGCGGCATGGGTGGCCCCGGCGGAGCAGGCGCCGCAACCGACCCAACCAGCCAAGACCCCCAATCGAGCATCTAATCGTAGTGACAATCAAACCAACGAAAGAAGCTCTCAATAGTAACGACTGAGCTCTTCTCTGGCCATGATATCTATCTTTACGACTTTAGTCGGGTTCGCCCCTCGCGGCGATGTAATTAGCAAATTCCGAGACCCAATATCATCAAAATTAATCTTAGCACTTCTAGGGATCCCGCATGCTCCTAGCGCTCTTCTATATCTTTTTTCGCGACGACGTAAGCTCGGCAATTCATGCACGCTCGGGTGTTTACCTTTAATCATGCTCGGGTGCTTACCTTTAATAAGCTCCATCGCCCATACTACATTGCGCGTTGAATCGCCTCTATCGCTTGGTACCACCGCCGCATATATCTTCGGTGCCGAAAACTCACACATCCTACCAAACACATTCGGTGATTGAGTAATCCTGTCCAGTCCAGTCGATAGCGCCACGTTTGCTTTCACATCATCCAGACGTCCTGGTGGAAGTGCTACATGTGAACCTTTACCCGAATATACCTTCAGTGCAAATCCGTTGAGATCAAATACATCACCGAAACCACCATAGCCAATACCAGGTAAATCATCGGGCGGATGAGTTGAATAGTGTACGACTGCTGCAGCCAACTCATCTGAACAACCAGGAGATTTGTACAACCAAGCATAATCAGAAAGGTTACTAATCTCCCACTGCAAACTACGGTCGGGCAGTATATCAAATTGTTGGCGTTGAACGCCTTCAAATGGCATTGTCATTTAACCGTTATTGAACCACATACCGCAACTATTTGCAAGCTGTAGCTCAGACGTGGGAAGTGAATGTGGGTCAGTCATCGGAGGTATTGAGCAGCTTCTAGGGTATAATTAGGGTTAATGACTACAATCTATTACAATGCGGCCCCAGAGGGGCGCGCCGATATTATTGACGAGCCCAAACCAGGTTCCTGGATCTGTGTCACAGGTCCCAGCGAAGCCGAGCTCGACACTCTAGCTGAAACCTATGGGCTCGACCGCGACCTACTGGCCGACGCCATCGACATCTACGAAGCCCCGCGCGTCGAAAAAGACGGCGGCGATGTCTACGTCTACACCCGCTATTGTTACCCCGAGGGTAAGGAAATCGCCACCGAGCCGCTGCTGCTCATAGCTACCGCCGATCATCTGATCACCGTTATGCGCACCGACTCCGACCTTCTGAAGAGCTTCACCGCTGGTGCCTCGCCAATCGTCACCACTCAAAAAGCCCACCTACTAGTCGAGATTATGGAGGCTGTAAATGTCTCGTACGAGCGCCAGATCAACAAAGTTTCCAAACAAATCCTGCGCATTCGGGCCCAACTACGCCAATCACAGATCAGCAACCAAGCATTTGTCGGCATCATCGAACTCGAGGAAGACCTCAATGAATTCATAGCCGCCCTGCAGCCTCAGGGCATTTTGCTGGCAGCGCTCAGCAGTACCAAATACCTTCGTCTCAGCGAAGACGACCGCGAAATGATCGAAGATCTCCGCCTCGGCACCGACGAGCTCCTGGGACTCACCAAATCCCGTCTGCGCACCCTGACCAACATCCGCCAAGCCTACGACGCCATCGCCACCAACAACCTGAACAACACCTTCAAACGCCTGACCAGCATCGCCATTTTCCTAACCATCCCGACCATCATTGGCGGACTGTTCGGCATGAACGTCCCAATCCCATTTGCACACCACACCTACGCCTTCAGCTACGTCCTACTACTGGTCGCCGGGCTGATGGCTCTCACCGTCTGGGTCTTCCATCGCAAACGCTGGTTTTAGCACCGCCTGCGACCAATTTCTATGTATCTGCTATAGTTAAAAAATGGTTGCAAGCTTGCGTCGTTGCTTCGAGAAAAAGAATCTAAGGTTTCTTGTTCCATCGGTTATGTTAATTCTTCTTATTTTTTGTTATGTGAGTCGAGGCGTCATTAGAAAGTCAGTGTTACCTTCGACGACTTCATTTTTCTACAGTAACAACCTTAACAAAACTCTTGTGCAAGAGCGCAAAATGCTTGATGCAATCTATCCGTTTGGGCAAGCAAAATATATTGATGAAACTCTAGCCAAATGTGATTTGTCATACGCCCACAACCTAAAAACCGAGGTTTGGTGCGGTAATTACCTATTTAGAAAACAGGTATCTATCAAAGATGTTGCCACGGAAGATTTTAAGGTTAAGGCTCAAACTTTTGAGCAATCACTAAAAAAACAGGGTTGGGTTTTGCGTATGGATGCCAGTCAAATACCCTCAAGCGAGCATTCTTTTGGCTGGTGGTATAGCATCCAATACGACAAAAAGACAAACGGCAACACGTGTAGATTAAGCGTAGAGCGCGACGACAACCCCGAGCTACTCAATAGTTACCTGGGGTGTGATCGTTCTGTTGTCTATTTCTAGATAAGGTTCTAGCTTGGTTGAAATTGCATGAATAAATAATAGGAGGTTGCATGACTTTTGAAGAACTTACCGAACGCGCAGTTCAGGTGCGAAAGAGGTACGACAAGCTGAACGCTGCTAGGGGCGTGACTTGGAATGAGCAGAATTGGATGTCTGGGTTCGTAGGTGACGTGGGTGATCTCTCTAAGAGCCTGACAAAATCTCACAGACAACCCCCTAGTACCTTGGTAAACTTTCCCTCTTAATTAGGGAGGGGTGCCAATGAAAAAACATATGAGAA
>JAYTAB010000003.1:0-3820 GCA_043737735.1 Candidatus Saccharimonadota bacterium | reverse complement strand
GTTTGGCCGCCGTATATGGGTCAAATGCATCCCGACGCTGCGGGCGGGAACTGTGTCCTCGGAGTGATCAAACGGTACAACGTCCAGGCTATTTTTTTCGGCGATATGCCATAAATCGTATACCGCACAAACTGCCCGAGTCCTGAATGCAGTTCGGCGGAGCCCATTGCCGCACGGTGGTCGGTTTGACTTTCACGCATTTCACGATCAAGCTCGGTCAAAAAGAATTTATCAGCCCTAGCCTTCCCGGCGTATCCAACGATTTGATTAGTAACACTTCGCACCGCAGCCTCTGGGTCTTCCGTATTAGCATTAAGCTGGTGTAGCAATATTCCGTTGAGATAGCCCGCGCAACCGGCAACCGTGTCGAGCCTGTCCTTCAAGTCCGTCGCAATAGTAAGCTCCCCGTGAGTCGTAGGATAAAAACCCGCTACGTCACGAACAACCCGCAAACGTTCGGGTACACCCATAGGCATTATTTGTGGCCCTAGCTGATCTCCAGATTTCATGAAAACATTATACCACTTTTGCTTTAAATATACAAAATTCTCAACAGAGGTGTGAGCATCCCTCAACGACCGGAGTTATTCCCAACGGAAAACTCGAAACGCCACAGCATAAATCACGACGGTCCAAATGGCCATCAGACCTAGCTGCGGACCAAGGTCGACGAGGTGCGCGCCCTGTGTCGTTAGGAGTCGAATGCCATCGATGATAGGGGTAAGCGGCAGAAACGTCGATACAGTTTGCAACCATTCCGGCATGATAAATCGTGGGAAAAACGAACCAGACAGGAAGAGCATCGGGAAGACGACGATGTTGCTGAGCGGCGCCGCTTGACGTTCATTTTTAGCCCAACCGCCTATGGACAAGCCAATGCCAAGGATAGTGATAATGCCGAAGATAATGAACGGAATTATTTCGAGATAATTACCGACGACTTTGAGATGAAAAACGAGAATGGCGACGATAAACATCACCGCCAGCGACACCAAGCCGATGAGCGCCTGCGAAATCATGGTCGACAAGAAATATTGCCAAACTTTGAGCGGCGTAGTATGCAAGCGACGCAAGATTCCTTGCTTTTTGAGCTCCGGAAAGACGTTGATAGGACCGAATATGCCCATGCCGACTATCGAGAAACCAAGAAGCCCAGCAAAGGTGTAATCGAATGACGTCAGGCTCTTTTGTTCGGTTTGTCGAGTACCGACAGTTAGCGGCGGCTTGACCTGCGTAAACTCCTGATTGAGCGCGGCGAATTGTCCCTGCAGCGCCGTCGCCAACCCCTGCCCGGCTTGAGCATTGTTCTGGGTGTAACTGACCTCGGCCTTGCCTGTCGGATACCCAGCAGAGTCTACGGCGCCGAAATTCGACGGCAAGGTTATGGTAGCGTCGAGCTGACCTTTGCCCATCTGATCGGCGGCATCTGCTTGTGTAGTTATTTTGTCGTCAATCTTGATAACTTTGCTCTGATTCAAGCCTTGGACTAGTTTGGTGGAAAACGAACTCTTCGACTGATTTATAACAGCCACCTTGAACGTCGGTGCACTACTACCACCGGTGAGGCTACCGAAGACAAACAGGAAAATCAACGGAAACATGATGCCGAAGAAAATCGCCAGGCGGTCCCGGAAGAAGCGTCGGGTGTTCAGCCTGGTGAATACGGAGACAGTGTAGAATGATTTGCCAAAGTTATTACTAAAGTTGCTCATAGTCTTAATCCCTTAGCGCCTTGCCGGTTAAATCGATGAAAACATCTTCCAGATTGGCCTGTTCGACGTGCTGAGATTTGGTGAAACCACGGTCGAGCAGTTGCTTGATAAGGTTCCGTGGCGTGTCGATAGCGATAATTTTGCCCTTGTCCATGATGGCAACACGATCACACAGCAGTTCGGCCTCGTCCATGTAGTGAGTCGTCATAACGACGGTCACGCCCTTATCCCGGATATCCCTCGTCAGGTCCCATAGATTGCGGCGGGCCTGCGGATCAAGACCAGTGGTCGGCTCGTCCATGAAAAAAACCTTGGGGCTATGGACGAGCGCGGCAGCGATACTGAGGCGTTGACGCTGTCCACCCGACAAATTTTCGGCGTAGCTACTGGCCTTCTCGCCCAGTTGTACATCGTCCAAGAACTCCTGCGTATTAACCTTCTCACCGTAAGCTGCCCCAAATAGCTCAATAATTTCACTCAGTTTGGTCTTGTCCTGAAACGCCGGAGACTGTGGCTGGACGCCGATGATACGTTTGACAGCATCCTGTTGTGTGGCCACGTCGAGCCCATCCACCGTAATGCTGCCACCATCAATCAATCTCATTGTCTCTATCATTTCCAGTGTCGTAGTCTTGCCAGCACCATTCGGCCCGAGAATGCCAAAAATCTCGCCCCGTTTGACGACAAACGATATTCCATCGACCACAGCGACGTCATCATAAACCTTGCGTAGATCTTTTACCTCGAGAATTGTATCTGTCATTTCCAATTCATTATACCAGAGCGGCCTAAGTCAGGAGATCTTTGGTAAATAACAAAAACACTCGGCCGTAAAAGACCGAGTGTTAAAATTACAACTAAATCGCCGTAATTACTTCTTGTTGCTGACAGTCAGGAAACCGTTACGTGGGTTTTCCTTGACCTCTTTGCCCTCAGGTAGATCGACAGCTTCTGGGCGCTCGTCCTTACTGAAGTAGTAGATCGGCTGCTCTTTACCACCGCGAAGTGTGACCTTCTTGGAGTTCAAGTAGTATGTGACGCCTTTGGAGTTTGTGTGCTTGTATGCCATTGATAGATTACCCTCTCTTATGGTTTAGTACGGTACCCCTAAAATACACTCGCTATATTTTACTTGTCAACTGTTTTCTACAGATCAGCCCCACTTTGAAGGTTTGTTGGTCGTCGAAATTTTCATTTTAAGTGTACCGCTGTACGGTGTTACAGGACTGCAGAACGGAGGAAATTATAATATTTGATGATTGGTGGTTGATTGAGATGAATGGATGCATTACACTGATAATTACTGTAACCATAATAAGTTTAAGGGTAGGGTAATATACGATGGATTTTAGAGGCCGTAGTAGTCAAAGTGCTCCAGTAGCACCAGTACAATCAGTTAATCGAGCTCCTGGTACGCCAAGTGTCGGTATCGGCGGTCAACTTGCCGGTATTCGCAAGCAGCCAGTCAACAAGTTATTCAAACTCGGAGCGGTACTATTGCTCTTCTCGGTGACCGGCCTTGTAGTCGCGTTGACGTTCTTGCTTGTGTTTAGCAACAACCCTCAACAGCAGCAGCAGCAAGCCGTACTCACGGACAAATATCAAGCCGTCTTCCTGAATAATGGTCAAGTCTACTTCGGTAATGTCCAGTCTATCAGCGCCAAAACTATAGACCTCCGCAACATTTACTACCTACAGACCAATGGAGCCACTGGCACCGAAGCTCAGGCATCCACAGCAGCCAGCAACGTTTCGCTCGTCAAACTCGGTTGTGAGCTCCACGCGCCTTATGACCAAATGCTAGTCAACAGTGACCAGGTCATCTTCTGGGAAAATCTCAAGGACGACAGCCAGGTAGTCAAGGCCATCGCTACCTACAAGAAGGATAACCCCAAGCAAACATGTAGCACGCAAAGTAACTCAACCCAACAGGCTCCATCGGCAACCGCTCCCGCCACCACGACTACCCCGGTGACCAAAAAACCATAGCACACCCAGGATGAAGCGCGTCCCGCCTTGTAGGCTCGGGTCCTTCGTGGGCTCATCGGTGGGGTCGAGCAGAGAATCCGACCCGCGAATGTTTTTCCAGATCTCGCTACGAGCGCCTG
>JAYTAB010000002.1:0-39520 GCA_043737735.1 Candidatus Saccharimonadota bacterium | reverse complement strand
CTGCTCTATCCAGCTGAGCTACCAGGGCACATGTATACAAAATCGGAATGAGCATGTTTGGTGCGGGTGCGGAGAGTCGAACTCCGCTCACCAGTTTGGAAAACTGGGATAATAACCGATATACGACACCCGCTCACAGAGACGATTATACCATGGTAATAGTCGCTTTTCTCTAGGTAGGGCAGCAGGATTATATCAAACGTTTAGTAAGTATATATTTTCACAGACAATTGGGCGGCAAAATAAAATAATGCAGATGGACAATAGCGCGGCCTGGAGAGGAGGAATCGTGAGCCACTTTGCATACTGCGAAAGTCATGTTTATCGAAAAAAACATAGCACAAAAGTTCAAACATATAACACTAATGGAGGTCTGCGATGCATGGAAGTCCAGTGGGTCCCATCGTAGCTACTGCATCTACTATCGGTGCAGCGACGCTGCCGAACGCGGGTGGCGGCTTTGTCGTTTCTCTGGCAGTCTCTGTTGTGGTTGGCTTGGTTGTTTGGGGTGTCTTGTACGCTCGGAGTATCCGCGCATAAGTTGGTACAATATTATGAAAGAAGTCGTCAGTACACTATTACGAAAGAAGCTGAACTTTCGAGGAATTATTTCCTCGATCATTGTCGTCGGTATAGTGGTGGCATATCCGGCATTCTCGCTTTTGCAGCTCGGGAGCTTCTTTCATAATAGCGACAGCCGAAGTGTTGCGACTCTGCCCGCTATGACTCAGCGTAAGGTGGACGCGACTACATTGCCACCGCAATTATTCCAAGAACCTTTGATCAGCGTTACGTTTGACGACGGATTTGAATCCATGTATAGCGCGGCTATTCCGCTGCTGCAGAAGTACGGTATACACTCGACGCAGTATGTTCTGGCCGGTAAATTCGATGATCCCCTCTATGTTTCAGCGGGGCAGGTGGGTAAGATGCAGCAGGCAGGCCATGAAATCGCTTGTCACACTATGACTCACTCTGATTTGACAAAGCTAGATGACGCTCGACTTGATTATGAATTACACCAGTGCAAGACTGTACTGACGAGTCGATTTGGTGTTATCAATGATTTTGCCAGCCCGTACGGCTCTGCAAATACTCGTACCATCGCCGCCATAGGCCGCTACTTTGATTCGCAGCGTAATACCAATGGCGACCCGACCAACGGTGTTACTAATGCCGACGTTAATACGGCTGATAACTTCGATCGCTACAACATCATCGGTGTGACCGTACGTCACAACACCAGCGTCGAAGAACTCAAGCAGCTTGTTGCCTTCGCGAAGTCGTACAACGGATGGGTAGTTTTGACCTACCACCAAGCTGACGAAGGAAGTGGTTCGCAGTTTGGTGTTGATCCTGGCAAGTTGGAAAGACAATTCGACTACCTGAGCCGTACCGATGTCCGAATCGTGACGATGCACGAAGCATTAGACTTCTCCCGCAGCCACGAGATAGGTTACGGGAGAAGTCTATTGCAGTCAACCGGTTTACAGAATGTGGGGTATTGATGTGAGAACTATTGTCGAGGCGCATAGCACGGCCAAGAAAAAGGCCAAAAAACCGACCGCCCGTAAGCAGCCGAAGATTATGCTGGCACTGTTGATCGCCGCCCACAATGAGGAGCTTGTCATCGAACAGACTATCCGCTCGGCTATTCGTGCCGGCATGGATCCGAAGCATGTTTATGTTGTCGACGACAACTCAACTGACGCCACTTCGAAGATCGCTCGCAGCATCCTGCAGGGCTCAAATGTCGTCAAAGTCGGTCGCAGCGGCAAGGGATTAGCCCTCACCAAAGCCGCACGCGAGTTCGATCTGGTTAACCGTTATAAATGGATTCACGTGGCAGACGCGGACGGCGGGTTTGTGCAAGATTATTTTAAAATCTTTCGAAAATCGCTGCGCGTCAAATACGCTGCTGCTACTGGCTATGTCCGCAGTCTACCGAGCGGCGTGGTCGGCCAATATCGTGTTATGGAATATACTCTTGGACAGGAATTGCACCGCCGTTTCCAGGCGTTGACACACACCGTAACCGTGATCCCTGGCCCAACATCATGTTTCCGATCGGACATTTTCGCCAAGGTCAATTTCGCCAACAAGTCTATGACCGAAGATTTTGACGTCACTATCCAGATACATCGTCAGAAGTTGGGCAAGATCCAGTTTATACCAAAGGCCGTGGCCTACACGCAGGATCCGCGCGACATGAAGGACTTCACCAAACAAATCACTCGCTGGAACCGCGGTATGATGCAATCGATGAAGCGGCATCGACTCGGTTTCCGGCCGCACCGTATTGACACATATATGAGCTACCTGATGTTTCAGAATTTCATGATGTTCTTCAACTATGCTCTTGTTTTGCCGATTGTGGCCTATAAGTTACATTCCCCGGATGTTCTAGCCGTAGCCTTTCTGACCGATATTACACTCATGCTTAGTCTGACAGTGCTGATGGCTCTAAAGGCCGGCCGCTATGATATTATCAGTGCTTTTCCGCAGATCTATCTATATCGCTGGCTGACACTCTGTGTGTTCTTGAAGGCTTTTGTCGAAGTGATGATCCTGCGCAAGTTTCGGGCTAGTGAGGGCATCTGGGGTACCGCTGGACGCCGATACAAGAATACCGTCGAGGTCTAGTTTGGGATCTCGCTCGCGGCCAAAGGAAGCAGCAGGGGCTCGGTTATGACGGTGGCGGTTTCCGGCTTTGGGCTAACCTGGCGAGCAACAACGACTAAGCGATTTTTGCTAGTCCCCACGGGAGTACAAGTGATGAGTGTCAGCTGCGGCTCGTCTGACGGCTGGAGGACACTTGTGTCGGTTGGGATGACTGTTGTGGTGCTGCTGACGCGGTAAATATAGCGTTTACCCTTGAAATCGATCAGGATACGGTCGTTCCGGGTGAGTTTGTCAAGTTGTGTGAAAACAAATTTGTAGTCTCCTGGAGACCATAGCTGGCCGCTGGAATGGCCTATGACAACAATTTTGCCCTTCTGCCCAGGATCGGCGCTAAACCCGTACTGCACGACGCCACGACGCAGTGCAAGCTGTGTTTGTGATTGGTCATAGGTTTTCTGGTCGGTTACGAGGGGGGCCGCCACATTAATCTTCGGAATGTATAGCATGGCGGGGGCGTGGAGATCGACGGCTATCGGCGATGTTGAGTTAGTGACGGCAACGGGTTTGGTGTAGTTATACTGATACTGGGCGACGAGCCACTGACTGTTGAGAACGCCGAGGATGACGAGTGCTACCAGGATACCGAATATCGGCGGCATGACATTGCGTCGGAAGGTCATGACGGCCTTCGGGTGGACTGGTTTTGCCGCTGGTTTAGTTATTAGTTCTTTGGGCATGACGTTATCCTATAGTATACCCCATAAAGCACGTAGCGCTACTGGGCTTGAACTTCGGTCAGAGCCTGGCGTACGTGGGTGATTTCTAAGTCGAAATTAAATCTCGTGCATAACGGTGATGTGAGCGCCGAGCGAGTTTAGGCGTTCTGCCAGGTCCTCGTATCCTCGGTTGATGGTGTAGACGTTGCGCAATATGCTGACGCCGTGGGCGGCAAGCATGCCGATAAGTAGTAGACTGGCAGGACGCAGGGCGGGCGGACAAACGACGTCGGCGGCTCGAAATTTGGTTGGTCCCTGTATATAGACGCGATGTGGGTCGGCTAGTTCGACGGAGGCGCCGACTTTGATCATTTCAGTATAGTAGATCGCTCGGTTTTCGTAGGTCCAGTCGTGGATCAGCGTTCGCCCTGATGCTACCGACGCTATCGGGACAAAGTAGGGCAGGTTGTCTTGGTTGAGTCCGGGATAGACATTGGCATGAATTTTTTCGGTGAGAGCTTTCAGTTTGCCGCCATGCTTATGTATGGTTAGGTCGACAAGGTCAGTTTTGCCATTGCTGGCTTTGTAGCGCTCGGTGGTGTCGTACTGCAGGCCCATTTTGCGCAGTTTGAGAAGTTCTAGAGACATAAAGTCGATCGGCACCCTACGGATGGTGATCTCCGAGTTGGTTGTAACGGCGGCCGACGTGAAGAACATTGCCTCGATAGGGTCCTCGCTGGGCGCGTAGGTGACGTTTTTCTTGATGTCTTTCACGCCGCGGATGCGTAGCGTGCTGCTGCCGATGCCTTCGATGGAGACGCCGAGCTTCTGTAGGAAATAACAGACGTCTTGGACCATGTAGTTGGCGCTGGCAAATTGGATAATGGTCTCTTCGGGGGTGCGGGCGGCAGCCAACAGGGCGTTTTCGGTGACGGTGTCGCCGGATTCGTAGAGCACGATGCGGTCGGCTGGTTTTTTCTTGACGGTAACCTGATAGCTGCCACTGTTGGCGGCAATGCTGACGCCGAATTCTTCTAGGGCGTACAGGTGAGGAGCTACGGAGCGGGTGCCGAGTTTACAGCCACCGGCGTACGGGATTTTGAAGGAATCGTGATCGTGCAGCAGTGAGCCGATCATCATCAGTACAGAGCGAGTTTTGCGAGCGGCTACGCCGTCTATCTTGTCGAGTTTGAGCTCGGCCGGCCGACGGATTTCTAGATCATTGCCGGGCAGCCATTTGCAGACGACTCCCATGCTCTCTAGGACTTCGATGATACGGTTGACCTCTTCGATACGGGGGAAAGATTTGAACTTGGTGACACCCTTGTTGAGCAGCGATGCGCAGAGCAGGCCGACGGCGGCGTTTTTGCTGGTTTTGAGGGTAATGTCGCCGTGCAGCTCGTGACCGCCTTCGATCTGCAGATTCATCGAGCCTCCACCATTGACACTGATCAGCTGCTTGTTAAGCACATCGCTGATGCGGCCGAGTGTCTCCAGGCTGAGGTTTTGTTTGCCGTGTTCTATCCGGTTGACGGCAGATTGCGAGGTCTTTAGGCGCCGCGCAAACTCTGCCTGCGTTATGTTGCGTTCTTGCCTTATCTGAGCAATTAGTTGACCGATTTTCGCATTTGTAGTATCCATATGCTTATAATCTTACCGTATATGACGTTTAGTAGCAAGGTGTATTATGTGTTAAGTGTCTATGAATCTAGTATAGATCTTCGCCAGCCCGTGTACAAGCTTGATATAATGCGTGTATGATCTAATTATTTAGCAGCCAGCATCGTATGAATTTATTACAACAGTTTTACTAGAGGGAGAGTGCACTATGAACATCGATGACATGCAAGACGAAGAAGTCAAGAAGCTAATACTCGCCGAGGAAAAGCGGCAGCGCGAAGGTCTGGAGCTGATTCCGTCCGAAAACTACGTCAGTCCGGGCGTTTTGCTGGCGATGGGCAGCGTATTTACCAACAAATACTCCGAAGGTTACCCTGGTAAACGCTATTACGGTGGCCAGGACAACACCGACAAGGTCGAGACAATCGCCATCGAGCGTGCCAAAAAACTGTTCAAAGCCGATCACGCCAATGTCCAGCCGCACTCCGGCGCCCCGGCCAACGAGGCCGTCTATAGCGCCTGGCTAGAGCCGGGTGACACCGTACTGGCGATGGATCTCGGGCATGGTGGCCACTTGACGCACGGTGCGCCGGTGACTCGCAGCGCCAAGCTGTACAACTTCATCCGCTACAAGATGAAAGACACTGCTACTGGCGAGATAGACTACGAGGAGCTGGCCGAACTGGCTCGCAAACACCAGCCAAAGATTATTCTGGCTGGCTTTAGTGCCTATCCGCGTGAACTGGACTATGCTAAGTTTGCGGCCATCGGCCGTGAGATCGAAGGTTGTATGCTGATGGCTGACATGGCACACATCGCCGGGCTCATAGTTGCTGGTGTCGCCAAAAACCCATTTGACTATGGTTTTCATGTCATCACCACAACGACGCACAAGACATTGCGAGGGCCGCGCGGCGGGATGATACTCTCTCGTGGGGTGGTCGGCAATCCGCTGAAGGCGCCCGAGAAAACCCTAGAGAATTTACCGACTCTCATCGACCGCGCCGTATTCCCTGGCATGCAGGGCGGTCCGCACGAGCACATCATCGCCGCCAAGGCTGTCGCTTTTGGCGAAGCCCTTCAACCATCGTTCAAGACCTATGCCGAGCAGATTCTGAAAAACGCCTCAGCACTAGCCGATGCCCTCCGGGACCGTGGATTTTCACTGCTGACGGGTGGCACATCGAACCATTTGATCCTAGCCGACGTCCACAAAAGCTTCGGTATCGACGGCAAGATCGCCGAAGAAGCCCTCGACAAGATAGGCCTGACGCTCAACAAAAACGCCATCGCTGACGACACGCTACCTCCGTTCCGCCCGAGTGGCATCCGCCTCGGCACGCCCGCCATCACGACCCGTGGTCTCATCGAAAAAGACATGGTGACCATAGCTGACTGGATGAAACGCGCCATCGACGCCCGCGAAGACGAACCCGAGCTTGCCAAACTCCACGAAGAAGTCAAAGCCTTCGCGTTGCAATACCCCCTACCGAGCGATAAATAATATGACCGATTATATCTTTAATGAACCGAAGGATTATGCTTTTCAAGATCGGAACGGCCATAGCGGCAAGGTGTACAAAACTTGCAGCAAGCATACGGATTATCTGATTATTGAATGCCAAGAAAAATTGACCTGTTCGTTCGTGGAACGAGTATCGGAGAGGAGCTATGTTGTCCTCGAAGGCAAGGGGTATTTCTTGTTCAATAACGAGGAAAAACAGGCAGTCGCACAAGGTGATATTGTTGTGATTCCAGCCGGTACAAGGTATTCGTTCGGCGGTACCCTAAAGATGCTTTTGCTCGATGTGCCACGCTGGAGCAACGACCAGGAAGAAATATATCCTGAAGCACACGACGAGTAAACTGTGCCTCACGCTAGTGCTCCAGCTCTTGCATGAGAAGCCTACGAAGTTAATCAAAGTCAGTAGATAAAACGAAAGGTATTATATGACACATTGGACCGATAGACATGTGCTTGTTCCGGCAGTTTATATCATCATTGAGCGCAACAAGCAGTATTTAATGCTGCGACGTTTTAATGCAAGCTATAAAAACGGTCATTATACGTTTCCGGCTGGTCATATGGACGGCAATGAAGCCCCGTCACAGGCAGCAGCACGCGAAGCGTCCGAGGAGGCGGGAGTATTGATAGATCCGAGCGATCTCGAAATGATGCATTGTATGGTGTACAAGGCCGAGGAAGGCGGCCATGAACGAGTTTCTCTGTTTTTTGTCGCAAAAGTGTTTAGTGGAGAACCTAAAAACATGGAACCAGAAAAATGCGATGATATGCAGTGGTTTGATATCGACAATCTCCCGAACAATCTTGTCCCTGAAGTTCGTCATGCGCTCGAGCAGATCGCAGGCGGGCAAGTCTACTCAGAAATCTATTAGGGCTTGTTCAAGCTCTCTTTTCTCGGGAAGAGATTTTGTTGCCAAGCACCTGCCAAACGACTTCTAAACCACGTTTATGATATTCATTGCTGTTTTGTGTGCAGCGGGAACGGTATAAGGTTGGCGTCACAGGGGAATACTCCCTGATTACCGACCTTATCCTGTACTACGGGTACTAATTTTGGAGGACGTGTCGAGGTGTCAACTGCCACGCTGCTGAGTGGTGCTGCGTGTAGGCTCTCTCTTGCAATGTTTCGTGCCACCAGCCAGAAGTCAAGTTTCGCAGAGCTGATGAGGGAGTTTAGTGTCTCTGCTCTTCCCTGTAATTCTTGTGCTACTATCTTATCGCTTTCCGCTCGGATGCCAGCGACGCATACTCGCGCTAATTCTCTCAGCTCAGACGACTCATAGTGTTTTTTCACGCCATCGAGAAGCTCTTCCCCTTTTGATATCCTCATTCTGTCATTGATGGGTAGTAAGCTAGGATCAAGAAAAGCGTGGATAAGCCCACTCATTGCTCGACACGATTCCTCGTATCTCGAATATTCCTCGTCGGGCGTGTCGACAAAGCAGGTGGCTCGGCGAGGCAAGACGTGCGGTTCCTCCGACCGCTGTATTAATCTCGTGCCATCATCGAGTAATTTATCTCCGGACCATTCCTGTGGGGTTACGATTTCGAGGTTGACGTATTGCAATGAGGGTACAAGACTACCGGAAAGATTGATATCGCGGCTCGTCTCTGAGATATTTGGCATTACAGTCTCCAGTTAATTGATAGTTAGAAGTGTAAACTAACCAACTTCAAAATAAAAGAATCCACTGTTTGTTAAGGCAGCGTCTCCGGCCCCTGCTGGAGGGTGATCTGGAACTTGGCTAACACAGCGCTATCATGGCTGGGCATGGTATAATACATACATGAGTAAGATTTTAAATGTCATGGTAACAGAGGAAGATTCAGGATATGTGGCGCTGAATCCCGATACTGGCGTGGCTAGTCAAGGCGATACGCTGGAAGCGGCGCTTGCTAATCTGCACGAAGCTGTGAGTCTGTATTTCGAAGAAATTGAACAAGACGATACATTTATTGTGCCACATCATTCCTTTCTAACAACCATTACTGTTTAGTATATGCCGATAAGTGGCAAAGAAGCTATTAAGCGATTGGAACGGCTTGGATTCCAGGTCTCTCGCCAACACGGCTCGCATGTAGTTTTGTATAAGCTGACCGAGGACGGTAAGCGTGTTGCTGTGGTACCACAGCACAAAGAACTCAAGAAGGGGACTCTGCGCAGCATCGCCAGCCAAGCCGGAATTGAGCCGTCAATCCTGGGAGTTTAGGGGAGTAATTCTGGCTCCTGGACGAGAGTGATCTGGAACTTTGCCTCTACGGCGTCGACTATTTTGGCCTTGAAGCGTAGAAGGTCGGCGGTGTTGTGGGCGTGTTCGTTTACCAGCACCAGCGGTTGAGACGGCCATGTGGCCATGCCGGTTTCGGCATCATGATAATCCTTGAAACCGGCTTGTTCTATTAGCCAGGCGGCTGGGATTTTGACCTGCCCGCTATTGTCGTCGCCTGTTGGCCAGTGTGGCATGTCAGGGAAATCGGCTTGAAGTTGTGTAAGCTGGACGGCATCGATGATAGGATTTGCGAAAAATGATCCGTTGTTGGCGACTTTAGCGGGGTCGGGCAGTTTACTGGAGCGTATATCTATCACCGCTGCACGCAGAGTTTCAGGAGTAAAATCGGTAACGGAGCGAGCAGCAAAATAATCTGCGACTGCTCGGTAAAAAGGTGGCGTGGGATTCTGGTGCATCAGGTGCAGCGTCAGGCCGCAGATCAGAAATCGGTCACGGTCGGTGGTTTTGAATCGACTGGTTCGATAGCCAAAAGCACAGTCGCTAGCCGGTATTGTCAGGAAGCCACGAGAATGTAGGTCGTAGGCCTCGATGCTGACGAGAGTATCACTAACCTCTTGACCGTATGCACCGACATTCTGTATCGGGGTTCCACCGGCGGTGCCGGGGATCAGTGACAGCGCTTCAATACCGGTGAGCCCGGCCGCAACCGACCGCTCTACGACGCTGTCCCAATTCTCTCCAGCGCCGATAGTCAAATAATGATTCGAGGAATCTTCGGCAAAATCCTGATACCCCATAATCTTGTTGACGATCACCAGGCCTACAAAGCCCTCGTCGCGCCAAAATATATTACTACCGCCACCGATAATGAGGGGTGGCATCTCGTGCGCTACGGCCCACTCGACGGCTTTCTCGATCTCGGCCCGAGAGGTGACCTCTGTCAAGTAGCGCGCTTTGCCGCCAAGTCGCATAGTTGAATATTGAGCCAGATCGACGTTTTCTTGTACATTCATGTCTGTAGTATACATTACGTACACTCCGCTCGTGCTTGCCTGACGAGCCGAACGAGGTTAGTATAAGAAGGTGCAAGATTCAAAATACACGCCACCATTCAAGACCCTAGGAACTCACCTCAAGTACCTTCGCGAGCATAGCTCCGAGACACTGTCCGAAGTTTCCGGCGCTGTTGAGATGAACGAAGACATATACGAGCGGATTGAACAGGGCGATGAGCGCCCCAGCGAAGAGATCCTGATGCTCCTCATTAGTCACTTTGATATGCAAGACAACGAGGCGGTGCAGCTGTGGGAGCTCGCCGGATACGATCGCCACTCCCACCCAGATATGCTTGGGCTGCATATACAAGAGGAACTGCAATCCGGCAAACCGATGGTTATGCTGCTGGCGATCGACGCTAGGACACAGTACACCGATGGAATCGACGTTAGTTACAACAAAGCCGGTGTTGTTATGACGTTCACACAGGCAGGCAACATGGGTCAACCGCAGCCAGTAGCCCGAGTCGGGATGAGCCTGCAACAGGCTGAAATCGTATCTAGCGCGCTTGAGCAGGCCTTACTACATGCCCGTTATCAGCGTCCCAAGGGCCTGCCATCTTCCCGTAAGACTCGTAGCCGAAGCAGCAAAGATTCTTCCAAAGACATATAGAACCCGCGTGCTGAGCCTAATTCTTAACTGATACCTACCGCGATACCAGTTATAGTTGGGGTTACCTACCGGAAGGAGGATACGCTATGAGACGAAAAGATTGGAAAATAATCGCCGATAAGCAATTTAACGCTCTAAGCCAAGACATCCAAGATGACTGGAGCGACCTGCACGAGTTGACTAGTCGTCGCTAGACCCATCGTCGGGGTGCACGACACGGTTAGTCGACTTAGTCGTGTGTAATGCGGGAAATTGTCATCAGAGATTGCGGTTCGAGCGCTTGGCTGATCTGGAGAGGGGAGAAGTCATTGTCCGTCAATAGGGTAATGATATCAATTAGGCTATTATGGCGGTGACGCCATAGCAAAATCGTGTCCCCCTTATTGAAGTTTATAATTCGTTCTCCGCCATCGAATTCAAAGCGTATTGACAGGGCTATTTTGAGAGCCACCCGGACGTACCGTTCGCTTAGTTTGGCGTCGAAGCCCATCTCTACTTCATAGAGAGAATCATCGATGTTGAGTAGGTCAAAGATATATCGATGATTGGGAGCGAGGCTCGAACCGGATTCCCCGGAGTGAAAGGCAAAATAGTGACGGCCTAGTTGCGTGTCAACTGTCTGATGGTGTATTAGAAAATCATTCACGCCCATACTATCGTGTATAACTTGTAGTATTGTCCCTGGTTTTTTGAAATTCGCAATCGTACCACCTATGAATAGTACGACGTTAGCCGTACCCTTCGAATCCGATTTGATGTATTCCTCGGCGAGTAAATTGCCAAAACGGTCGTGATCGACGTCAAGTGCGTAGCCTTCGTAGTCTATTTTGTCACCAAACCACGTTTTTATATTATTTTCAGCGATTTCGAGCATTGTTGGACTAATGTCTATAGCTATGTAGCGACCCAGCTTGTTTTGCTCGAGGAGATGAGTCAAGAATTTCCTGACCGGCAGAGCATTACCGACACCGATATCGATAATGTTAATTTGCTCGTATTGTGCCAAGAGATGGTCTAGATAGTCCTTGTTGTTGTCAAGTAATTCTATCGCGGCGCTCGTAAGACTTGGCGTCTCCTCCTGGGATAGGCGGTTTACGTAGTTGTCCCAGTTATCTGCCCCATCGCCAAAATAATTGTACTGACGTGGAATCTCGTGGTTGATTTCTAGATTGGAAGCGATATCAAACAGCTGCTCCTGTGTGTAGAGTTCATAAAACTCAGGCTTTGGGGACACTGTCTTCTGCGAGCGGTGAGGGCGATATTTCTTGCCGTTCTTTACCAGTCCTTTGATAATCACTAGGTTTTTCGAAGTGTTGGCAACATAAGTGCGCTCGCCCTTGTCGTGGAGGATCAGGTCTAATTTGCCAGCTCGCGCCGATTCAATCCAGTTGCGAACGGTTCTAACGGATACATGGTGTGCGGTTGCTAATTCTTGGTTCGTGAAATAGAGCATAGTATGTAGTATATCCTTGTGAGAAAAGGCATTGACATGTTTCCGATAATGGAGATATCATAGTCGTTGCAGCTTTGCCGTGGGTTTATATGATGTTTCAGTGAATACTGTAACATGTATAACATAGTTGATCAACCGGAACGACGGATAGTACGCGAACAACACTAGATTACTTGAGGAGACGATACGACATGCCCGACGATCAATGCAGTGGCGATTATTTTGAAAATACAATCCAGGGTACCATCGAGAAGACAGTCACGATCAAACCAGGTAGCGGAAAAGCGATGGGCTAGGCGTCTACAATACGACCGCCCAAGACCCAGATGTGCGAGTGACCTGTCTGCCAGAAGTGTATGACGGCATGGGCATTTCGGCTGAACACCTCGATATACCTGGCCAGTCAAAATATATTTTGCTGTATCAATTTCAAAACTTCAGCCAAAAGAGCTGCCGTGTCACCGTTCATCTTCGTGGCAATACAGCCACGCGTGCTTAAGTGCGGACGCGCACTTATAGATGTGCTAGGCTTGCGTAAGATGAGTCAAGAGCTTTTGATATGATCACGCCGGCCCGATGCTCGGGGTAGGATATATAGCGCTAAAATGATCGCAAATAGAACAGCAAATCCACACATGATACTGGGAATACCGCGCCGGGTTGCCGGACTGATGGTGTTGGCGAGCGCTACGGGTACCAAAAACACCAGGTAACCGATGATCAGCGCTCGAACCGCTTGGAGTCGGGTATAGCCGCGGGTGCCTTCCTTGAGCAGTTGGTTCGACCACTTTATACCCAAACAAAGCGTTGCTAGTAGCCATCCATAGTAGTACGTGCCGTAGGCTATTGCCGGACCGATGCCGATCTGAAAAATAACGTAATTCCCGGTGCATTGATAGCCGACGAAAGCAGCGGGGTATAGCAAAAAGTAGCTCATGAAGCCAGCCATCGTAGCATAACCAGCCACGACCAATCGGCGCTTTGGTCTGGACGCCAACAAATGCATCATGTGCAATCCCAGCGGAGGCCGAGCGCTGATAGCAATATACCCAACTCTCGACCAGTTTTCGGCACTCAGTCCAAGCCCCGTACAGACCCTATACTCACTCAGCTGAAAGACGGCGAGTGCAATTATGCTAATTACGATCAAGCGCGTTAGGGCTGTCATCTTATAGCGCCAAACGGTAAATATGACGAGTAGAACCTCGATTATCATCGTCGCGAGCATGACTGGCGGTGAAAAGCAGTTAAATCGAATACCTTTTTGTTTAGCCATTAGCACAGTATATCAAAGTAAGCGTAAGCGTTGAAAAGGTAATAAATTAAGTGGGAAGTGGTGCACCCGATAGGAGTCGAACCTACGACCTTTGGTACCGGAAACCAACGCTCTATCCAGCTGAGCTACGGGTGCACGTCTGTTGAACTATCTACCGCTCGTGCGTATGTATCGCTATGTTCAAGCTGGATAGAGCGCTTCGCTGTTATCTATCTAACGGCTTCGCCTAGGCCGGCTGAGCTACGGGTGCATATGTTGAACGAAATCTGAAAGTGAGATCTGAAAGATAATGGTGCGCCCGGCAAGACTCGAACTTGCGACTTTTTGGTTCGAAGCCAAACACTCTAATCCACTGAGCTACGGGCGCGTAGGTGTTATTATACATAGGATGGAGGATTACATCAATTCGGCGATTTTGTCGGTGTGGACGACGAAGTGCCATTTGTCGTAGTAGACGTAGCCTTTGTCTTTGAGTTTTTTGAGCTCTGTGGCTACGGTTTCGCGGGTCAGGCCGAGGAGGTTGGCTATATCTTGTTGCGTGAGTGGCACGGTGATCTGGGTCTTGTTGCCGGCCTCGTTTTCGTCGCCGAAGCGTTTGGCTAGCATACTGAGCATGTAGACGATCTTTTCACTGGCTTTGGGTTTTTCGGTGGCTGTTAGTTTCTCGGTGAGCTCGCTGAGCTTGGCGGCCAGATCGTGTGCCACATGCAGTAGGACGTCGGGATTTTGTGAGAAAAACTCGATCAGTTCCTGACGATTGACGACATAGACCTCGAGGGGGGTGAAGGCACTGTAGAAGAGTTTCGTGCTGTCGACTGCCGAGAACAACCATTCATACGGGATAATGTCAGACTTTGTGCCGAGCCAGATGTGTTGCTCGATACCATCGACGTTGATGTCGTAGCCTTTTATAAAGCCAGATTTTACATAGAAAATATCGCGAGGACGCTCATCCTGAACCAGCAATATCTGATCCTTGTCAAATTTGCGGAGTGGGTATCGCTGTATGAATTCATCTAATTTCTGCATAGTACACTTACATCATAGTCCTGTTCTTGGCTGCTGAAAAGGTTTAGCTCGTAAAGTCAATGTACTTATTTATAATTGTCTATAGTTCTGGCATTCTTTTCCAGTCAGTTCTCTCGTCTCTTAAGGAGCGGGGCCGCCGAAGACCCCGTCGTTTGTATGCAACCGATGTCGTTGATTTAAGCCTCGGGTAGGCGCAGCTTGCGGTAATTGCGGACGCGGTATCGTTCGGTCCGTTCTGTTCCTCTTGGGTCAAATCCGTCAACCAGATCATCAAAATTGATGTCTTGTATTCGGGTCGGCTTTGTAAGCAAGTGAGTTTTTTTCACGGGATCCTCCTTATGGCTAAATTGTATGTATATAATGCCAGCCAAGGGAGACCGCCACTGTAAAATTTTACACAGAGTTCGTGTGATTTAATCCGCGTTTTCGCTGCTTGACAGGCACATAAACTAAGCACAAACATTCTCACGGAGTAGAATAGTCAATGGTGCATATATATTCGGTATGGTCAACCCCCGGCAGATGTGCTACAGTACTATTACTAGAAATAAGCTGCTAGGTAAATCCCACTCACGTGGGAAAGGTTCTAGAACATATTAACAATACTAGTTTATTGAATGAGAGCAGCTAACTCCGGTTTTAACGTAAGTTGCCAGGTTACTCAGCGTAAACAGAAGAAGGAATAACATCAATGGCAACTAAACTATTTGTCGGCTCACTCCCGTACAGCATGACCGACGACGACCTCGCAGAACTCTTTAAGGAGTTTGGTGAAGTCGCTAGCGCCAAGGTCATCTTTGACCGCGAAACCAACCGCTCCAAGGGCTTTGGATTCGTTGAGTTCAACGACGACGCAGCTGCAAAGACTGCAATCGACGCTTTGAACAACAAAGAGATCCAGGGTCGCACAATCGTCGTCAACGAAGCTCGCCCACAAGAAGACCGACCTCGTCGCGACTTCGGTGGCCAGGGTGGTGGCGGTGGCTACAACCGCGACCGCAACTCCGGTGGTGGTGGTTACAGCGGCGGCAACGGCGGTGGCCGTTCACGCTTCTAGTATTGTCTTTCTAGACACACTAGAGCCAACCTCTGAGCTTCGGTTCAAATTTAAAACCCCTCTCCTTGCGAGAGGGGTTTTAAATATGTAGGTGTAGTTGCTATTTGTTGTACAGTCTGCGTTGTTGAGGGTCGGGTGCTGGCACTAGAGTTACGACATGGCCTCCGATATATTTGGCGGCGTACCGCCTGTCAGCAGTTGTGGTTGGTGTGTCGGTTGGTACGGCTTCGCGTATACTGGGGTCGCCCTTGCCATATACGGTAGCCGCCTCAATACCGACCAAATCTTGGCTAGAAGTTGTCGTAGCGCTTCGATCTTCTGGGGAGTGTCTCATATGCAGATTATAAGTCATCGCTCCCAAAAGAACAAAATCACACTCTTTGATGCAGCAAGATACATTCGTCTAGCGTTCGACAAAAGTCAAAGCGTTGCCAGTCTTGCCAGCGCGGCCAGCGCGGCCGATGCGGTGGACGTAGTCATCGTAGGTCTGCGGTTGGCTGTAGTTGATGACGTGGGTGATGTCGGCGACGTCGATACCGCGGGCTGCGACATCGGTGGCAACTAGGACATTGATGTGGTTATCTTTGAATTGCTTCAGGGCGCGTTGGCGCTGACCTTGGCTTTTGCCTCCGTGGATGGCGTTGGCTTTGAAACCGCGGGCGACGAGTTCTTCGGATAGGCGTTCGACGCTGCGCTGGGTGTCATCGAAGACGAGAACTTTGGCGACGTGCTCTTGATTGAGTAAATCGTGAAGTTTTTCGATCTTTTCGTGTGAGCCGCCGAATTCGACGATGTTCTGTTCGACATTGTCGCTAGTGACGCCAGTTTTGACGGAAATCATGACTGGATCGTGCGTGAATGTGCGGATCAGCTGTTCGATGCTAGGCTCCATTGTTGCTGAGAAGAAGAACGACTGGCGTGGAGTTGCTAGGCTGTCGAGGATGAATCGGATGTCGGTGATGAAGCCCATGTCGAGCATGCGGTCGACTTCGTCCAAAGTGACGATGTCGAAGCCAGACAGGTCGAGCGTGCCACGTTCCATGTGGTCCTTGATACGTCCGGGTGTGCCGATGACGAGGGATGGGTTGTAACGCAGGTCGCGCAGCTGTGGACCCATCGGTGAGCCACCGATAAGCGTTGCGGCTGACAGGCCACTACCACGAGCGATTGAGCGGCATTCTTCCTCGATCTGTTGTGCTAGCTCGCGGGTTGGAGCGATGACGAGAGCCTTGGAAGTTTTGTCGTTCATCAGGCGGTTGAGCATTGGCAGCGCGAAGGCAGCCGTCTTGCCGGTACCAGTGTTGGCGATGCCGACGATATCTTTGCCTTCCAGACCAAGTGGGATCGTCTGGTCCTGGATGGGTGATGGGTTGACATATCCCTTGGCCGCGATATTGCGCTTTAGCAGGTCATCGTACTCGAAGTCCATGAAACTGTGAGTCGATACGTACTCCACAGCGTCGACTGCCTTGGCAGCCTGAATGAAGCGGGACGGGTTTATATACTGCTTGTTGAATTTACCACCGCCGGATCGGCCGCGGCTACCACCGCTAGAGCGGCCACCGAAGCTTGAACCACTTGTTGAACGGCCTCCGAACGAAGGTCGGCGGCTCGAGGTGTTGTTGTAGGGCATAAAAATAGAATCCTTTATGTATTAGTTAGTGTGCTCGATTGTCTGGAATGAAATCGAAATCGAGTAACATACTACCTAAAACCCGGATTCATCAAAACAATTAGAACTATCATAGCATAAATATTTCGCGGATGCAAAAGTATATTACTGCCAGCGCGTCAACGGAGCTAAGGAACAGAGGTCGAAAAGATATGAAACAATTTGCGGGCGCGCACTTACTAGGCGAAGAAGCCGCTGATTGTCACCGCTAGTACGATCAAGCCGAGAAGCTTTCGGAAATAGTTGACGCCGCTCGTCAGCTCCAAATACGCCCAAACGAAGATGAGGGCTGTGCTGAGGCGGGCACTACCTGTCTGTAGATGCCCGGCAGGAATTACCATCGCAAGTAGCTTACATATAATCCAGCCTGTCAGGGGTAGATTTGGCCGCTGCCACGTCACGATCTTCCCATTCTTGTCCCTTATGAACCTATTCCACGCCGAATCTGTATTGTTTGTCATCTACGTAGCTTACCAAATGTCGATTACAACAGCAGTGATGTGACGCTCATCGTCTGTAGGTTAGGCGGCCAAGGCGAGTTCGTTGGCGTGCAAATCGTCGAGTTTCCAGAGCTTGTCGGCAGGGGTACCGTCCAGTACATTGCGGAAGATGCGCAGCCAGCGTATGGTGTTGGCTACGGTCGTGTAATCGCGGTTGTTGAAGTTTTCGGCTGTTTGCAGAGTACTCTTTCGCATAGCCGAGTATTTCTGAACATCGAGCATGAGCTCGGAGATGTAGCTAGCGCCGTATTCGAGGTCAAAGTCGGGCTTGCTGTAGTCGAGAAGTGTCCCAGACTTGCCCTCTGTCACTTGGTCCGGCATACCGCCGATCTTGGCAACTACCACCGGCACGCCGTGTCGAATCCAGTCACTGATTCGAGTCTCGCAGCCCTCGGCATCTGAAGTCTGGATGCCAATGACTGGTGCTGGGTCGGCCTCGTCGGGGGACGCTGTCGGATACATGACAGCGTTCATGGCGGCGTAATTGTGCTTCAGACGCATGACAATGATGTCCTTCATCTCGTCTGGGTACTTTTCGCGGCGGAGCTTCAGTATTTTTTCGTACATCGGTATACCGCTTGTGTCGTCAACCGAGCCATTGCCTATGATGATAATTTGCGGCAAGTTTTCTTCGGGTACGCCACATTCGCGCATCTTGCGCCGAGTTTGGACGCCAAGCTCCATGGCCTTGTCCATGCCTTTTGATTCGTCAAATCGTGCTACAAGGACTATGCGGCGCCGTGTGGTATCGATGTGGGATTGGACATCTTCGGGGTGTGATTCGAGACCCAAACCGGCATTCTTCACGGCGAGCCTAGACAACTCAATATTCTTTTCGTCGATCTGGCCGTTGATGTCGTTAATTCCTGCTACTCGTTCTTCTGCTGTGAGTATCCGGTTGAGGTCGTCGAATAGCTCAAAAGTAGCTGGCGCCATATAAGTCTTGTGCTCCATACGACGATTCGCGAATTCCTTGACCGTATGCGTGACGACGGCATCGGCATTTATGACACCGCATTCATCAAGAATATATGATGCCACTTCGCCCTGTGGGGTCGTAGGGTCGGCCATTAGCTCACCGCTGGTGTCAATGTGATTGCGCCAAATGATCTTTACGTTCGGATTGACCGCTTTGATGTATTTGATAAGTGCTGCTGGCTGCGGATCATCGATGACGATAATATGAGCCTTCAGGATATAATCCTGTTTCGTCATAACTTCGGCGTTGACTCCACTCCAGTGCTCTTGTTCGGCTTTTCCAGCTTCGGTAATGCGAGCATTCCCGGCTTGTCGCTGGGCGATGTTGTGCATGCGCTTGGTGTGGTCGAACGCGTAGACATGCTCGGGATTGATGGTATTCTTAGGCTTCCTAGGCGGTTCCATGACGCCCCAGTGGAGTTTGACACCGAGCTGATCGCCCATGTGTACCAGCGGTGGGCGTAGCATGGCGACGCCGCCGCCTGTCAGGGTGGAATTGATAAAGACTGCATTTATGCCGCTGACGCGCTCGGCTGATTTTTTCAAAAGCGCCCAGTCATCGGGTCTTGTTACGCTCTCCCAGTCTTCGAGCGTGATGTCGCTGACGACTTCTACTTCGTAGGTTTTCGGGTTACGCGACACGCCGAAAACTTCCGCATTGCGTTCTGCTTCTGCTCCGGCTTCTGGGTCGGTGCTTGGGGATGTATACGTATTCGGTGCCGGGTTAGTCTCGGCTTTGGCGAGTGATGTGCCGTATACGGCTAGGGCTGACATATCCGTGAACCCATGGCGGTAGCTTTCTTCTGTCCGTGTGTTGTCCGGGGAAGTGAAATTATTTTCAGGTGAACCTGTAAATCCTTCGACCCTCATTGTAGTGTGCTACCTAACGTTTGGGAACGTTTATGATTATATAATCAGCATCTGTCTATACATATTATACGCCACCTCGTCAATAAGATATACAACTGACGAACAAGAAAGTGTGTGGTATTAGTCGACCAGGGGTTGTACTTCATAGATTAATTTATCTTTATTTTTGAATTCGGAGTGGTGTATAATAAAGCATAATCACTTTAAACAGTAACAAATGATCATACCGAAAACTAAAATCCACTGGTTTGCTATACTACTCGTTCTTGTTGGAGTTATATTTGGGTTGCTAGTTTTGGCATCCCGGACTCACGAGGCGCGGGCTGAAGTGGCTGGTTCGAACTGTCCAGGCGCGAATTCGATTGCTATCGACAACGTCACGACTTCTGGCATGCCTATTTACCCGGGGCCGCATCACATAGTGTTGTCGGTTCCTCCGACTCTTGCCACGGCGGTACAGGACGTCAAATTTACGCTCGATGGTCAAACCAATCTGCTCGGTCGGGGTAGTCGAGTGGGCACTAGTTCGTATTGGGACATGACGTGGTACTCAGAGATTACTCCACCCGGGTCGCACACCATCGGTGCGGTGGTTGCAATGACGAGTGGTTCGTGCGTTGTTCCGCTCATACCGGCCTATGTCAGTGGTACATCAACAGTAGCGGGCGTACTAGATGTCAGGGCTAACCCGTTGTCGTTCAACGAACTGGCTGGCAATTCAAAGGATCTCTCGCTGAATAGTGGTGTTATGGTCGGTACGGCCAGATATGACGTGACGAGCTGGACGGTATTTACCAAAATGCCTACGAATCTCGGCGTTATGTCGGCAGTAGATAATGGCAGTGCATTCCGCTTTACGGCGGGCGCTCTAGCCGGTGACGGCACTATTAATGTGACTGCTCATTATGGTGGTATGTCCCGACCAATGATCATCCCTGTCAAGGTTTATATACGTGCAACGGCTACTTCTCCAACAACCGCTGCTGTTGACACGAGTACGAACACCTCTGGCGCTACGACGAAGGCAGCTACTTCTGGGACCACCTCGGCAACCGCGGTGCCTACCTCGGCCGCTGCTGCTACTAGATCAGCAATCGCGGCCGCCCAGCCGGCTCAGATTACTGTAGCAAGTTCGCCTACCTCGGCAGACGCCGATACTCCGTCCAAGCAATGTGTACTCACGAAATTGAGTAGCCAAAGGTATACGGAGATTAATTCGGGTTCGAGCAGGTCAACGGCTGCGGAATTTGAAGCTTTGCGCCAATGTTTTGAAGTGCGCGCCTACATACTTCCGACCAATCTCGTACCAGTTCCGGCCAATAAGACTACGCTCCAGCAGCGTCCTGTAGCGTCCGATGTTAGTGTGGCGGGTATTTCAAATCCAACCGAAAAGTCTACTACAACCGAGAAAGTGGTGTTGAAATTCAGCGGCAAAGCCAAGCCAAAAGCAACGGTGTTGCTCTACCTATTCTCGGAACCGCTAGTAGTTACGACATCCGCTGACGCCAATGGTGACTGGAGTTATTCTCTGAGCGACCCAATGGAGCCGGGCAAACACGAAGCCTATGCTCTCGTCGACAAGGGCGACGGCAATTATGAGCGTTCTAGTGTGTTCAGCTTTGCCATCGCCAAGGCTCAGGCTGCACCGGCAAATCCAAAGGGTTACAGCCTGAAAATAGATAGAAACGTAGCAACGGCCGTCGATAATACATCACCAGTAAAACTGTACGTCGGTGCGGTCAGCGGTCTGATCTTCCTGGTTATTGCCGTGGCGACATACATTGTTCTACGCCGTCGTAAGCCCACGGTTGAGTCGATTGCCGAGTCAACCGCTGAATCGACAACGCAAGACTCTGGGATGTTTACGTCGTCCGCGCCTACGCAGACGGCATCTCTGGCGCAGCCTGAGTTGCCATCGCAGTTCATAGTACCCACGCAGCCACTACCTCCAGCGGACACGTCGCCCCAGATAGACGGAGTTAGACGGCCGTGAATATGAGTCGCGAACGACGCGAAATCATCTATTCCATCGTCATTATTATCGCCATTCCACTGCTGTTTGTTTTCAATACAGTGCTTATGACGAATCGGGTCAGTAACGATAGTAATCGTAATGTTCGACGTAGTGCGGATCAAGTGAACGGCGTGATTGCAGAGTCTCTGCGTTCGTCGATCGAGACCAAAAATTACTCCGCCGTGACCAAACAAATAGAGGCTATCAAGAAACAGCAGCCAAGCATCGGTGGTATGTTCGTAGCGACGCGTAGTGCGGACGGCTATGTGGTAGCGGCCCGGGCTAGTGATGCCCCGACCAGCTTGACACAGAACGATAGACTGCAACTGTCCATATTATTTGATCGTGGACGCTCTACTGCCAAGCGGATTGACGTCGAAAACTCTGGTGGCTATAGGGTGAAGGGCTGGAATGTTATTACTCCGTTGCTCGATAGCCAGGATCACGTTGTGGCCGCCGTTAGCACTAATGTTTTGACATCAGACACAGAAGAGCTGATAGACAACACGCTGAAGACGTCGTTCTTGGTGACGGGCGCTTCGGTACTGGTGATTGTACTGCTGTTGATACACCACTTCAGATTCGTTGGCTACGCCGATCTGCTGCGCCGCCAAAAGGAAGTCAACCAGACGATGAGCGATTTCCTAGGGGTTGCTACGCACGAGTTGAAGGCGCCGATGAGTATTATCAAGGGATATATTTCGAATGTTTTGGATGGATTGTATGGCGAAGTTAGCGACAAGATCAAGGACCCGTTGAACACTGCTATCAACCAGACGGATCGCCTCAATAATCTCGTACAGGATCTGTTGAACGTCAGTCGGATCGACCAGGGTAGGATGACTATAGAATTGCAGTCGGTTGACATCAAGGCGACGATAACGACACTTATGGAAAATTATAGCGAACCGAGCAAGACGAAAGGTATAAAGTTGAAATACGACTCCGCGGCAGCCGTGACCGTCTACGCCGACCCGGGCCGAGTGCAAGAGATCATGACGAACCTTATCGATAATGCCGTGAAATACACCGCTAGTGGCAGTGTGACCGTATCCCACAGACTGCAGGGAAGTACGTTGACAACATCGGTAGTAGACACCGGCCACGGTATGACACCCGACGAAAGTGCTCGTTTGTTCCAGCGATTTTACAGGGTGAAAAACGATAACACCAAGGATATTCCAGGCACCGGACTTGGACTGTGGATTATCAAACAATATGCTGAGAAAATGAACGGCAAGATCGCAGTTAGTAGTATTGTCGGCGTCGGCACCGAATTCACGGTCGAACTTCCTGTCGCCAAAACCGCCAAGGCCTAGGTGGGCGAACTCTAGTACTCGCCCGTAACTATCATGTACGGAGCGCCAGAATTACCGACGTGATCGTACATCCAGTCGGCGTCGTTGACGGTTACCCGGATGCAGCCATGGCTGGCAGGATAGGTCGGTACGGAGGTAGATCCGTGGACAAAGTAGCCTCCGCCGCGGAAGAAGCGTTGGTTGTACATATTGCCGCGGTTCGAGATAGACGCGAAGCGGCCAACGTTGTGTACACCGCAGGATTCTGGATATAGCGTACTACAACTCCAACCGCGCTTGGTACCACCGAGGGTGTAGGCGCCGTTCGGCGTGTTGTGCCCGGCCATGCCGGTGGATACGGCCAGAACTCTAACGTAACGGCTGTTTTGGACGTAGAACATCGCCTGACATTTCTTCTGGACGACAACATATGTCGTGTGGCCGCGCAGTGTCGGGGCGGGTATCCGGCCCAATGAACTGTAAGTGCTGTTGTAGGAGCGTAGTCGGGAAGATAGGGCGCTTGTTACGCCGCCGCGAGTTGGAGTATATCCGGCCATATAGCGAAAAGCACAGAGTCCGCGCGCTGTCTGCGGCCCGAACGCGCCATCAATCGGTCCGACTGGGATAGTGAACTTCGTCAGGATAGATTGGGCCTGGCGAACGCTGGTAGACGGCGCGGCCGCAGACACGGCTGAGTACGGTGCTAGTGTCAGTGTCAGGACTAGAAGGGCGGCAACCCATTGTGAGATACGCCGTGAGATACGCTTTGGGTTCGGAAGTTTGATCATATTTGTTCCTCCAACTAAATTTACCTCACAAATATACGCGTATTGTATATGTTCGGGGGTACGATATTTTACAACGGCACTCGAACACGAACGACGGATTTTTTATAGCGTCTAGGCTAGAATCATGATATTTGTAACGGTAGCATTTAATAGCGAGGTGATATATGAAAAAGCTAGTGTTGCTAGGGATATCGGCAGTTATATTTATCATTGGATTAGCACCAAGTGCCACTGCGGACGCCGCGCCGTATTGCGGTATAACGTGGGGCAGCCTGCCAAAAACAGCCGTAGACAAAGGCGTAGGAGAGGTACTGACAAACGTTCGCACAGGGCGAGCAACCTGCTATGACCGTATGGTGGTCGACGTATCGAAATCGACGAGTGGCTATGATGTACGCTATGTGTCAAATGTGTATGCTGACGGTTCGGGCCAGCTGATACCATTAGCGGGCGGGGCCAAGCTGCGGGTCGTCGTCAAGTCGCCGGCTTACAACAATAATTACACCCCAACATATGCCGGCCGTGTCGGCAGGCCGTTGCCGGGTGTGAACCTGACGGGCTATCGGACATTCAAGGATGCCAAATTTGCCGGTTCCTTCGAGGGTCAAAGCACGATAGGTCTTGGCGTGCGAGCCAAACTGCCATTCCGAGTATTCACTCTCAGCAACCGTGTTGTAATCGATGTTGCACATCAGTGGTAGACGGTAGGCCATTTTCTATGCCCCCTCCAACGTTATAACGTGTGGGATGTCTACTTATCTGGGTGGCTAATTTTTGGACGTTATGGTTGCTCCAGATAGGAGTGTGGCGTTGGGGAGAAGGACTATGTCGCCGGCTTCGTCTTCTAGTCGAGTGTGTGTCAGGCCCATATCCTTGATCACGCCGATGTATTGACCACCCAAGGCACCAGAGTTTATCGTCACGTGCTGACCGACTGAGAAAGGGTGAGAGATTATCAGTACAATGCTCGCGAAGAAATTCGCTAGTGCCTGTTGAGCAGCGACGCCCAATATGATACCTAATGCTGCGCCGCCGATGAGTAAATTACCAACAGGTATTCCGAGGAGATTTAGTGTTATCAAGAAGACGGCTACATACCCAACGGTCCGCATGACAAATTGTATGGCTGCTGTTCGACCAGGGCTGAGAGGGTAAGCCGACATAATCTGCCGCAAAGTTTTCGTCAGAACGAGCACAAATGCAGTCGCAAAGACTACGAATATGACGATTCCAAGAAATGCGATGAACCTACGATCGATACTCCCGGCTCGTACGCCGCCAAACATGGCGCTAATAGTTGCGCCGGCCACGCATAGCCCCGCGCTAGGCACTAGTCGGACGTTTGCTTGCTGCCATATATATTTGTGTCGATGTGTTGGATTTGTATGCATAAGTACATCATAACACCATGAGATGAAGTAGTTTAAGCATAATCGTAATTTGAGGGCTACGATCAGGGCTGACCTAGGTGCAGTTTGTAATCAGATGACGGGGGTGTACCATGACAGTAGGACACGAACCTGAGGAGGCAATCATGAATAAAGACACATCAAATCCAGACAATTGCAAAAAGAGTCATATGAGTCAGCACGGTGGTGCTGGCGGCGTTTGGTTCCTAGGGTTCATCGGCACGCTTGCCTACTTCCTGCATTTTCACTCCGGCAGCCTCAAGCTCGCCGTGCTGGCCTTCGTCAAGGCTGTATTCTGGGTGGCTTACCTGGTGTATTATCTACTTCACTTTATGAAGGTCTAGCTGGCTTTCTTGTTGTAGAAATAGACCGATAGCGGGATGGAGATTAATAGTAGTCCGACGCACCACGCAGTAGACAGCCAAAGGTGATCGCCGACTGGCGTACCCAGCATCAGTGCCCTTATTGCTTCAATGATGTGGGTAATCGGCTGGTTCTCGGCAAAAGCTTTGAGGAACTTGTTCATGCCATCGGTTGGGACAAATGCGCTGCTGGCGAAGGTCAGCGGGAAGACGAAGATGAACGACAGCCACTGGACAGCCTCGACGCTTTTGGCTTTGACGCCAACTATGACGGACAACCAGGAAAAGGTTAGCGTGAACAGCGCCAGCATGCCGGCTATCAGGAGCCACTCGACGGGACTGGCGTGGCTGCGGAAGCCCATGATGAGGCCGACGACCAGCATGACTATAGTCGAGATGCCATTGCGGAAAAGGTCGGATATGACGTGCCCGTTCAGGACGGCGACATTGCTCATCGGCAACGATTTGAAGCGGTCGATGATGCCTTTTTGCAGGTCATTGCTGACGGCGATCGCGGTCGTCGTCGAGCCGAATGCTAGCGTCTGTATGATGATGCCAGCCATCAGGAAATCAAGGTAGGGGATCCCCGGCGGCAGGGCTTTGGAGATTGCACCGCCGAATACTGCCGCGAACAGCACCAGGAACATCACCGGCTGAAAGAACGTCCCGAGTAGTTGGTCGGTGTTGCGCAGTATGTGTGTGCTGCTACGCTTGATCATCAGATAGGAATCGATGATACTCTGAGTTATCTTTGACTTGTGTTGGAATTCTAGTTCGACGCTCATGTCTTGGCCTCCGTGTCTTCTGTCTGTTTCTGTTTGCCGGTGAGTGACAGGAACACATCATCCAGGGTTGGCTTGTGTACCGATAGCGATTCTATATTGATGGACTGCGCCGACAGGGTATCTAGGATACGCTTGATGTCATGATTGGTATTGTTGATCGGCAGGGAAGCTGAGCGCTGCTTGGGGTCGGTCTCGATGGCGTCACTACGGAGCGCTTTTTGGGCACGCGACAGGGACTTCACGTCTTGAAATATTATTTCCAGCCGGTCCTTGCCGACCTTGGCCTTCAGGTCGCTGGATGTCCCTTCGGCGATGACCGTGCCACCGTCGATGACGATAATTTTATCCGCCAGTTGGTCGGCCTCCTCGAGGTACTGGGTTGTCAATAGGATAGTTGTTCCACTAGCCATCAGCTTTTTTATGATCTCCCACATCGCGATTCGGGAACGCGGGTCCAGCCCGGTGGTTGGCTCGTCCAGGAAGATGATCGGAGGTACGGCTATCAGGCTGACGGCCAGGTCGAGTCGCCTACGCATGCCGCCGGAATAGGTCTTCACCTGACGGTCGGCGGCCTCAACCAGGTCGAAATCGTCGAGCAATTCGATGGCTCGTGCTGTTGCGCTCCCTTTGGTCAGTCGGTACAGACGGCCCATCATGACGAGATTTTCACGTCCGGTGAGTAGCTCGTCAACAGAGGCGGATTGGCCGGTCAGGCCGATGACGCGGCGCACCTTGTCGGCGTCTTTGGCCACGTCGTGCCCCTGTATGGTAACCGAGCCGCTGTCATGGCGGAGCAGTGTACTCAATATGCGCACCATCGTAGTTTTGCCGGCGCCGTTCGGGCCGAGCAGCGCCAGCATGGTGCCGCGTTCCACGACGAAGCTGACGCCCTTCAAGACGTGATTGGTTCCATATGATTTGCTTAGGTCTTTGACGGTGATCGCGATGTCTTTGTTGGTCATGTAATTACTTTATCATTAATGTGCGAGTTCCTGGAACTCGTTCAGACGTTATATTCTGTCGGCGAATACGACTGTTCGATCGGCGTAATTTCTGGCTCGCGTATTCCAGGCCCCAGTGCATGTTATGAGGTTAAGATGGGATTTGTTGTCGCTGGTAACAAACACGCTTCGGGCGTTGTCGTCGCTATCATATGTCCGGAGTGTACGCACTACAAAGGCGACTGTCTTTCCTCTGGCGTCTTCGACGTATAGCTTGTCGCCTGTGTGTAATCTGTCTATATTATCAAATACTGCCAGTCCACCATCTGTTTGGCCAGAGTGTCCGTCGATGACTGCACTGCCATTCTCGCCAGGCCTGGGCCCGTATTTGTACCAAGCTGCGTTATTGGGATTTTTGGGGGCAGCCATCTCACCTTTTGTTGTCAGGCTGACCGACTCTATGTGTGCATCGACGCTGATCGTGGGAATCGTGAGACGCATCGGCAATCCTGCGGCTGCGGCCGAGCCTGCTATGGGCGTAGGCGCTACTGCCGCTGGACGACTCTGGTCTGGTTCGATCGTAGTCGTAGTGAGCCGAAAAATAACTACTGATACAATTGCTAATCCGGTCAGGGAACCGATCAGCACGAGCGATCGAGCTAATCGAGGCTTGAAGACAGACATAGCTGAGGCTTCTGTGTAGTTATTCTGGGACGATCCCCTAGGCACCACGAGGCGTTATGCGTATCATCGGTAGAAATGCCGGTGTTTGGAAAGGTGGGAATGGGGCTAGCTGTGGTGACGGTAATAATCGCCATATCTGTCGCAGTTAGGCCATTGGCATTGCCGGCTGCCCTGGCGGTACTCGTGGTGGTGCTAGTGAGATATGATTGACAAGTGTAGGTCCAGGTTTCGGTGGGATCAAGCTGGAGATCGCCGTTGGTGTCGCCAGTGGTCATGTGTAGGGGTGCGCATTTGTCATCGGTAATGGTGACATCGGTAAGCGGAGCCGTACCTGGGTTGGTGACCTGTTCGGTATAAGTGACCAGTCCTCCTCCGTCAGACAATGTCTGGGGATTGGGGATTTTGGTAACGTGAATGAGCGGTGGGATTGTGGGCGGTACGGGCGGCGTAGGAGGTATGGGCGGGGGTATCGTTACGACGACGGTAGCAAAGGCGATATCGGTAGCACTGAGTCCGTTGACTTGCCCGGTTACGACGGCGGTATTGGCGTGGGTGGCTGCAACTACCATCGAGCAGGTGTAGATCCAGGTTTCGGCCACGTCGAGCTGGGCGTCCGAGTTGGTGTCGCCGGTTACGAGAGCTAGGGGGCTGCAGCTGTCATCGACCATTGTGATGTCGGTGACAGGGACGGTGCCGAGATTGCCGAGCGTGAAGGTATATGTCACCAGTCCGGGGCCGGTCGGTAGGTTTAGGGGGTTGGGAACTTTCACGACATGGATATTTGGTGGTACGGGTGGGATGATGATCGGTGCGCCGATGTCGTCGTTGGTTATAGTGCAGACATGCATGCCGCCAGGGCTAGCGCTCAAGTTACCATTCGAATCGCAATCGCCAGAGAATGATTGAACGTAGTCAGGGTCGGTGGTTTCGGTGACGGCATATGCGGAGGGTGCGTTAAAGGTATTGGTTGCGCCAGAGGTAATTGGCGAGCCGCCGACAAACAACGGGAAATCAGCGATAACCTTGTTCTGCCGTTGTCGTTCATAACTTGCTTGATGACGGTGACGGAGGCTGGGCGGTCGTCGTTTGTGAGTGTACACGTCATGTCAGCGCCCGATGTGAGCGTAATATTGCCGTTCGCATCACAGTCTCCGCCGAAAGCTTGCGCGTAGCCGGCGCTGGCGCCCGGGCTGCCAGCTACATCTGCCCCGTCAAGTTTGACGTGTAGACTGAACGAGCTGGCAGCTGCGCTGCCCCCGCTGTTATTCGTGACCTGTGTCACGACGTGCAGAGTGGCTGGCGGTGGAGTACAGGTCGGTAAATTAATCGTGGTCGTAGCGGTCGTAACTGGTCCGTTGTAGGCCAGGATACGTCCCAATATGTTGGTACCAGCGCCAGAAGTCACCGCGTCATTGTCGAAGAGCGTTCCGACGAACGACGTACCAGCGCCGAGCGTCGTGGCATGGGGCGTCCAGAAAATGTCACAGGCTGAGGCGCCACCGACCAGGGACATGCTGATACCGGCCGTGGTGCCGAGTGCGCCACCGGCTCGAAATATGTAGGACCCGCTGCCACTAAAAGTTAGAGAGCCGGATATATTCATAGCCCCACCGGTGCAGTACACGCCTGGCCCGTATACGCCGGCTGGGCCGTGGGTGGTATCAAGAAAGAGATCGACAGCCGCCGCACCCCAATCGAAGGTGCAAGGCTGCGCATTCAAGGCAGACAGGGCGGTAGCTTGATTTGCCCCGGCCGCTGCATATGCCCCACCGGCTCCATAGTTCGTATGCCCACCTACAGGCGCAGGCTCGGTCGTCGGAGCGACCAGAAAGCCAACATCACCATTGACAGTAGTGCCGGCCGCCGAGTTTGTATAAGTATTAGCAAGCACGCCGTAAGTTGCGGCCGCTCCAAGAGATGGCGAAGTTGCCGCCTCGACAGCAACTGGCCCGGCGAGATAAATGGCCATGGAGACCACCAGTACTGTTACGATTAGATATTTGTTAAGGTTTTTTGTGATAGCAGTATCTTGCTTCGAGAGATGTAGTTATTGAAGACAAAACAGTCTTCCTTTCTAGTTCTCTGTTATAACACTTTAGTGGTGGTAGCTTCGGTATATAATCGGAAATCGGATATTTGTTTGCAGCATTGCCGAGACAGCTAACTCGTTATCTTTAAGTGTGTTCCTAACAACAGGAATAACCTAATCGGTTTATTTATACCCCCAGAAACTGCTAGTAGACCTCTCCCACAACCTACCTCGAGGCTGCGGTCGCTATTCAGGAGTAATCTAGTCTTCGTAACAGGGAAGTCACTTGCTCAAAAAGTGCGCTGTAATTGATGGTGTCGAGATGTGTAGTATCGAGCTCGAGCAGCGGAGTGTCGATATCGAGCGTTTCGCATTTGCCTGGCGCCAGGTCCTCGCGAACTTGTTGGTCGCTGATTTCTATAACATGTCCAGGGTGTCGTGCGTTACTTTGCTGGCGGGCTAGAAAGCGGTCGGCCAGCACATCGCCCTCGGCCCAGCAGAGGATTTGAACAATCGGGCAGCTGTACTTCTTCTGGATGTTTTTGAATCGAACACTGTCGATGTCGCGCTTAAAATTACTTTCCAGAATTACACCCCGGCCTACGCCGAGCTCCTCGGCGATAATGTGGTCTATGATCCTATGAGCCGTTCCGCTGACTTTGCGCGACCATGCCTGATCGCTCGAACCTAGGGTGTCGAAAACGATTTCCTTAAAAGCATCTTTGCTGTAGAAGGGCGCCTTCAGATGTGCCGATAGGGCCTTGCCGAGAGTTGTCTTTCCGGTCCCCGGGAATCCTGTGATGAGTATGACGTATGGTGTTGACATATTGAAAATATACCAAATATACCAAACGGTGACTATACCCCCAATAAAGTATTTGTCATTTGTCGGGTTTATTTACAAACGTCGATTAAGTGCGCACTAAGTATTATTTACCGATGTAATATTCAAGGCGTTAGCTGGTTCGGGAACGGTCTTATTTTTCTCGACGACACAGTACGTACTCTCAGTTAGGATAACTTTTTCTATTGCCCTGTCCTGATGTTCGAGCTTGATAACGAAAGCGTCTCGATTTTCATGTATTCCCTGGTACGTGCTCAGCTTGAGTTGTATCCTAGCTTCGCAGTCTTCGTCAGAGCATTCGCATTTGAAGTGTAATAATATGTCATCGTTATTTATCAGATGGATATCGTCGTCCTCAATATGCATTGCATCAAGCGTATCAAGACCGTCGCCGATCCTTTCATTAGCACGCCGAAAAATCATCTCATTTTCTATCTGGCGTCGTTCGGATAATGATACATTCATCCGCTCAAGATAACATCGATGTCGCCATTTAGCAGTAAAAAATCATGCTATAGACGAAGATTGTTGGTGAATCCAGATAGCGAAACTAGATGGTGAAGTTAGGGCAGTGCTTTTCTCGGTGAGAAAAGTAGTCGATGTCAATCGACTTCATGGCTTATGCCATGCACTGCCCCTGCTCGATCACTACAGCTCAACCTCCAGGACCTAGAGGGAGAAGCAGCGAGAGCTGGCGCTAGAAACGAAGACCGTTTCTGAAACTAGATGGTGAAGTTAGGGCAGTGCTTTTCTCGGTGAGAAAAGTAGTCGATGTCAATCAACTTCATGGCATATGCCATGCACTGCCCCTGCTCGATCACTACAGCTCAACCTCCAGGACCTAGAGGGAGAAGCAGTGAGAGAGCGCTTCACGACATTGACGTAACGTACTACGTCGTTTTGGGCTTTTTCACCTTGAGGACGACAATCCTCTCGGAACCGGTGCCGAAGCTGGCAATGGTTTTTGCGCCCGTAATAGCTTTGGCAAGCGTCGGGTACGCACCTCCGGCATGGTCTATCGTGCCCTGGTTGAGCACTAGATAGTCCAAACCGGCAATGCTGTTGCCAAATTTGGCTCTGACCTCTGGGTCGGTGTCGACCTTGTAGGTCCACACTACCTCAGGTGAGACGAATCCTCTTATGCGAAGATCCAGCCACAGTTCCCCCTCGGTTACAACCCGTGAAGAATGTATCACGTTGTGCTCCACCCAGTCGAGGACTTGCTTTTGGTTACTCGTTTGCTGGGCGGTGAATGCGGTACCGAGTGTGCCAACCCAAGCAGGTGCTCCCCGCGTCCCGAAGGCGACGACCATCGCCAGGACGAGGCAGGCACCGATACCCGCTGTCACGCGCTGATAGAACTCGCCTTGCCTCACAGTGAAGGACGAGCGGGTGGCGGACGAGGGCCAGAGCATGTCTGTCAGTCCAGCAACGAGCAATGCCATGAATGGCAATAGCTGGATGATGTACGGGTATGGCAGGTAGCCACCCTTGAACAGCCACGCGACTTGTACGCCAAGAGCAATGGCGATGGGTCGCAGCTTCCGTACGAATAGGCCTGGCAGGATTGCTGCCGTACCCACAAGTGGAAGCCAACTGTCCAGCCCGAGCCAGGCATTTTTGACTAACTGCCAAGCATCACTTTGGGCATTGAGGATGGTGCCACTACCAGCTCTTGACGAGAGTTGGAAAATCACCTGACCTTGCCACAGGCTAACGTGGCCCGCTCCCGGTACCAACTCATTCTTGAATAGGGCGTAGAGCAAGTACAACGAGCTCAAAACTCCCGTGATCCCCCAGGTTACGATGTAGGCGTAGGCCTTGTTGGGAGAATTGTGGTAGTTCCTCCAGAGTAGGAACAGCACGGCGGGAGCAACGAACAATGCCGTCTCCTTGCTGAGTAGCGCTATGCCGAGGCACAGCCCTGACCCAGCAGCAGCTAGGAGCGTTCGTTTGGGGCTCAAAGCCAGTACCATAGCGGCCAAGAGCCAGACGATGACGATGTTGTCGAGCAGGACGTACCTGCTAAAGCTCACCGCCAGTGGACTCAGTACATAGAGGAAGGCCGCCATAAACGCAAATTGGCGACGAAACCCCAATCGGACAGCCAGGACATATGTCAGAGCAACTGACATCATAGCCATGAAGACCATGAATTCCCGGCCGACCATGATCGTGGCACCAGTATTGCGCTGCCACGCCCCACTCAGCACAGCCCAACCATCTATCTGGATCCAGCCCAGTGGTGGATGGTCGTACCAGTAGGTATAGGGTGCCAGCTTGTGCAGGTATTGAACTGCCCATGCCTGAGAGGTATAGACGCCCTCGTCCGTAAACCACCGGGGGTAACCGGCCAGGTTCAGGACGCGAGTGACTGCCGTCAGACAGACCAGAACAGCTACGAGCACCAGGTCGAGGTGTCTCTGGAGAAGCTGCTTACCTTGCCGAAACGACGTTGTCGCAATGGCAGGATCCAGCTCCTCTCGTTCGAGTGCTACGGCCATGTCTCTTCTCCTAGGAAGTTTCGCCGAGTGGTTCTCGGGCGACTAGCAAATCACCGGCGCGTGCTGGCGACTCCCAATTCTCTTTGCCCGAAGTGTGTCGTGCAACTGCCCGCATTGCTGCGTAGCTGAGCAGCAACTGGTAGGGAAACTGCGTTACGACTACTTGGACGTACACGTACCAGGCGACCTTGCGGCCGTACTGGACGCCGTATTCATGCAACTGCTTCAACTGCAGAATGGTTACAACAACCATCGTTAGTAGTGGCAGATACATCACAAGAACGAGCAACGGTGGGGACTTGAAGAATCCCATGGTCGTCATCAAGACAGCAAGCGGGAGCAGCGGAGCCGCTACCGCCTGAAGGAACGGGCCAGACAAGATCCAGAGCGCCATCAAACGCTGACGATGGGTGTCCATTGCCCGCCATTCACCAGCCACGAATGACTGTATGAACCCTTGAGTCCAACGTGTACGTTGCCTGACCAGATCCCCGACAGACGGCGGAGTTTCCTCACGTGTTGCGAGTGTTGGATCGCAAAACGTAAGCACCTTTTCGCCGACCATGCCACTGACACGGATGCCGAGGGCACAGTCTTCGGTCAGTGTTTCTGGCCAACCGTTGGTCTTGACCAGCGTCGGTGTCCGCACGAACAAGGTGTTACCACCTAGGGGTACGAATCGAATGCTGGACTGAAAGGCCATCTGCCCACTGAACCAACGGTGATATTCCAGGAGGTTATGCCAGGAGTACCAGCGTCTGCAGTACCGCATAAGCTTGCGCAAGCGACTTCCCCGATATGTTGGGTCCATCAGTTGCACGGGACCTTGGATGACGGTCACTCCAGGATGATCCTGAAAAGCCTGGTCCACAAACCTCAGCAGGTTGGGTTGAGCGATGCTCTCGGCGTCCAGGATGGTGAATGCCGTGAATCCACGGTCACGCAACAGCCGGAACGCAAAGTTGAGCTGCTTGGGCTTCGATGACTTCCGACCACGCATCGGGTAGATGATGATCTGTGTCAGAGCGTCGCTTGATCGCCAGTGCTCGATGAGCGCGTATTCGTCTTTCGACAGGGGTGACCCGTCAAACGACACGCTGGATAGCAGCTTGTGAAGTCGGTCGTTTAGCCTCGCCGCGTCTAGCGACAAACCCTTGACCCACTCCGTGTTGTTGGCAATCTTGGCTGCCGCGATAGCAACCCGGATGGTGTCCGGATCGTCATCACAGAGAACCGGTAGAAGCCGGAACGCGGGATGTGAACCCTGAGTCCAAAAAGCGTTCAGGATCGTTGGACCCAACACTTCAGTCTCGTGTCGAGCCGGCATCAACACCGCAAACCGTTCCTGGTATGACCCAGTTGGTGTTCGCAGTCTCATGCTAGCGTGCGACTCGTGGTGTCGGTGGGTGTAGAGCAAGGAAACCGTGAACAGACTGATGGCTCCCATGGCTACCACACTCAAGTACACCATTAGCAACGGTAGGAACTGGTGTGGTGACCAGACCCATGTCGCGGCCACAACGCCCGTAAGCGTCAAGGCTACGATTGCCACCGTGAACTTGTTGAGTGCTAGTTCTTCGACGGACTTAACTGTACGATGCTTCGACCGGTTGAATACCCAGCGGTCAGCGACCTCGAAGTTGACGATCGTGCCGATGGCAATGCCTATGACGCTGGCCAACATGTAGTGCATCCCCGAGCGCAGGAAGATGTTGAAGAGCGCAAGGCTCAGCAGCAACGTCATAGCTCTAGAGAAGACAAACCGTTGAGCCTGAGCATGGCTCGGTGGATGTTTCCACGTATAGCGTCGGTTCAGCTTGTAGTTGACCGCGACACTGACCGCCTGGATGATGGTGTTGGCCACCATGGCGTTCCAGTACAGGGCCTCTACAAGACCGTACAGGACAGCCTGACCGGCCAGGAGTACACCGCCGCCGATGAAGGCGAACGATATCATCCTTCCTATTTTTGCTTTGGACATTTAACTATCTCCCTTACGAAGACGATGTGGGCGAAGATGGTGTAGGGGCGAAGCGCAGCCGGATCAGCTGACGCAGGTAGTGCATGCCTTGAGTGACGGTGCCTTTGCTGACGCCGCCGCCTCGTGCAGCAAACTGCAAGGGAACTTGCGATCGCCTCAGGTGTGGATGCCGTACAAGCACCTCCAGCAGGATCTTGAAGCCTGCTGCCTGGAGCTTCGCCGGGTCGATTGACTCACGACGAATCAGAAAGAACCCGGTCATCGGATCCGTAACGCCTCGTAGTGCGTACGGAAACAGGCCCTTGGCAGACCACGTCGACAGCCGTGAAACGGCATGCCTGAGCGGACTGTTGAGACCTCCCGCGCTGCCACCTCGGCAGTATCGGCTGGCGATCACCGTGTCGACTTGCGACACAGCTTCCAGCATAGCCGGGATGGTTGAGGGTGGGTGCTGCAAGTCACCGTCCATCACCAGTACCAGCTCGCTTTCGGCGAGTCTGATGCCTCTGGTGACGGCGCCTGCCAGACCATTCTCTCGTTCGCCCGGAGGGCGGTGGATGATCTTGATCTGCAAAACTGGCCAGTGTCGCTGGGCTGCCTGCATGGCTAGCACGGTGAGATTGTCGTCGCTGTCATCAACGAAGATGAGGCACGTCCTTGGTGGGACGTTGCGGCTCAACTCCACGACGAGGTTGTGTACATTGGGGGCTTCATTCCGTGTCGGTACGACTACGGTAAGGTCCATGGTACTACAGCTCCATTCGATTTTGGGGACTGACGTAGACTGAACGGCTACTATTAAATTGTTAAGCTACCTAAGTACTGATCTGGATTAACCAACCTTACAGGGCTACTTATAGTTGAGAACTCACCCAACGACAGTGAAATATCTTACTAAGATTTCGTTAGCAAACTAATGTTTATGGTCGTGCATATCCATCGTCTCGGAAATGGCTGCTTTATCGTTTGATAAGTCAGCTGCGGGTTGTTTTTGAGGACCAACGTTACTAGGTGTCGAGGCAACATCGTATAGACTGTACTGGGCCTGATTGGCCGGATCTCGGCCGCTGATCGGAGCTCCAGTGGGCGTATCAACCTGGCTTTGCAATTGGCGCCGGTACTCTTCGACACTGAGCCGACGTGGCGTAGAGGCTGTCGTAGAAATTACACCATAAGCGGTTACAAAGATCGCAACTATGAGTAAGGCGATTGTCGCACGTGCCCACTTACTGCGTATCGAAATATGGGTTCTGGTTAGCTTCATATAGTTCTCCGTTAGTTAATCGTTACCCAAGAGGAATTAGATGGTACGCCATCAGAATCGGTAACTGTGAGCATGTATGGACCGGGAGGAAGCATATTGGGGTTGGTAGTTACATTTACAGTGGCAATGCCGTTATTGACGGTTACGGGCAGATCAACCAAGCGCATGTTAGAATCCATTTGGTGAGTTACCGACATTGGGCGCGACAGCTGAGCCCATTTGATAGTCTTGCCTGGGTTGGTAACATTGAATGAAAATTGTTGACCATAAGTTGCCCCGGCTGGCACATTTGAAATCCCAGGCCGAGCGGTTTTGAAGAGATAGCTTGGCTGGTAAATCGAAATCTGCATTTCAAAGGTGTTATCGCCCGGGTTAGACCCAAATGCGGCGACACGCCCGTCGGGCAGGAGAACGGCTGTCGAGTGGTAGTTACGGGGAACTGGGTCGGCTGCTACCGGTGTCCAGACATTAGTGATCGGATTGTAGGCTGCTGCAGTCATGACGTTCGTAGCGTTATCGCGGTTCAATTGGGAGCCGTTGGTGACCAGTACGGTACGGTCTGGCAGGATAGTGGCGTTTGTGTACATCTTCCCTAGACCAGGCAAATTTGGACCGGGCACGTAGGTCGGTGTCCCCTGTTTGAGATCGATAATATCGGTGAGGCTAATCGCTAAGTTGTTGGTGTCGATATTGCCGCCGCCGGTGATCAGTACTTTTTGATCTTGAGAAGGTGGTAACAAGACAGAAGCGGATTGATCACGCATGTCTTTTTGACGTAGTCCTTGTACATCAGTAATTGCTCCGGTGCTTGGATTGTACAACGCGGCACCAGAACCGGACAGACCATTCCCAAAGACGTGACCTCCACTGTAGAAAAGACGCCCGTCCTGCAATAGGAACATGTGTGGGTAGAGTCCCCAGAAATTCCACGACTGTGTAACCTGGTTTGTTGGCAGCCATTGCTTGGTAGCGCTAGCGAAGCGTTCGGTGTTGACCGCGCCCGTGGTGTCCTCTTTGAGGCCGCCAGCCATCCAAATATCACCGTTTCCCAGTTCGGTCAAAGTCGGGTACCAATGCCCCTCATTAGCTAGATTGGTCGGGGTAAAGGTATTGACGTCGGGGTCGAATATCCAAGAATCACGCAGCCCACCGTAGTCAGCGCCACCGGCAGTCGTCGGATACGACTTGGTACCACCCTGAATTAGCACTTTTCCGTCCGGGAGAGTGACGTGACCCGCACAAAACATATCCTTGGGAACGTCTAAGGTTAAGAAAGTATTAGCTATCGGGTCCCACACGCTCGCCTTAAACGATCCAGCATTGAAGTTGTCTACACTATTACCCGAACCTGCCAGTAAGAGCACCCTACCGTTCTTAAGGACAGTAGCATGCATAGCTCGGATAGGCATTTGATAATTGAGCACAGCCCATTGGCCATCGGCGGCTGGGCCGGTCACTGGCGGAGTGGTGGTGGGCGCGGTTGTTGAATAATCGTCGGTTACAAGTGTGCCGTTACCAGAAATCGATAATCCCCAAGCTATGGCATCCATGCCAGCGGGGATCGGAGGTGTTGGGGTCGTTGCTTGCGTCCAGGCGGCCGCCGCTGGCAACGCCTTTACATCGGTCCAGTAGCCCCACCCCGATGCCGTGTGGCCAAATACTGTGATGTTATTGTTTGCGGTTGTTGATTTGTACCAGACGGATAAGTTATAAACTGAGCCGGGTTGCACGGCAGGCGAAGCTGTCGCCGTCGGTATCAATTTGTAATCACCTTGAGTGCGTCCGGCGAGCGCAATAGAGTAGGCTCTATTTCCAGTGTGTGCATCTGCTGTAATGCCACTCGTCACAGCCGCATCGCCCCAACCTGTCTGCATCCATCCGGCAGGTGGATTGCCGGCAGTCTCCAAACTCGGGTTGGTAGTCAGTTCGCCGTCACCGGGTGGTGTGGGCGTACCGCCTCCGACAATCTCCAGGCCGTAGTCGTCCGTCGTAAGTGTGCCATTGGCAGATAGTGATATACCGAACGTGATTTGATCGGTGCCTGCTGGCACGGCTGGTGTGGTGCCGGTCGCCTGTGTCCAACTGGCAGCCGCCGGCAGCGCATCGAGATCCGTCCAGTAAGTCCAGCCCGCCGTAGAGTGTCTGAAGACTGTCATTTTGTTGGCCGCAGCTGTTGATTTATACCAAGCTGACAACTGATATGTTTCGCCCGGTGTGACGGCAGGACTGCAGTCGGCGGTCTCGGACATCATTAGTTTCTTGTCGCCGTTTGTGTATCCACTTATCGTAACCGATTGAGCGACCGTGCCAGTGTGGGCTGCTGTTGTTAGTGCCCAGGTCGAAGTATGTGTACCCCATCCACTGTGCTCGAAACAGTTCGGAATGTCGTTGGTCGTTTGCTCCAAGCTTGGGTTCACGATCGCGGCCGGCGCAGCTATGGCGATTGGCGCAGAAACAATCTGCAGAAACACAGAAACAAGCAGACTTGTCGCAAACACTATAAGTAGCACGGCGCTACTTATAGAAAGGTGATTACTGCTATGTTGCTGGTTCGGCGATGTATTGTACATAAAAATAATAGTATCGACGCTACATACAAGCGTCAGTTAGATATGTTACACACTGCACGAAACTGAAACCGAAACCGGCTTTGTTTTCGGAGGGCTATGCATATCAACTCGAAAAATGGCGATACAGGATTTTCAGAAAAGGTAGAGGTTGACAAAAGTGATGGCCAGCTTAGGCGCTACCCCAAAATAGCTGCAACCTTCTGGGCAGATGATTTTCGGGTAGCGCCTTACGATATAGCGATTGGCGTGCTTTCTTCTGAACACCTCGTGGTCTCTGCCGTGGCGATTTATAATCATGCTACAGTAACTATATGACGGAGAGAAATCAACTTGATGTGGGCGCGTACTATGACCAAGAGCCGTCTGCTATGGCGGAATCCACGGGCGCAGGACTCATTTGGTTTATGGGCCGCGACCACCTCAGTCCACCGCTTTCAAACGCTGATGAGTATGCTCTGGATAGTAGTCGATGGCGCGAAGCATGCAGTAGACGTGTGGTTAATTTAGCTCAGCGCATGGGCATCAGACCGAGTGATAAAATTTTAGAGCTTGGTTGCGGCATTGGCGGGCCCGGCCGGGATGTTGTCGCTGCAATCTTGGACTACTGCATATTTTCTCACGTATCGGATGAGAGCGGTCACGCAGCAATGGTTCAGCATCTACGAGGTAGACCGCTCTTGCACCTTGGTCTAAGATTAGGCGAAGGAACAGGTGTCGCGTTAGCCTACCCGCGTATCTATTCACCACCCTGAGTGACCTTTCTAACTGCGCCAAGTAGGCCGCTTGCGGCATACTTGGCAAGGATAACTTGTATTGCACTGAAAGCGGGA
>JAYTAB010000001.1:0-4225 GCA_043737735.1 Candidatus Saccharimonadota bacterium | reverse complement strand
CACCGGCAATGGCCCTGCCAGCAGCTTCACCTACGATCCGTTCGGCAACATCATACCCGGCAGCACCCGCCCCGCCAACACCACCGACGGCTCCTACGGCTTCGGCGGCAGCCGCAAGCGTTTCACGGAAGTAACCTTGACCCTCGCCCCAATCCGGATGGGTGCCCGGGTCTACCTACCCTCCCTAGAAACTGTTTTAGATCGAAAATCATCTGCTCTAATTAGGGAGATTATTATGGGATGTCTACTTAGATCTTTGCTAAGATGATATTAATGTCCAAAAAAATTCCTTTTTATTTGAATACGGAAGATAACGCTCATTGTGCTCCTGCAGTCTTCAAGTCGCTTATCGAATACTTTATGAATGAAACGTTGAGCTGGCTGGAAATGGACGAGCTGGGACACAGCGTTCCTGGTAAGGGCACATGGACTGCGCCGTACCATCTTAAGCTGGCGCAAGGGGGTGTCGAGGTCGTCATCATTGAGCAATTCGATTATAAAAAGTTTGCCAAAGACGGTCTGCAATACTTAGAAACACTGGGTGAAAAAGGTGAGTTTTATATTAACCACAGTAACTGGTCAGAATCACTATCGTCAATAAAGCCTTTTATCGACAGGGTGAGGGTTCGGAATCATAATGCACACATAGGTGAGATTGACGAGTTGCTGGAGGGTGGATATTTGGTTGGCGTTGAACTTAATTCTAAAGTCATAAACGGTAAGGATGGGTTTACGCTTCACTACGTTCTTGTTAAATCAAAGCAAGGCGATGACTATATTATTAACGACCCAGGAGGCTTGGGGGATGGCTATGAAAATAGGATTGTCGACAGGGCAACACTAATGAAAGCTATTGGCGGTGAATTTGCACAGTATGAAGTTGCTGGTTTCCGGAGACTCTAGGCTCCTTACGCCTAGATTATACATGATGTCGTCATGAGCTATTTCAGTATCTAGCGGCACTAGTACTTATGTTTCGGACAAGATTCTGAAACTCTAGAGCATCACGGACATATGGCTTATCTAGGTCGGTAAAGCCCAAGAATTTTAGGAGTTTATCGGCGTGCGTGCTTGTGGTCAAGTGTCTTGAGTAGATTACGTCGCTACCTTGTTTTTCGAGATAATCTAGCACTGTCTTTACTGTGGAGCTTCCAATACCTCTGCCTCTCATATCTGGGTCGCCAATCATGATGTGCACCGACGGGCCAGGCAAATCTTCTGAGTCCACCAAATCAACCCAAACCGAACCGACTACTTTTCCATCACATTCGATCATCCAGTTAAGTTGGTCTTCTCGCTCGATAAAACTTTTGACCCTTGCGGCTTCTTGCTCGATGGTTGCGGGCAATATCTTGTCGATCGCTTCGTCTGTGTTGCCCATGGAGCGCATTGTCATACGACCTAATTCTCCATTGAGCCACTCCACGCTTAATAAAGCGTCACGTTCAATGTCTGGTTCGACCAGTTTGACGAGGGTGTCATTTGTTGCGAGCTGTGGCGCTTTCATATTAATAGTTTAACAGATCAACTTGTTTGGTATGATCAATAGACCTAATAAATGGACAGCATGTCTTATGATATTGTAATTTGTCAGACTTCTTAGAGTTCTCGCTGGGCAAAGTCCAGTACCGTCTCCGCGCTAGCGATAAACCAGCCACGCTCGGTTGCTAAGGATACCAAATCCTGCGATTTTGGATTGTAGACTACGGCTTTGTCCATCGCCGTTAGCATGTCAACGTCGCCGTCCGAATCGCCGAAGCCAACGCGCATTTCGTTTTCTGTTTCTGCCATTAGCTTTTGAACGAGATTGTGCTTTTCCTCGAAGTTTAGGACAAGCTCGAGATTGCCGGTGTACACGCCGGCCTTAACCTCTGCTGTGGAGCCGTAGAATTTATCGACCCCCAATATGTCCGCAATTGTTTCAACGGAAAAATCCATGGCGGCAGAAATCAGGAATATATCGTAACCTTTGGTCCTTAGCACGTTCATGAGGTCCGAAACCCAGGGATAGATATGGTTGTAGTCGGCGATGTACTCTTTTAGCCAAGCCTCAACTTCGACGGGCGTCTTTCCTGCGATGGCATCCGTATTGCACTGCAATGCACGCCGGGCAGCTTCTCGATAATCGATTATTCCCAGGGCGTAATCATCCTGCAGCTTGAGTTCTTTCTGAGCAATTGCCTTGTCAGCATAGCCTTTCTCGGTCAAAAAACGAGTTAGATTACTCGCCAGATAGCCATTGTAAATGGTGTAGTCAATATCAAAAAATGCCGCTTTGTTCATCAAGTCAGTATAGCACCTGCGATAACGCTACTCTCGCAATCCGGCCAACGCTACTTCAAGATCGACCAATAATTAGTCAGTACCACGATAAAGATAGACATGTTGGTGACGCCTAGAAAGGCTTCAAAAAAGTACACGATGTGGTAACCGATACCGGAGTTGTAAAGTAGGCTGGTTTCGGCGCCGAAGGTGAAAAAGCCGCCAGCGCTGATGAGGAAGCCGGTTGTGCCGAACTTGGCCATGAATATCGCGGTGAAGATAGCGAATACCAGGGCAGCTGTACATAATACGCGCATTGGCCGGATACCATAGCCATTGGTATATTCCAGGAAATATTGCAGGGGTTTTTGGGACGAACGGGTATTGTAACGGGTGTAGGCCTGTCTCTCCATGAATAGGTATTGCCGGGCTTGGGCGTCGGCGTGGCCGGCCTCAAAGGCTTCGCGGATACCGCGGTAAAAGCTGGCGGTGCAGCTGCGGTCGAACTGTTTGATGGGTTCGGTGATGTAATTGAATCTATGTGACAGATGCTTGGTATCTACGAATTTGGTGCGTTCGTCGAACTCGCAATCGGTAAATATGTCGGTTTCAAAAAAGCAATTCACGAAAACGACGTTTTTGAACGAGCAATTGCTGAACGTGTCGCGGTCGAGGAAATTGCAACCAGAGAACACGCAATCTTCGAAAGTCGCACTATAGAATGTGGCACGCACGAAGGTGCAATCTTCGAAATGGGTGCGGACTAGGTCGACGAAGTTGCAAAAGGTACTCTCGAAGGCGGCTCGGTTGATTCTGGCCTCGCGGAACCGAGAGTAGTTGAGCGTGACAGACCTGAAGAGTTCGTTTTGTGGACGTTGCAGTCTGAAATCCACAAAATGCAGCCCGCGCAGGTCGTTATCGCCGTCAAAGAAATCGGTAGGGCCGGTTTGCAAGATCTGCTGCACCATAGCGGCTTTGCCTGAGGCGATGGCAGGCAACAGGGCTGCCTGGAGCATACGACCTTCATCGGTCTTCCAACGGCCGCGGAACTGCTGACGTCGCTTGCTAATCGCAACATAATCTCCCAATCGAGTAAACGGCGCGTACATGTATCGATTATACCTCAAAACTCAGAAGAACCGAGTTCTAGTATCGGTATAGACTAGTACTCATCTCTCCTCAGCTGCTTCATTTCCCTACCGTGAGCCGTCACGGCGTAGATTATCAATAGGTTGACGACTACCGCGATAGTAGACCAGATTGGTGCAGTGGTAAATAGTGCTAAGTTGGCCACCAGGCTAGCCAGAGCTATCAGCACGGCTACGGACCGCCCTAGCATGTTTCCCGCTAGCAAGAGCGAGCTTGATATCATTAGCAATATTCCACCGACCAACATAGACCATCCCCAGGTCTTAGCATCAAAGGCCCATGCTGCGCCGGAACCATATGCGTACCAGCTCTGGCCGAAGATTGCACCGATGCCATACAGTACATGGATGACACCCGAAACTGTCATCACCGCTCCTGCGAATCCAATCCAGCCTGTCCAGCTGGTCATGTGTTGATGTCGTACGTCTGCCATATTGCTACCCTCACTTTCTTCCTCAACTTTGTACACTCGCATAGTATCCATTGTGTTTTGGGTGTGCAATAATATTTGTCACTCAGATTCAGTATGCACCTGGCACTACTGCTAGCGACCGGTATATCCATCAGTATAGGGTTGTCGGGGTACTAGAACGTGTTCAGAATATATTCTGGCCTGGGATAAGCATAAGTAATAAATACTACATTTGTTTGTTGTAATAACAGATTATGTACGGTAAAATGAGCGTACAGTCCTTACAATTCTAAACTACTATACCTGACCCACGTGCACTTCAAACCTGACCCCAGTCAGGTTGCTGGGGCGTTAGCCCTGTCAGCCCCTTGAAGCTCGTAATCTCCCGCTGGAATTGTTCCC